>JACSRF010000275.1 GCA_014879875.1 Anaerolinea sp.
CGTGTAGTCTCCGTGCCACTCCGTGTAGTCTCCGTGCCACTCCGTGTAGTCTCCGTGCCACTCCGTGTAATTGCAGATTTCGCGGGGTTTTACGTGAAACGTGATGCATGAAGCGCAAAGCGCCTCTGGTCACTTTTTACGTTTCACGCCTCCCATCCGTCCAAAAGAGAGTTTGTGCAGCAGCCAATCGGTGGTATTGCCGAGCAGGTTGCCGGTGCGGATCATGTGCAGCACGGTTTCGATGGCTTCGGTTCGCTCCTGGCCGTAGCTGTCGAGTAATTGTTGGCGGACGGCCGGGTCGGGACGGCCGTTGCTTTCCGCCCAATGTTGCGCATACAACAGCGCGGGCAGTTCTTCCGCCGGGGCCTGGTTGACGTTGCCATCCAATAGCTGGCGGATTTCGTCCGGGGGTAGGCCGGCGCGCAGGCTCTCTTGGGCGTGGAAGTAGGAACAGTAGCGACATTGGTTAACGGCCGTTACCGCCATCATCAGCCGCTCGCGAAAGGCATGAGACACCAACCCGCCGCGCATTGCCTGCCGCAGCGCGCGCCGGTGGCGCAGCGGCCACGCCAGGTCGGCGGCCATCTCCCCAACGCCTGAATAAATACGACGATTAAATGTTGTCATGGCTTTTTTCGGCATGGTTCAAAAAGCAGAAGATGTCCTTTACAAATTAGTCCGCGGATTGTCATTCCTTCGATAGACTCAGGATATCTTCGTCCCTGAGTGCAGCGAAGGATTCAGCATCTTGGCGCTGTTAGCGCCTAACGTGGACCCATTTTACCAGACCATTGCGGCTGAGGATATGATGACTGGTGGTTGTATCCAGCGCCATCGCTGAGATGCACGCAGAACGGCCGTCTCCATACATCACTTCAATCTGCGCCTCCGAACTGCGTGTGTAGACGATGGGCGTCTGGCAAAAGGTAAAGGCCAACGACCCGGCGGGGAGGGGCAGGCTTTGGCGCTGACCGGTCAGGTCTATGTAACAAAAGTCGCCCGGCGCAGACGAAAATTCGTCAGGGTCTAACAGCGTGGGGGCAAAATGAAGCGTGCCATTGCGCACAAAGACGCCCAATTCGCCCCAGCGGGTGAGGATTTCCTCCTTCACCTGGCCGGTCATGCCGGGCTGCTGCGCGCCCCGCCCCAGGGGCGTGTGCGAGTAGGGATCGGTGGGGAATGCGCCGTAGACGGTGGGTGATTTGTGGTAGCCCAGCCCGGAGCGGATGTCGAAGTAGGCGGCGGCGAGGGCGTTGGTCACGGCCGTATCCGCCCCATCATGCACCGCCTGCACGTAACACTCTTGCGTCGCCAGCAGCAGTTTGGCGACCATGTGCCAGTAGATGCTGCCCAACCCTTCGTAGGCGAAAAAGGTCCCGGAACGGCCGGTGAAGGCGCGATGATTGAAGGTCTCCTCAAACAAATCGAGGATGGACTGCCCTTCGGCGGTGACCAGTTCCGCGTATGCCGGTTCCTGAGCCAGCATGTCCAGGACGCGGCGCGCGTCATTGGCGTTGCGGAAACGGCCGTTAAAATGGAAATCTCCTGCTTCATCCTGCACCAGCAGCCGCCGGTCGCCATTTTTTGCCAATGCTGCCACCAATTGCCGGCCGGCGACGCGGGCAGCAGGCACATTGTTCTTGTGGCGGAAGCCGGGCAGGCGCCGGTTGGGGTAGAGCATATAAGAATGCTGGTCGGCGCGGTAAAGGTCGCTGTGGCGCAAGCTGCGCAGCAGCGCCAGCGCCTCGTCGGGAGCCAGCAGCCCAGAGGAGAGAATGGCGACTTGCCCTTCGAGCATGGGGTAGAGGTGGTCAACGGCCGTTTCCCCATCCGCCAGGCGCAAAATGTTGTAGGCGTGGTACAGTCCATCGTCACGACGGTTGGCCCGTAAAGTCTGCTCGACGTAGCTTTGAGCCAGCGCCAAGAGGTCGCTCACAGACTGTCCGCTTAATGCGACTTGCGTCTCCGGCAGCCCATTGGCATAAATATCGGCGCGGTAGGCGGTGGCCGCCGCGCCTAGTTCATCCATGATGGCGCGGCGCGCCTGGTTGGTGAAGCCGCTTTGCAGATGGGGTTGATGGGCGCAGAGGGTGGTTTGCACGGCGGCGAAGAGGGTGGCGACGGCCGTATTCACCGCAAAGCTCTCGTCTTCGGCCCCGGCTAACTGGTTTTGCCAGAAAGCGATGAAGCGGCGCAGGTAAGCGGCCGTAACCACCGACAACCCTTTGCCCACCAGGGCGTTGTTGGCGTCGTTCCATTCCGGGCGCTGCGTGTTCATCCAGATGCCGCCGTCGGGGACGAGGTTGGTGAGCTTGGCCAGCAGCAGCGTCAATAACTTTTCGGTGAGCGTGGCGTGGATGACTTGCCCGTCGGCGCTGCGGTGGAGACGGCCGTCGGTACCGAATTGGGCGACGGCCGTTGCGATAACCCGCTCCTGTTCCCAATCAAACGTGATGGTGTTGGACCAATCGGCCAACATGTCCGCGTAAGGCTTGAGGCGGTAAGGGACATTGGCATAGGCAAAGATGGGACGTTGGCCCAGGCGAGACAGCACGCCAGGAGCGCTTTGTTCGGCGATTTCCAGCAGCTTTTGCAGGTAAATGATCTGGTGGTCGCTCCAGTAGCCGATGTTCGCCCAGGGGTTGTGCGGTTCGGGGATCTCCCACTCAATGCCGTCGCGGGTGACGCGGTACGGGTTGTAACCGTCGGCGGTAGTGGCGTTGAGGAATTTAGCGATCACCCCGTCAATGTAACCGGGGAAAGCCAGGGTCAACGGCTCCCAATTTTGGAAGATGTCGCGCCAGTTGCCCTGGTAATCGAGGCGCGGGGAGCCGTCGGGCTGTTTCAGGTTGATGGAAAAATGGTTCCAGGGGCGGCTGGGGTCGCCGTGGCGGCGGCTGAAGGCGAGCGGCAGGTATTCGTAACAGAGGCGGATGAGGTCGGGACGGCCGTTGGCGGCGGCGCGCGCATACAACTCCCCGATGGGCAGATGGGCGGGCAGGGCGGCGAACCAATCAGCCTGAGCGGCTAGCAGGGCGCGGCTGCGCGTCTGCATGAAGTTGAGCAGGTCGCGCCGCTCTACCTGGTAGCCATCGGCCAGGATGCCGCCGCGCATGATGTTGAACATGACGTTGGCGAAGTGGTGGGCGGTTGTGGTGGCTTGGGCGGTGTGCTGTAAACCATCGGCGGCGGCGACATAGCGTTGCAGAACGGCCGTGTTCTCCGCAATATCCGCTTCAAGCTGCCGCTCAATGGCCGGGCGCGCCTGGCGCAAGCAATGGACCAGGCGCGTGATGGCCGCGCTGTCCTGGTTGACATCGGCGACGATGTGCCAGCGGTGACTCTCACCCGGCGGCAGGGTGAGGGTGGCGTTGACGAGATACGCCCCCGCTTTGCCGCAGCTGTCTTGTTCGGGGATGAGGGAACGGCCGTCGCCAAACGCCGCTACCTGGTCTACACACAGCAGATGGACGGGATTCTCCAGCCCCACCTGCCAGGCTACGGTCGCTTGCAGTGATTCGCTCGGCTCGGCCTGGTCGGTGAGGGTGGCGCTGAGGGCGAAGATGCCCAGGCCGCTCTCTGGGTCGAGTTCGCTGCGCTTGTAGGCGTGCAGCAGGCTGCTCATGCTGCTTTGTAGGGCGTTGGTTGCGCCGTAGGGCAGCAGGTTTTGCAAGCCATCGAGCAAGGAGACCTGGCGGGTTTGGTCGCTGTCGTTGCGCAGCCAGCAGGTGCGGATGAAGCCGAAGCGGTCGCCGGTGCGCCAGGCGACGCGCAGGGTCAGCCCCAGGTCGTGGTTGACCTCTTCAAAGATGAGTTTGTTGCCGGGGATGTTTTTGTAGAGGTGGCGCTCGCGGTGGTAGAGTCTGGTGTATTGGTTGGAGAAGGGGAGCCAGAGGTGGGTACGGCCGTTGACCGTCACCTGCATCATCGTTTTGCCGCCCGTCTGCTCGCGGTGGGCGATGATTTTGTCTTCTGTCTCATATGGGAAGAGGGCGGAATCGGCGTTGGCGCGGCCGGCCGTCAGCCCGCCATTGCTGGCGATGAACAACCAATGATCCGCGCCGCTGACCAGGCTCATAAAGAAGGGAGGCATCTGGTCAACGTGGGCGATGCGGTAGTAGGTTTCGCCAAGAAGCTGGACATATTCGCCGCTGGGTTGTGCTTCATTCACCCAAACAGGCGTGTTGCCGAGGTGGAGGGTGGTGTTTGTCATAGGTTGCCTGGGATAGTTTGTTGTCCGTTATCCGTTATCCGTTGTCCGTTGTCCGTTCACGAGTCACGGTTTACGGATTACGGTTCACGGTTTACGGATTACGGTTCACGGTTTACGGTTCACGGTTTACGGCTCACGGTTCACGGTTCACGGTTCACGGCCGTTCATACACGCGCACATAATCTACAGTCATGCGCTGTGGAAAGACAGTGGTGTTGTCGGGAGGGCCGGGCCAACGGCCGCCCACAGCCACATTGAGTAAAATAAAAAAGGGGTGGTCGTACACCCACGCGCCGGGCAGGTCGTCCGCGGTGACGGTGTTATAGAGCATATCGTCCACGTACCAGCGGATGGCCGCCGGTTTCCATTCAATGGCGTACACGTGAAAATCGTCGGCGAAGGGACGGCCGTTGGGCAGTGTATAGGATTTGCCGACGCCATTGCCGCCGGAGTAGCCGGGGCCATGCAGCGTGCCATGAATGATGCCCGGTTCGCTGCCGATGTTTTCCATGATGTCAATTTCGCCGCAGTAGGGCCAGCTAACCTGGTCAATGTCGTTGCCGAGCATCCAGAAGGCGGGCCAGATACCCTGCCCGGTGGGGATTTGGATGCGGGCTTCGATACGGCCGTAGGTCACTTCCACCTTGCCTTTGGTGATCAGCCGCGCGGAGGTGAAGCGTTTGCCGAGGATGTTTTGCTCTAATGCCTGGATCACCAGTTTGCCATCTTCGATGAAGGCGTTGTCGGCGGCGTCGGTGTAGTATTGGTTTTCGCCGTTGCCCCAACCGTGGCCGCCAATTTCATGCGTCCAGTTTGCGGCGTCAATCTCTGGGCCGTCGAATTCGTCGTGCCAGACCAGGTCCCACCCGTCGCGGTAGCCGATGGGCGAGGGTGTGGGTTGGGGAACGGCCGTTGCCGGGGAGTCTGCCATGCCATTGCTGCAAGCCGCCAACAGCAGCCCACCCAGCAATAACCAAAAAACGCGCTTGTTCATATATTCCTTGATGGCGCAGCCTGATTTGCCAAAGGGTGTGTTTCCAATGAGTTGAGCCAAACTTGTGGTGAGCGCAGCCGAACTATCGCGTTACCGGTTTGCAGTGTGGCGCGTGGCAAAAACCACGCGCCACACCCCTCTCTTACGGCCGCATCACAACCGGGAAGAAGTACCGGTACACGGGAAGCTCCGTTTCCAGATAGACCCGATCCAGGTGGAACAGGCCGCTGCTGCCTTGTGGCAGCTTCACGCCATAGCCCCAGACTTCAGTCAGGTTCAGGCCGTCATCCGGCGCGCCGGCGGGTTGGTCGGCGCTGCGCGTGAAGTCGGCGAAGGGCAGCGTAATTTTACGCCAACCGGTGAAGTTGTCTACAAAAGTAGCCTCAAAACGTTCGGCCGTGTCCTCTGCCTGGTAAACGCGCACATAGTCCACCAACATTTGCTGCGGGAAAACGATGTTCGGGTCAATGCCGCCGCCGAAGTTGCCGCCAATCGCCAGGTTCAGGATCATGTAGAAGGGATGGTTAAAGACCCATTCGTTGGGGGCTACGTCGTCTGGCGCGGCGCTGTGGTAGAGAATGCCGTCCACGTACCAGTCAATCTTGTCGGGACTCCATTCGACGGCGTAGGTATGGTAATCGTTGGCGACCGGTTCGCCAAAGTCGTAGGTGCTGCCAAAGGACGCGCCGCCAGAGTAGCCGGGGCCGTGAATGGTGCCGAAGATTTCGTTGGGGATGCGGCTGACGTATTCCATGATGTCAATTTCGCCAGAATCAGGCCAGCCAACTTCGCCGATATTTGTGCCCAGCATCCAGAAGGCGGGCCAGAGACCGCTGCCGCCGGTGGGCACTTGAATGCGGGCTTCGATACGGCCGTATTCATATTCCATCCGATCCGCCGCAATCAACCGCGCGGAGGTGTACTCGCACGGGCCATACCAGCAGGCGAGGTCAGTGGTGGCCGGGTCTAACTTGTGCATGGTCAGCGCCAGGTTGCCGCTGCCATCTAACGCCGCATTCTCCGTGCTGTCAGTGTAATACTCCGACTCGCTGTTGCCCCAGCCGGGGATGCCGTTCAGCGTGCCATCGCCGATCTCATGCTGCCAGACGTTGGGGTTGGGCGGCGTACCGGCCGCGCCGTCGAACTCATCGTTCCAGACCAGCGCCCACTCTGAGGCGGGCACGTCGGCCGTCGTCGTGATTTGATTGTCCAGCAGTTCCACCGCGAGCGTGTCGCCGCTGCCGCTGCCGTAATACCAGAAGCTCAACCCTGCGTAGCTGCTCCAATCCTGGGCTTGCACAAAGGTTTGCGTGAACTGCGCCGCGCCGCTGCTGGCGTCGTATTCCACAGTCAACACCTGTTCGTAGGTGTCCTGGCCGGGGCGGGCGTTGGCGTCGCCGGCCATCAACTCGGTGATGGTGAAGTTGACGGCGCCGCTGCTGTCCAGGAAGGAGTGGAAGCCTTCAAAGTCGTGGACGAGCGCCGGGTCGGCCGGGTCGTCGTCGAGGATGGTGAGCATGGCGCGACGCTGGAAGCCGAAGGTGACGCTGACCGGGTTGGAGAGGGTGAGCATCACATTTTCGTCCCCTTCGTGTTTGGCGTCATCGAGGGTGGGCACGGTGAAGGTTTGCGCCAGTTCACCGGCGGGGATGGTGAGCACGCCGCTGACGGGGGTGTAATCCCGCTCCGGCGTGGCGTACCCTTCGGCGGTGGCGTAAGCGACCGTGACGGGGTGGGCGGCGGTCATGTTGAGGGTGACGGTGATAACGGCCGTTTCCCCTTCCACCACCGCATATCGCGCCGCGTCAAACGTCAGCCGCAGCTCTTGCGCGCCGCCTATGCTGCCATACACGGCGAAATCATCCACGTAGCGGTTTTCCGTGCTGCCGCCCGTGCCGGTTGTACCCAATGCCCAACCATGCACTTCCTCGCCCGTCCAGCCGTCGTTGGGCGCGCCATTGCCGATGTCCTTGCGCGTCAGGGCGGCGAAGGAGATCTCTATCAACTGCCAGCCGGCCGCGTCATCCGTCCATTCATAGCTCCAACGCTCGGCGTCGTCGCTGGTGGAGCCAGGGTTGCGGTTTTCGGCCACGTCTACAAAGACCGTTGTGCCCGACCCGGCGCCGTAATACCAGAAGCAGATGCCCTCGTAGCTGCTCCAATCCTGGCTGACCCAGGTATCTACGGTTTCATTCTCAAAGGCGTGGGTGAAGCCGCCCCAGCCGACGACCAGGGATTCCAGGTTGATGACCTGATTGGCGTCGCTTTTGCCGGGCACAGCGGGGAGTCCGGCGGAGAGGGTACTGGTAGTGGTGATGGCGACGGCCGTGCCATTCCAGGTGTCGCCCCAGGTGACAAAGCCGATGCCCAACCCGTTGGCGTCTGTGCCGCTGGGCAGGCCGTTTTCAAAATCATCTACCACGGTGACGCGCACCAGCAGCCCGAAATCATCCACGTAGCGGTTTTCCGTGCTGCCGCCGGTTCCGGTTGTACCCAGCGCCCAGCCATGCACTTCCTCGCCCGTCCAGCCGTCGTTGGGCGCGCCGTTGCCGATGTCCTTGCGCGTCAGGTCGGCAAACGGGATGGCGATGAACTGCCAGCCGGCCGTATTGTCTACCCATTCATAGCTCCACCGTTCGGCGTCGTCGCTGGTGGAACCGGGGTTGCGATTTTCGGCTACGTCTACAAAGACGACTGTGCCCGTGCCTGTGCCGTAGTACCAAAAGGCAATGCCCTCGTAGCCGCGCCAATCCTGGCTGACCCAGGTATCTACGGTTTCATTCTCAAAGGCGTGGGTGAAACCGCCCCAGCCAACAACCATGGATTCCAGGTTGATGACCTGGTTGGTCTCCGCTTTGCCGGGCACGGGGTCAATGGCTGCCGCACTGGTGCTGGTGGTGGTGATGGCAACGGCCGTGCCGTTCCAGGTGTCGCCCCAGGTGACAAAGCCAATGCCGATGCCGTTGCCGTCTAACCCGCTGGGCAGGCCGTCCTCAAAATCGTCTATGACGACCATTTTGCTGGGGTTGGGCGCTTCGTTGTCTTGAATGGTGACGGTGGCGACGGCGCGCGCGCCCAGTTCGGCATTGACCGGGTTGGCGAGCTGCACGGTGAAGTCACGGCTGCCGTCCTGGCTGTTGTTGTCTATGGTGGCAATGACAATCTGCTGCGCCAACGCGCCGGGCAGGAAGGTGAGGGTCCCGCTGACCGGTACGTAATCGCTGCCGGTGGCGGTACCATCGGCCGTTGCATACTCCACGGTGATGGTCTCTGTGCTGGTAGCGTTGAGGGTGACGGTGAGGGTGACGGGATCGCCTTCGGTGACGGCGTAGGCGGCTTCTGCAAACTGCACGCGCAAGGTCACATTCCCGGCGTCGCCATAGACGCTGAGGTGGTCTATTTTGAAGGAACCGACCGTACCATCCAGCACAAAGACCCAGTTGTCTACCTGGGAAACGTCGTAAGCGCCGCCCGCGCCGAAGGCGGCAAAGGGGAGGGTGATCAACTGCCAGCCGGTGAAGTTATCTACAAATTCGGCGCGGCGGTCGTCACCGGGGGCGGTTTGGATTTCAAACTCGTGGGTCGTGCCGGAGTTTTCGCCGTAGAACCAGAAGCTGACACCCTGCATGTCGCTCCAATCTTGCACCGGATTGAAGCCGGCGCCAAAGCCGGCCCAGGTGGGTACGTTGGCAGTGACGGAGAGGATGTCATTCGGGCCAACCTGTCCGGGGAGCGCCAGGGGGTCACTGTCGGGGATGGTGGGGTTGGTGATGTCAATGGTCACGTTGCCCCAATCGCCATAGACAAACCAGCCGGCCGGGACGCCCCCTTCAAAGTCGGCGAAGGGTTGCAGGTTGACTAATTGCAAATGGTCTAATTTGAAGGAGCCAATCGTGCCATCGAGCACAAAGACCCAGTTGTCTACCTGGGTGACATCATAAGCGCCGCCGGCGCCGAAAGTGGAGAAGGGCAGGATAATCTGCCGCCAGCCGGTGAAATTGTCTGTAAACTCGGCGCGGCGGTCGTCGCCAGGCGCGGTCTGGATTTCTAATTCGTGCAGCGCGCCGGAGTTTGCGCCGTAGAACCAAAAGCTGAGGGCGTCGTAGTCGCTCCAGTCCTGCACAGGGTTGATAGCCGCCCCAAAGCCGGCCCAGGTGGGCACGTTAGCGGTGACGGAAAGGATGTCGTTGGCCCCGACCTGACCGGGGAGCGCCAGGGGATCGCTGTCGGCGATGGTGGGCACGGTGATGTCAATGGTCACGTTGCCCCAGTCGCCATAGACAAACCAGCCCGCCGGGACGCCGCCTTCAAAATCAGCGATGACGGGGAAAACGGCCGTTGGCGTTTGTGGTTCGGCCAATGTTGCGGCCGTCGCTAGGTTGGTGACAAACGTGTAGGTGAGCAAGGCGCTCAATAACACGACTGTCAATAAAATTATGCCTTTGTAGGATTTCATTTTGTACTCCCTATTGTTCTGAACACAAATTTGCAGAATTTACGGATCGGCCCAATCGTTACAAACTCAAGTTATTTATCTACGCCAGTGAAGACAATCCCTTGCAAGAAGATGCGTTGGGCAAAGAAGAAGAGCAGCAGGGGCAAGACGGCCGAAATCAGCGAGGCCGCCTGGATCAGGTTGGTCTGCTGCGAATACAAATTGTTAAAGGCGGTCAACCCGACCGTGATGGGGAACTTGTCCGGATTCCCTGCCAGGTAAATGAGCGGCTCAAAGAAGTTGTTCCAGGCAAAGAAAAAGTGAAACATGCCGGCGGCCGTCAGGGCGGGTACTGCTTGCGGCAGGATTACCGAGAAGAAGGTGCGCAGCGGCCCGGCGCCGTCTATCGTCGCCGCCTCCTCCAATTCGCGCGGAATGCTCATAAAAAATTGGCGCAGGAGGAAAATGTTATACCCATTGGAGAAAAATGCAGGCACAATGAGCGGCAGCCAGGTTCCCACCCAGCCCAGGCGATTGAAGACGGCATACGTGGGAATCAACGTCACCGCGCCCGGCAAAATAATCGTTGCCAGCACAATCATGAACAGAACTTTTTTATAAGGAAGAGGGAAACGGGCAAAGCCGTAAGCGGCAAATGAGCCGGCGCCCACCACGCCAATCGTTGTCAGGACGGCATAGAGCAACGTATTACCCAGTAGAAGTGGGAAATTAATTGTTTCCCATGCTTTGGTGAAGTTACCCCACTGCGCGTCAAATGCCCAGTCCCGTTCCAGCGTGCGCCAGCGCCCTTGCCAGCGGATCAGCCCGCCTTCGGGGTTTTCTGGGTCTATAAATTCCGCATATTCGCGCTGTTTGACGACCAACGCCCAATCGTAAACCTCGCCGCCATGGGCGCAATCTGGCGTCGTTAAATTATCAGGGTCGGTTCCCCAGGAGATGGGGACGCCGTCGGCATCACATTCGACGACCCGGTAAATTTCGTAATTTCGCCCATCATGGGTAAACGTGCGCGCCGTCGCCGGCCACCAGGGCGCGCCCAGGCTGGTGATCTGATTATCGGTCTTTAGCGACGTGACAATGCCATAAACCAGGGGCATCAGAAAGATTGCCAGCACGACAAGCCCCAACCCAGTCAGCAAAATGCTATTGATACCTTCCCGTACCTTCTTAGAGGTGAACAAGTTACGTGGTTTGATTGCTGGCATTGTCATGGTTACTCCTCCGACCCGGCGTAATAAACCCAGAAGCGGGCAGAGCCAAACAGCACAATAGTCAGGATGATGGCGACGATGAAGATGAGCCAGGCGATGGTCGCGCCATACCCCATATTAAAGAAGGAGAAGGATTGTTTGTAGAACCAGACGGCAATGAAGCGCGTCGCTCCCTGTGGCGAACCATCCCCCCGATTGAGTACAAACGGCACCAGAAAGTATTGCATTAAGCCAATGACGCCGATGATCAGATTGTAAAAAATAACGGGGGAGATCATGGGCAAGGTAATGCGAAAGAGGCGTTGGAAATAGTTCGCCCCGTCAATTTCGGCCGCTTCGTACAGTTCGGTGGGGACGTTTTGCAGACCGGCGAGCATGATGATCATGGCATTGCCGACGCCCCAAAAACCCATGACCGTGTACGTGTAGTAGATGAGGCTGGGGTTTTGCAACCAGCGAATCCCTTCCACGCCGACCGCTTGAATGCCAAAGATGTTTTGCAGCAGCAGGTTGACCCATCCGGTTTGTTCGTTAAGCACGCCATTCCAAATGAGCGTGGCGGCGACGCCGGGGATCATCATCGGCGCATAAAACAGGGTGCGCATCAATGTTTTGCCGCGCACATGTTTTGAATTGAGCAGCAGCGCCAGGAATAGCGCGAAAATCATACCCGCTGGCAGCGTGATGGCCGAAAATCTGAATGTTTTAGCAAAGGACCCTATGACTTCTGGGTCTTCCACGAGGGCGCGTCGCCAGTTGGCGAACCCAATAAAGCTCACCTGATCGGGCGTCGCCAGGTTGAAGTTGTAGAGGGAGAAAACAAAAGAGGCGATCATAGGCAGGAGGTAAAACAGCAGGAAGCCGATGATCCAGGGACTGATGAAGATCCAGCCCCAACGCTGCCGGTAGCGCAGCAAACTGGAAGACTTTTTGCGCTTGCTGCCCGCTAATAGATTCCTGTCGCTTGTTGTTGCTGTCATCTTGAATACCCTATATAAGGAACCGCGTTCCTCAGCAGGAACGCGGTTCTTGAGCTACGGTTAATTTTAATTCTTGGCAGCGGCAAAGATGGTTTGCAAAGCGGCCGTTAACTGCTTCACTTCAGCATCGAAATCCAGGCCACCCTCGTTAGCGAGGCGATTCCAGAATTCGTTGTAGCGGTCTGTCGTTTCCAGGAAGCTGGGCATATAGCTTTCGTGGTTGGGGTTATCGGCATATTCCATGCTGTCAATGACGACCTGCTTGTCTATGTTCTGGCCGGGGAAGTTGGTCTCGAAGTAGTTGTTCAGCCACGTTTCTTGCAGGCTGAGGCGCGCGGGCATACCGCCATAGATGTTGAGGAGTTCGGGCGCTACTTCAGGGCTGAGCAAGTAGGTCAAAACCTGGAAAGCGGCTTCTGGGTTTTTGCTCCCTTTGAGAATGCCAAAGGTGTCGGCGTGCATCTTGGCGGTAATTTCGCCGTTGTAGTTGGGGACGGCCGCTAAATCCCAACTGAAGTTCACATCGCCCAAGGCCCAGGTGGCGACGTACCACAGATGGAGATGCACCATGCCCAGGTTGCCGGAAGAGAATGGACCGCCGGGTCCTTGCAGGAATTCCGCGCCGCCGTAGGGGCCGTTGGGGATGAACCAGTCCGTCCACCAACCATCGTAAGTCCAACGCCACGCTTCTTCCCAGGCCGCGGGAATTTGGGCGGTACCGTCGTCAGCAACCAGGGAGCCAGAGCTGAAGAAGGTGCCGATGCCGCGCGGGTCTGTCCACTGGTTCATCCAGCCAAACTGAACGATGCTCGTGGGATCAAAGTCGGCGCTGGTGGCGTCGTTGCCGTTGGCGTCTACCGTGAGCTGCATGGACAATTCGCGCAGCGTGTCCATGTTCCAGTCACGTTCGTTACCATCGGCGTCAATGTAGGGCGCGCCGTATTGGTGTGGCGGGTAGGCCAGGCCAGCTTCGTCGAAAAGGTCCTGGTTGTAAATGACGAAGGAGGGGAAGATGGCAAAGGGGATGCCTAACTGCCCTTCTTCCTTGACCTGGTAGAACTCCACCATGGCCGGGTCGAAGTCTGACAGGTCATACTGGTTGGCGTCCAGCAGCGGTTGTAGGTCCAGCCAGGCGCCTTTGAAGCTGTCGCGGCCGCGAATGCCGACCGGGCCAACCAGATCAGGCGCGTTACCGCCGGCAATTTGGGTGGCGAGTGTGTCGTAGGCGGCATCGTTGTCTACGATCTCCAGCACGAGTTTGATTTCGTTTTGGGAGGCGTTGAACTGGTCAACGATGGCTTGCTGGGGGGCGAAGGTGGGTTCGTCGGAACCGGCGCCGAGGCCGACAAACCAGCGGATTTGGACGGGGCCGCCGGATGTGGAACTTGCCGGGGCGGCCGGGGCTTCCGGTTCTGCCGCTGCTTCTTCTGCGGGGGCTTCTGTCTCTGTGCTGGTATTTGCGGCGGCCGGTTCATTGGCAGCGCCATTATTGCCACCACAAGCTGCTAAGATCATGCTGGCTAAAATCAGCAAAGTGATTAACACATATAGTCTAGACTGTTTCATTGGGAATCTCCTCATTCTCGTCTAAAAAGTTTTTGAACTTGCTTTACAAGCGTTTTCAAGATGTTTGGTTGCTATGGATTGTTTGGTCATATGTTTGCGGTCAATAATCACCTCCTTTTAAGCGCGTCGCTTGTCGCCACAGGATTCGCGAATAACTAATTCGGTGGGGAGAACGATCCGCCGCGCCGGTTCTGCGCCGTGTTGCAAAATGTCGAGCAGGGTGGTCACGGCGAGCGCGCCGGCGCGTTTGATGGGTTGGCGAATGGTTGTTAAGGGTGGGGTGGTGTGAACGGCCGTTGGTAGATCATCATAGCCGACCAGCGCAATGTCATCGGGCACAGTATACGCGGCGGCTTGTAATGCCTGGAGAGCGCCTTGCGCCATGGTGTCGGAGGCGACAAAAACGGCGTCTGGCTGTTGGGGCAATAGCTGCCACATGGCTGTGTAGCCGCCCGCTGCGGAATAATCTGCTTCGACGATGAGCGCTTCGTCAATGGCGCGGCCACGGTTTTGCAGCGCGTTTATGTACCCTTCCCGGCGTTTGACGGCCGCTATGTTGTTCAGCGGGCCGGTGATGGTGGCAATGCGCTTGTAACCGAGGCGCAAGAGGTGGGAAACGGCCGTATACGCCCCCGCATGGCTGTCTGTATCCACATAATTAACCTGCGGCGCGTCATGATGACCTAACATCACAAACGGCGCGCGCATGTCAATTAAATCCGTCACCAATGGGTCCCCAATTTGGGTGGCCGTGAGAATCAGGCCATCTAACAATTGGCGTGATAACACGCGCGAGGCAATTTTGACTTCATCTTCAAGGGTGTGAAAGAGGAACAGCGAGAGGGTGTAGTCGTGATGTTTGCACGCTTCGGCAACCCCCTGGATCAGCCGCGCAAAGTATGGGTCGGTAAAGACAACGGCCGTCGTTTCTGGGATAACCAGTCCAATAATCCTTGACTCGCAGCCGGCGAGGGAGCGCGCTGCCGGGTTGGGTTGGTATCCTGTTTCCGCAATAACTTGTTGTACCCGGTTCCGTATTTCGGGGCGCACATGGTGATGGTTATTGAGCACGCGCGAGACCGTTGAGATTGACACTCCACTCATTTCGCTAATTTGCTTCACCGTGATTTTTGCGTTCATCTCAATAGTCCGCGTACCGAAAGCGATTTCTTATTTTCCCGCTTATATTTTCATATATTTGAAAACGCTTTCAGAAAATATAGCAGGGATTTCTGTGGTTGTCAAGATGTTTGGGCTAAGATCGCTGTATTTTAAGCGACAAAAATGGGCAAAACTGATAGAAACCAGCGGTAATTCGCGCGGCGACTGAAAGGGGTTTCACAAAAGCGAAAGATCGGTATGCAGAAAACATGTAACGCGATTTGGCAAATCACGCTATATTTACAAAAAGCTGTAACCCAGGTTGCTAACCTGGGCTACAAATGAAAATCTGTAGCGCAAACTGGAAAGTTTGTCCTACATTTTCGAGGGAAGCAAGCATGATTGACCATGACAACAAGGTGACGATTTTAGATATTGCCCAAAAAGCAAATGTCTCGCCGAGTACCGTGTCGCGGGCGCTGCGCGATTCGGCCGGCGTTGCCGCTGCTAAGCGTGAGGCGGTGATGCAGGCGGTAGCCGAGCTAAACTACCGGCCGAACGTGTTTGCGCAAAGCCTGGCGAGCGGGCAATCTATGACTATCGGCGTGTTGACGCAAAATTTTGGTACGCCCTTTTATGATGGTATTTTGTTGGGCATCATGCAGGGGTTTGAACATACCAACTATTCGCCGTTGTTTGCCGACGGCCGTTGGCAAGAGGAAACGGAACAGCGCGCCATCCAAATGTTGCTTAATCGGCGGGTAGATGGCTTGATCTTAATTGGCGGGCAAATAGCCGAAGGCGCGCTGCAAACGATTACCGCAAAAACGCCTTTGATCGTCGTCGCCAGGGAACTGCGCACGATGCCGGACCGCTGTATCTACGTTAACAATGAACAGGCTGCTTACAATGTGACCAAATATCTCATTGATATGGGACACCGCGATATTGTGCATATTTCCGCGA
Source organism: Anaerolinea sp. (assembly GCA_014879875.1). Taxonomy (GTDB): domain Bacteria; phylum Chloroflexota; class Anaerolineae; order Promineifilales; family Promineifilaceae; genus JACSRF01. Next base: position 15,488 of record JACSRF010000275.1, read on the forward strand.
CCATGTTTTATCAGGATTCCGTTAAAGACGTGTTGTATCGTCGCCAGGGGTACTTGCGCGCTTTGCAGGAAGCTGGCCTGACGGCCGATCCGCAGTTGGTGGTGGAGGGAAATTTGCAGCGGCAGTCAGGGGCGATAGCGGTGGAGATGATGTTGATGCGGGGACGGCCGTTTAGCGCCATTTTTGCCGCCAATGACCAGATGGCCTTTGGCGCGCGGTTGGCCCTGTTCCGCAAGGGTATTCGCGTGCCGGAAGACATTTCGCTGGTTGGGTTTGACGATGAATCGGCCGCCGCGTACATGGTTCCTCCGCTGACAACGGTACAACAGCCGGCGCGTGAACTAGGCCAGGCCGCGGCTGCGGCGCTGCTCAACTTGATCAACGGCAAACCAGCCGCAACGCCAATCTTCGACGCCAACCTGGTCATTCGAGAATCGGTGCGGCGATTGCAATAGATGGGGAGGGAGACGGCCGTTGTGCGTATTTCTCAACACACATCTACCTGTTACAATGGGGGGAATTCACGAGGAGGACATAACGTGCGGCGACAAATTGGACGGTTTTTGATTGGGCTGCTTGTGGCGACAGCCGGCGTCTACCTTTTTTTCCTGATTCGCGCGCGCCCCATCGCGGATCACCCCTTCTTTGCCGGGCAGGAAGGGCCAATGGTCATTGCTCACCAGGGGGGCGAAAAGCTGCGCCCCAGTAACACGATGATCGCCTTCCAACATGCGGTGGACTTGGGGGTGGATGTGTTGGAGATGGACATCCACGCCACGCAAGATGGAGTCATCGTCGTCATTCACGATGCGACCGTTGACTGCACCACCGATGGCCGTGGCGCCGTTCAGGAGATGACCTTTGCCGAAATCCAGACGTTGGACGCCGGTCATTATTGGACAGATGATGGTGGACAAACGTATCCCTATCGCGGACAGGGCATTCGCATACCGGCGTTGGCGGAAGTGCTGCAAGCCTTCCCCACTATGCCAATGAACATTGAGATCAAGCAGGCGGAACCTTCCATTGTCGCGCCACTGTGCCAATTGCTGCGTGAACATGGGCTGGCCGAACAGACGCTTGTACCTTCGTTTCATGCGGACACAATTGCTGCAATGCGCGCGACTTGTCCAGAAGTGGCGACATCGCTCGTCAGGCCAGAGATAACCCGCTTCTGGCTGCTGAACGTATTGGGGTTGGGCGCGCTTTTCCGCGCACCAGGGGAAGCGATTCAGGTCCCGGAACGTTCGACGCTGCCCATTTTGGGAGAGGTGCAAGTGGTGACGGCGCGGTTTGTACGCAACGCACACCGGCATAACATGGCCGTCCACGTCTGGACGATAGATGAGACAGACGATATGGAACGCCTGCTCGCTTTGGGCGTGGATGGGCTGATTACGGATCGGCCGGATCGTATGTTGGCGCTGTTGGGGCGATGAGATAGAGTATTGTGTATCTGGCGGTTGGTATAGACCTCACACAATCTGTATATTTTGGTAACTATACAGGGGCGGATTGGGAACACAGAGCTACACAGAGGAAACACAGAGTTTCACAGAGAGAACGCAGAGAAAACCCTGTGTTTCTGCCATTCTGCTCTCTGTGTAGCTCTGTGCCATCTCTGTGAACTCTGTGTACCTGTATAATTACATGTTTTGGGAGATTCGATATGGAAAAGAAGTACACCATTACAATTGAATACTGCGTACCTTGAAATTATCTGCAACGCGCGGTTCGCGCGGCAGAAGACGTACTCTCTCATTACCAGCACGTGATCCAGGCGTTAACATTTATCACCGGCAGCAAGGGAGCTTTTGAAGTCAGGGTTAACGGCGACTTGATTTTTTCCAAACAGACGATGCAAAAGCGTCATGCAAATCCGGGGGAAGTCTTGCAATTGTTTCAGAAAATTGTGGGGCCAGACGTTCCGGTTTACCCGCAGTGAGCGGCTGTGGCGTGGCCAGGAAACCGGCCACAGCAGTTCTGTAGATACGACTACGTAATCCAGTCCCGATTGAACGCGTCCCAATTGCGGTGGGCGTAGGTGCGCTGACAATCACGACAAACGAGGGCAGCATCGGTTGCGCCGCTGTCGCGCCAACGCCAGCGCACGGTGGTCAGGTGTTGGCGGCAGGTGGGCTGGTAGCAAATAGGGCAAATTTCTCCCTCAGTGAGCGCTTCAGGAGTGGTCTGGCTTGCGGCAAAGGGCTGCTGCTGGCAAATGTAACAATATTTAACGCTCATCGTAGTGACAATGTTTGCCTAAGCAACATGCTTGTGCTCCCCTTCATCCCTCATCTTTGTAGAAGCCTTCGCCAGATTTTTGACCCAGTTTACCAGCGATGACCAGGCGGCGCAGCAGGGGGGACGGCCGATACCGATCCTCGCCCCATTCGGCAAACAAGCCGGTCATCACGCCCAGTACGGCGTCTAGCCCCAGGTAATCGGCCCAGGCAAGGGGGCCGCGCGGGTAGTTGGCGCCAAGCTGCATCGCCTGGTCTATGTCGCTGGCGCTGGCGATCCCTTCCATGAGGGCGCTGGCCGCTTCGTTGATCAGGCAGCAGAGGGTGCGGGCGCGCACCAGGCCAGGGCCGTCGGCGACAACGGCCGTTGCCAGCCCTACCTCTTCCCAAAAAGCCGCCGCTCGCGCCAGCGCCGCGTCATCCGTTTGCAGCGCCCTGGCAAGTTCAACCACATCACCCGCCGCCAGCGGGGGCAGCACGCCAAAACCGACCACACGCTGCGGCTGGACGACCCAGGCGGCCGCTTGCGTGGCGCTGGTATTGAGGGCGGAAGTCAGCACCAGGGCATGAGGGGGCAGCGCCTTGCTCAATCCGCGTAAGAGCTGCTGTTTTGCCGTCGCCGATTCGTGATGCAGTTCAATGGCGATGTCAACCTGATGCAGGTCGTCCGTCAGGTCGTCACTTTCTAACGCACTCAGACAATCTTCAACCAGATAGAGTGTCGTGTCGTGCCCGGCGTCTATACAAAGCTGGCCGACTTCTTGCAAAAAAGGCATTTCACCGGCAATTAATATGTTCATGTTTTTAACTGAGTTTATCGGCAAAGGCGGACAATACGGCCGCGCCGCCGGTATGCCAGAAGAGGACGTTTTGTCCGCGCGTGAAAGCGCCCCAACGAATCAGATCAATCAGACCACCCATAGCGCGCCCGGTGTATACCGGGTCGAGCAGAATACCTTCTCGTTGGGCAACCAGGCGCAGCGCTTCCCGTTCCATTTCGCCAACCATGCCATAGCCCTCGCCCAGGTAATCATCATTGACGCTGATCTTATGCGCCAACGACAAGGTTCCCAGCCCCAAATGGGTGGCGGTGGCCGTGACCAATGCCGCTATTTGTGTTGTCAGGGCTTGCGCTTCTGGCGAGACGCTGACGCCGAGAATCTGGCCGCGAAAGCCATACACTGCGGCGCCCAACACCATTCCGGCCTGCGTGCCGCCGCTGCCACTGGCGACGACGATGAAGTCTACGTTGAGGGCAGCAGTCGTTAACTGCGTCATCAATTCTTGCATGGCTAACACGTAGCCGGTTGCCCCCAACACATTCGAGCCACCCAATGGAATGAGGTACGGTTTGCGCCCCATCGCGCGCAGTTCGGCGGCGACTTGGGCCATCACTTTGCTCGTATCCTGATCCCCTGCCCAATACATATGCGCGCCCAACAAGTCGTCTATCAACAAATTGCCTGTTTTGGCGGCCGGTTCATGCCCTTTCATGACCAGGCTGCAACCGAGGCCATACTGCGCGGCGGCGGCGGCCGTTTGCCGGCAATGGTTACTTTGCGCTGCGCCGGTCGTTACCAGATGGTCACATCCCTGCGCCAGGGCTTCAGCCACCAGAAATTCCAGTTTGCGCGCTTTGTTGCCGCCGGCAGCCAGCCCGGTAGCGTCGTCACGCTTGATATACAGCGTCGGCCCATTCAGGTGTTTACTAAGCCGTTCCAGCGGGTGCAGGGGTGTGGGTAAGTGGGCGATTTTAACGCGATTTGGGTATTTGGGACTCATATCATGCCTCTGTTTGTTCGCCGATTATAACTGGTTGTGGGACGGCCGTCTTGCAGTCCCCCTGCATCAACTCTGCTATTCGTGGTAATCGTAAAAGCCACGCCCCGTTTTGCGGCCGAGACGGCCACTTTCCACCATGCGCCGTTGGATGGGGTGGGGGCGATATTTGGGTTCCTGGAAGTAGGCGTCGTAGACGGATTGGGTGACGGCCAGATTGACATCACAGCCGATGAGGTCAATCAGCTCAAATGGCCCCATGCGGAAGCCGAGGGATTTGATGAGGCGGTCAATGGTCGCCACGTCGGCGACGCCTTCACCTAATAGGCGGAACGCTTCGCCGTAAAACGGCCGTGCCACGCGATTGACGATGAAGGCGGGGGTATCTTTGCAGAAGACGGCCGTTTTTCCCACCCGCCCCACATATTCCTTTGCCTGGGCCACCGTTGTCGCGCTCGTATCATCACAAGTAATGATTTCTATCAACTGCATCAGGTGTGGTGGATTGAAAAAGTGCAGCCCCAGGAAGCGGTCGCTGCGATGGGTGCTGCCCGCCAGCGAGTTAATGCTCAGGCTGGAGGTGTTGCTGGCGAGGAGGGTGTGCCGGGGAGCGACGGCATCCAGCCGGGCGAAAATGTCATGTTTCACTCTCAAGTCTTCGGGGGCGGCCTCGATCACCAGGTCAGCCTGCGCCGCATCGTCCAGGAAATGGGTGATACGCAGGTTGTTTTGGGCGCGAACGGCCGTTGCCGTCTCAATCTTGCCCCGCGCTACCCCTTTGTCTATAGACGCGGTAATCAGGGTGATGGCATTGTTTAGCGCCGGTTCAAACACATCGTAAAGGATAACCTCATAGCCAGCCAGCGCCGATACCTGGGCGATGCCCCGCCCCATGGCGCCGGCGCCAATGACGGCAACTGTTTTCATAAAACCATCTCCTCGTATAAAGTAGGGTCAGGCTGAGGCGATGAATGAATACCCCACCGGCACGTCTTCACGGGTGAAGGTGGCGGTAAGCCAGACACGGCGAATGGTGAGGAGGGGGGAGATGGCGGTGTGTTCGTTGTTGGATAACGGCCGTTGCGAATAATACCCCGCAAAAAACGCCTCTGTCAGGTCTTGCGAGACGTTCAACAAATCCGTGTTCTGCAAAAAGGCGGCAATGTCGTATGCCCGCCAGCCAGGCCCGCACAAGTCAAAATTGAAGAAAGTCATGTTGTCATCGTCACGGAAGAAGGTGTTATGGCTGTGGAAATCGCCGCCTATTGGGCCCCAGCTATCTTCCGTGTATTGGGGATTGCGAATGATCCCCAGAATCTCCTCTTTGGCTTCTGCCGCTGACGTTATCAGCAAATCCAGGTCATGCTGTCGCTCTGGCCGATTGCCCCAAATGCGCTTGAGCCGCGCCACCGGCCGGTCCACCAGGAATTCCAGGTTCATCTCATGCCGTTTGTGGCTGGTTTGGAAGGTGTTGGAGACCTTATGGATTTTCGCCATCGCCGCGCCCAGGGCATAAAGCTGGTTTTCATTGCGCGGGTTCATCGGTTCTCCTTCAGCAAAGCTGAAGAGCGCGTAGTAGCGGGCGCCTTCGGGGGCTTCGATTTTGTTGAGGAAACGGCCGTCGCGTCGCCGAATTGGGTACGATACCGGCAAACCTTGCTCGCGCAGAAAATCCAGCCACGCCAGCTCATATTCGTAGTCCGCTTCCTGCCGCTGTAAATGTGACCCTTCCTGGTACACCCGCAGCGCATATTTGCGATCTCCAACCCGGACTTTGTAATGATCATTATCCTGCGTGCGCAGCATTTTGCTAAACAAGCGGCACTGCACCGGCGCGTCGAAGTCATATTCTTGGGTAATTAAGTCCGCCAGCGCATCGCCGGCAATAAACGAACGTGTGATACGGATCATGGTTTGTAGCAATCCTCCAATCGGTAATCGGTAGTCGGTAATCAGTAATCGGTAGTCGGTAGTCGAGCAGCAATATTATAGTGGAATAACAACTATCTGCCACAGGGCTTGTACCAACTCGCCACAATCGTTATACTGAGGATGATTGTCTGTCGCCTAAGCCTGTGGCGATAGACACGACCTCATTACCAGGATGTTTATGGAACTTGGAGCCAACTGCCTCCCACAATTCCTCAAGTAAAAGGAGAACCGCATGAACAAACAAACACTTATTGATAATCTGAATCAGGACCTGGCCGGTGAGTTGAGCGCGATCATTCAGTACCTCACCTATGCCGCCAAAGCAACCGGCCCCTTCCGACCGCAGCTCAGCCAATTCTTCCTGACAGAGGTGGCTGACGAACAATTGCACGCTCAATTTCTGGCAAATAAAATTGTGGCTCTGGGCGGGGAACCGACAACTGAACCACATCCAGTTCCGGCCGCGCATACAAACCGGGAAATGCTGGAAGCGATACTCGTCGCCGAACGCCAGGCTACCAAAGATTACACACAGCGCGCCCTTGAGGCTGAAGCATTTGGCGATAAAGGGTTGATGGTACAGTTGGAAGACATGGTACGTGACGAAAGCGGCCATTCTGAAGAAACAGAACGAATGCTGCGTGATTGGCCTTTGTAAACGGCCGTATCCCACAAAAAAAAGAGACCAGCTTTGTAAGCTGGTCTCTTTTTTTGCTTTAATATAAACGTTACGTCTTAAATTTTGCGCACGTTTGTCGCTGCTGGTCCTTTTGGCCCTTGCTCAATAGCAAATTCTACTTCGTCGCCTTCAGCCAGACTGCGATATCCTTCTGATTCAATCGCCGAATGATGTACAAATACATCAGTGCCGTCAGCTTGCGCAAGAAAACCAAATCCTTTTTGATCATTAAACCATTTAACGGTTCCGGTTACACGTTGGGTACCCATTGTTGAAAACTCCTTGTTTCCTAAAATTACTTTTTCTTCTTGATCCCGATACGTGTTCGTTTCCAACACTTCAGCAAACAAAAAACGTTGTCCAGATTGTGTGTCCAGACAACGTCTTCAAAAAGCTTAGTCAGAACTTACAACATCTTGAATCTTGAAACTCACTACACACTCTACCTCTCTTGCTTCATTCTGTCAAATAACCGCAATGGCGCCAGCAATTCTCAATCTGAGATGGTGGCGGGGTGAAGGGTTTTGGAAGCCCTTCGGGTCTTCAAGTGGATGATGTATAATTTGCCGGGCAAGCAGGGATAAGGATAACAAGCGTGGGTAGAAATCATCGGCAGCAGGGGCTGCTTATCTTCATTTTATTGACAGCGGCCGTTTTACGGCTGTCCGGTTTGCATAACAGTTCTCCCCCAGGCATTGAACATGATGAAGTCGCTAACTGGCTGATTGACCACTCCATTCTGGCGGGCAACCATGCCATCTACTTTACGCAGGCTTACGGCCATGAAGCGGGTTTTCATTACCTGCAAGCCGCTTTTGTGGCGTTGTTGGGCGACAATGTGCTGGCGCTGCGCTTGCCGGCCGCTTTTACCGGCCTGCTGCTGGTTGCGGTGACCTATGCCCTGGCGCGCCGCCTCTTTGGCCGCCAGGAGGCGCTGCTTGCCGCCGCCCTGATCGCCATTTTGTTTTGGCCTGTCTTTTACAGCCGTCTGGGGCTGCGGGCCATTACACTGCCGCTGCTGTCCGGGCTGTCTGCATACTTTTGGTGGGGCGCCTGGGATGGGGCGACGCGGCGATTGTGGTCATCAAGTCCCCTCGTTCTTTTTGCCGTGTCTGGCTTTTGCGCCGGTCTCAGCTTCCATACGTACATGGGCGCGCGCGCCGTCCCCATTTTTTATGGGTTGTTTACCTTTTATCTGGCCGTTGTAGATTGGCCGACGCTGCGGGCGCGTTGGCGCGGCGTGGCCTTGTTCTGGTTGGTGTATGCGTTGGTAGCGGCGCCATTGGTTATCTATTTGCTGACCAATCCGGGGGCGGAGTATCGCATTAGCGAGGTGGACGCGCCGCTGCGCGCACTGCTGGCCGGTGATTGGCAGCCGGTATTGCACAATGCCATCCAGATATTGGTCGGTTTTGGCGTGAATGGCGATCCGTTGTGGCGGCAAAATGTGGCCGGCCGCCCTGTGTTTGAGCCGATTGGCGCGCTGTTGTTTTACGTGGGCGTGCTCTACATGCTCTGGCGTTGGCGTACCCCCAAATATGGGTTTGTGCTGCTGTGGCTGGCTGCCTCCGCAATCCCCAGTCTGGTCACGGTGGATGCGCCGAGCATTATTCGCATGATTCAGATGTTGCCGGTTTTGTCAATACCTGTTTCACATATTATTCACAAAATAGGGCAGTTTTCCACAAAAAGGTGGCGCTTATCCACAAGAGTTGGCTACGTGTGCCTGGGGTTGTGGTTCACTGCCTATATGTGGGGGACGGCCGTTGCCCTTTTCCACACCTGGCCCAACAACGACGAAGTCCAGTTTGTCTGGCAAGCTGCCCTGACAGATATGGGGGTATATCTGGACGAAAACGAGGCAATGACAACGGCCGCCATTGCCGGTTGGTCGCCGGAAACGATGGATGTACCGACGATGTCCTTGCTGCTGCGCCGTGATGATCTTTCCCTCAGCCATTTTAGTCCGCTGGATGGGACGCTGCTGCTGCCCCTGGCTGCTGACGGGGGACATCACCTGCTGCGCCCAACCATTTTGGAGTTTGATCCGCTGTGGGCAGCCTGGTTGCAGGATCATGGCGGCGGGGCACGGCCGTTCGGCGCATTTGTGCAGTACACGCTCCCCCAGACGCCATCGTTGCAGCCACAATACCCGGCTACTGTTTTGTTTGGCGAGCAAATTCGCTTGTTGGGGTATGACGTGGTTGGCGCTGAGGACCAGATGACGCTGTTAACCTATTGGCGGGTGGAACAACGACCGTCGCTGCCCGCGCGTTTGTTTGTGCAAATCTTGGATGCTGATGGCGCGCTCATCGCTGAAGATTACCATTGGGACACGGCTGATCCGCAGCGGCTCTGGTTTACTCATTGGCAGGCGGGCGACCTCATATTACAAAAGCATACGCTGCCAGGATTGGGCACGGCCGTGCATTTGCGCCTGGGCATTTTTGATCCTTACACTTGCGACCCTGGCCCTTGCGCCAATCTGCTTACGGAAACGGGTGAGGGGGTGTTGTTGGTAGTGTTGGAATAATAGAGGTAATGATGTCAGAAACGCTATGTGAACTAACAAAATTATTGAAAAAGCACCCGGCCGACTATCTTGCCCTGGTTGACCCACCCAAATTCATCTGCCTGGAATGTGGCCGGGTGGCGCAGAAGAAGAAAAACTTGTGCGAGCCAGAAAAAATCAAGACGCTGCAAGAAAAATCTGGATGAATGTCACCCCAATGGGAGACAAATGTCACTACCTACGGGTAGACCATATCATGTAATATAAGGATAACCTTATAAACTTGTATCTGGTAGATATGATAATTCGGTTGGAAACACAACCATGAAACAGGAAGCATTTAGCGAAAGCATTGAGATGTACTTAAAAACGGTCAGCGAATTGGCTGACGGTGAAGAGTTGGTCCCCATTGCGGCGTTGGCGGAACGGTTAGGCGTCTCGACCGTCTCGGCAACGGAGATGGTCCACCGGCTGAAAAAGCAAGATTTGCTTGACCACATACCGTATAAGGGCGTCAGCCTGACGGTGCAAGGCGACCGGCGCGCCTGCCGCGTCATTCGTCGTCACCGGCTGTGGGAACGGTTCCTGGTGGATTATCTGGGGCTGCCGTGGGAGAAGGTGCATGATTATGCGTGCCGCCTGGAACATGCGACAGATACGGCCGTTACCGAAGCCCTCGCCGTATTCCTGGGACACCCACAAACCTGTCCGCACGGCAATCCCATCCCCGCGCCCGATGGGGAAATGCCCGCGATCACCGACGTGCCGCTCAATCACCTGAAGCCGGGCGACAGCGGCGTCATTTCACGCATTCACCCGGAAAGCATCTTGCTGCTCGACTACCTGGCCGGCCGTAACATTCAACCCACACAACCTGTAGAATTTGAAGAAATAGCCCCCTTTAACGGTCCGCTGATGATCAAAATTGGGGACGACATACACGCACTCGGTCAGGAAATTGCCGCCCACATTTTCGTTGAGGTAAGCCATGACAATCATGAGTAATATTTTTTCCCGCGCCAATGGCGCCGCCCAAATTGCCACGCCACACACAGAAGCGCCCGCGGCAACGACCATGCCATTAGCCATGGCGACGGCCGGACAGCTTTTACAGTTGGTGGACATTCAGGCTGGGCACAAGCTCACCTTGCGTTTGGCGGAAATGGGATTGACGCGAGGCGTCACCTTGCAGGTTGTGCAAGATGGCGGCGGCCCATTGTTGGTTGCGGTACGCGGCTCGCGGGTCGCCATTGGGCGCGGTATGGCCCATAAAATACAGGTGAAACCTATCTAGTATCCGTAGGCCGAAGCCCGTATCCCGTTATCCGATGGCATTTAGGAATGGCACTTCAATAAGTTGGTCAAGATTGGTTCAATCTTCGGAGATTGAACCAATCTAAAT
>JACSRF010000562.1 GCA_014879875.1 Anaerolinea sp.
GTCACGCATCACTCGTCACGCATCACAGCCTGCCCTGAGCGCGGACGGCTGCCGTCCGTCGTCGAAGGGACCTGTCAACCCCCTGAGTTCCCAAAGAGCCAAATCTTTTTCTTAACATCTATAACTTGCAGATAAGAAGCGTGATGCGTGGGAATCAGTGTTCACGCTTTACGTTTCACGTGGCTCCTGAAGGTGGAAAGATGGCCTGTGTATCTTGTGCGACGCCATTGGCTGTGGGTGCGGCTTACTGTCCGCAGTGCGGCCGTTTTGTAGATGACCGGGTTGAAGCGGCGCTGGCCCGCTATTTTGCCCTGAATAAGACGAACCCAGAGCGCGCGGCGCAGATGGGACCGGACTTAAAGAAGTTGGTTCCCCGCTCTGCCTGGCCGCATCTCGCCGACCGTCTCGGCCCAGAAGCGGTTGACGCCTGGGAGATGGAAGCGACGGCCCCCCCCCCGTCGCCCGCGCCAGCGGCAAAAGGAAGACCTACGCCGCGCCAGATGCTCGCCCCCGATTACCGCCCCAGGCCGCCTGAACCAAAAGATAGCCAGGCTGTGTTCATGGACTTCAACGAAAAACCGGCGCAAATTGTGGCGGTGATGGCTGCGGCCAAAACGCAGACCCAGGTTCATGTGAGCAGCAAGCGGCGCGCGCGTACCTGGTTGTGGCTGTTGTTCCCGGCGGGCGTTCCTTTTTTGCTGCTGGATGTGTGGCTTGGGTATAACCTGTGTACGTTCAGCCTGGTCACGTTGGTTTTGTGGTTGAGCGCTTTGTATGGTTTGTCGGTGATGGCGCGCCAGGCGCGACCGCCGCAGTTTGACGGCCGTTTTGACATTGCCCACGACATGATCCGCACACTGCAAGATGATATCGCCCCCAAACGCACGATGATGGGCTGGCTGGACCTGACCGGTTTTGACCGCGATCATAAAAAAACACGGCAGAAACAGGCGCCGTCCGGGCGGCCGGTGGCTTACTACAAAGATGAATGGCTGCGCCTGAAAATGCAATTGTATGATGGCAGCGTGCTGCGCGTCTCTCTGATTGAAAAGGTGAAAGACCGCAAAGGGTATTCTAAACGGAGCCGGATTAGCGGCAAGCAGAAGTGGAAAGCTGGCTCGACGCATAAACAGCAATATTTGCAGGTGGCGATCACGGCCAACCCGGAGCAGTATACGGTACGGCCGTTCCCCACCTCCCCCATCCAAATCCCCGATACTGCCTTTGCCATCCAGCGCGCGACGGCCGAGAACGGCCGTATCACCCTGAATGCGGCCGTTGCCCGAACCGGTGGCATTGACGCCTGGGACGTGCTGCACGTGCTGCGCTTTGCTTACGGCCAATTGCAACCGCTATAGGATTTACGATTTACGATTTACGATTAACGATTTGCGATTTACGATTGGGGTAATCGCGGCTACGGAATTGTCAAGATGGTTTTGCCAATTCTGAACCATGCCCGATTTGCGATTTACGATTTTGGAGAAAATGATGACAGGTAAAAAACCCCTTATCCTGGCCCTGGCCTTGATGGCCGTAGTTATGATCACCGCTGTTTTTGTGACCATGACCGGCATGGCCGACCGTGAACGGTATGAAACGAGCATAAACTGGCAGATAAACGCGCCCGGCGCGCTCAGCCTCAACGTCACTGACGTTACCGGCGATGGGCAGCGCGACGTGTTTGTGCAGCAGCCAGGGAGCGTGCGTTTGTTCGACAGCGCCGGGCAGGAACTCGACGGCCGTACCTTCACCCCACCCCTGGCAACGACACAAGGCGACCTGAACGGCGATGGCCTGCCAGACACCATTGCTTACAGCGGCGCCTATGGCAGCGCGCAGGCGGTGGCTTACACCGGCAGCGGTGAGGTGTTGTGGCAGTTCGCCCCTACCGACTTAGGCCCCGCCAGCCGTGCCCTGGCGCTTGACTTTGAAAATGACGGCCGTCACGAAGTCATCCTCGCCAGCGAAACGGGCGACCTGCTGGCCCTGTCGGCAACGGGTGTAGAACTATGGCGCGCCTCGCTCAACTGCGACAGCTTACGCGGCCTGGACGAGGTGGCGCTGCCCGGTGGCGACCTCATCGTCGGTGGCTGTGCGGCCGGCGCGGTGAGTGTGCTCAATGGGCAGGGGCAGCCGCTTTGGCAAACGACGGCCAGCGGTGGCCTGCGCCGGCTGCGCGCCTTTCCCTTGAATGGCCCGCTGGATGGCAAAATCCTGGTGGGCAGCGTGGCCGGGCAGTTCCGCGTGCATCAGGCGGATGATGGCGGGCCGGTGTTGTGGCAGGCCAACCTGGGGCAGGCGGTCAATGAATTTCGCCCGGTGGAAGCAGATGGCGATCCGGCGACGACGGAAATTGGCATTGGCGGCAAAGATGGCGGCGTTTGGGTGTACAGCCAGGATGGGCAGCAGTTATGGCGCGGCTTTGTCAGCGGCAAGGTGAACGAGGTCTTGGGCATCAATCACGCTGATCTGGGGCCGCTGGTGCTGTTTGCCACAGATACGGGGCAGGTGACGGTGTTTGCTGCTGGCGGTGAAAAATTGTTTGATTTCAGCGGTTCGGGCAGCGTTGAGCGGCTGGATGAAGCCAGATTTGGCGCGCAGAGCGGTCTGTTGGTGGCGGACAGTGGCGGCGTCACGTTTTATACCTTAACAAAACAAACGGCGCCGTTCTGGTATACGCCCCTGTTGGCCGGTGTGCTGGCTTGCCTGGTCATTGCCGCTGTGGCCTATTATTTGCCGTCACAGTTGTCGCCGTCCCCTACGTTGCAGGTGAGCGCGCAAGCGATGTCGGTGGAGGCGCAAAAGGCGCGGCGGCGAATGCTGCATGAAAGTATTCAGGATTTACAGACTTTACATGAGCGCGGCGAATTGGCCGAGGATGCGTATTTGACGCGGCTGCGCGCGCTGCGCGGCCAACTGGCGGATGCCAATGCCATACTGGGCGAGCTGGGCGCGCCGGTGCAGGCGGAAACTTTTGTGTGCCCCCACTGTGGCGGCTCATTGGCGCTGGGCACAGATCGTTGTGATTATTGTAATCAGGTGGTGATTGTGTAATATGTTTAACCCAACTGAACATCCCCATAGACGTTATAACCCATTGACCGGTGAATATGTGTTGGTTTCGCCGCACCGCATGAAACGGCCGTGGCAAGGCCAGGTAGAGAAAACGGTAAGCGCACAGCGGCCGACCTATGACCCGACGTGCTACCTGTGCCCCGGCAATGAACGGGCCGGCGGCGTGCGTAACCCGGCTTATGACCACACCTTTGTTTTTGACAATGACTTTTCCGCGCTGCTGCCCGCTACGCCGACGGTGGTAACGGCCGTTCACCCTCTGCTGCAAACGGAAAGCGTGCAGGGAACGTGCCGGGTGATGTGCTTTTCGCCGCGCCACGACCTGACGCTGCCGGAAATGCCGCTGCCGGATGTGCGTCGGGTGGTAGATGAATGGGCGGCGCAAACGGCCGAATTAGGCCAGATTTACCGTTGGGTGCAGGTGTTTGAGAACAAAGGGGCTGTGATGGGCTGCTCTAACCCGCACCCACACGGCCAGATTTGGGCGCTGTCGCAACTGCCCAACGAACCACGCAAAGAGGATGCACAGCAGCGGCGGTATTGGGAAGACAACGGCCGTGCGCTGCTGCTGGATTATGCGGCCGTCGAACAGGAAGCGGGGGAACGGGTGGTGGCTGATAATGAGCATTGGCTGGCTGTTGTCCCTTATTGGGCTGTCTGGCCTTTTGAACTGCTGCTGCTGCCACGTCGTCCCGTGCTGCGCCTGCCTGACCTGGCCGCTGGCGAACGGGATGCGCTGGCCGGCATTCTCAAAAATGTGCTGACGAAGTACGACAACCTGTTTGAGACAAGCTTCCCGTACTCTTTGGGTTGGCATGGCGCGCCTTTCCCTATTGCCGACGCCGCGCCCGACGCCGCTTTTGCCCATTGGCAGCTTCATGCGCATATCTACCCACCCCTGCTGCGCTCGGCCACGGTGAAAAAGTTTATGGTTGGTTTTGAAATGTTGGGCGAAGCACAGCGCGACCTGACGGCCGAACAAGCCGCCGCGCGCCTGCGTACTTTGCCGACTATTCATTACAAACAGCGTGAAACCTGATACGTGATACGAGAATCACGTTTCTCAATTGATTTTTGAAATTATCTTATGTTATTTCGTTATCGCTTCGTTCGTACCAGTATGCAAGTTATTCGTACCTTGTTGGGGGCGCGTGTGACCGTTGTGGGGCGGGAAAATATCCCCGCGCGCGGCCCTTATATTGTTGTCTTGAACCATACCAGCGTGGTGGATACGCCGGTGTTATTGATGGCGTTTCCGGTGATGCGCTGGCGCTTTTTTGCCGTCGAAAAGTGGAAGTACCATCCCATTTTTGGCCCGATTATGGCCTGGTTGGGGGCCATTTACCTGCGACGTGATGAGGTGGACCGGCAGCAGCTGCGCGAGGCGTTGGCGGCGCTGGAAGCGGGCACGGTATTTGGCCTGGCGCCAGAGGCGCGGCGCAGTTTTACAGGTAAGATGATGTCCGCGAAGGATGGGGCCGCCTATCTGGCCAGCCGCGCCCATGTACCGATTTTACCGGTGGGGTTGGTGAATAATGACGTGTTGTTTGCCAATGTGAAGCGACTGCGGCGAACCGAGATAGAAGTACGGGTGGGACGGCCGTTTGTGCTGCCAGATGTGGATGGACGTGTGCGCAGCAGAGATCTGCCGGCTCACACCCACCTGATTATGGCGCAGATTGCCGCGCTGCTGCCGGATCGGTATCACGGCCATTATCAAGACAGCCCGGCGCTGGCGGCGCTGCGGTGCGGTGAGGATCCGTGGCCGTATTGCCGGGCATTGAGCGTAAATGGTGATGGTCCGCATGAATGAGACCAAAGATATTCTGGTTGTAGATGATGAAGCATCCGTTGTGGAGGTTGTTAGCCTCTATTTGCAACGGGATGGGTTTCAGGTGCGGGTGGCGCGTGATGGACGGCAGGCGTTGGATGCGATTCGGGACCGGCTGCCGGCGCTGGTGGTGCTGGACGTGATGCTGCCACAGGTGGATGGCCTGGAAATTGTGCGCCGTTTGCGTGAAGACCCAACTTCGGATGTGCCGGTGATTTTGCTGACGGCGCGCAGCCAGGAAGTGGATCGCATTTATGGCCTGGAATTGGGCGCCGATGATTACGTGACCAAGCCCTTTTCACCGGCGGAATTGGCGTCGCGGGTGAAAGCGGTGCTGCGGCGGGTTGGAGGGCGCAAGGTGGCAGATGGGGAACGGCCGTTGCAATATGGTTCGCTGCACATCAACCCCCTGACGCGCGTGGTGACCATACGGGACCGGGCCGTTGATCTGACGGCAACCGAATTTAACCTGCTTTGGTTTATCGCCAGCCATCCGCGCCAGGTCTTCACCCGCGATCAATTGCTAGAAAAAGTATGGGGCTTCTCCGATTACGTTGACCCCAGCACCGTCACCGTTCACATTCGCCGCTTGCGCGAAAAAATTGAAGAAGACCCCAGCCACCCTGCCTGGTTGTTAACGGTGTGGGGGGTAGGTTACAAATTTGAGTTGGCCGATGTTTGAATCTGCACCCCGCAGCCGTTTCCTTTTCTGGCTTAACCAGGCCCCCTGGCGCATTCTGCCCACCGGCGTTGTGTTGGCGTTGACCCTGGCGGCCTTGCTCATGTGGCAGTTGATGCAAGCGCCATCACGTGAAATTGCGGCGCTGGTATCCACCCTGGCCATGACCTCGCTGCTCTCATTAGGCATTGGCTATCTGCTCTATCGCCGGGGTTGGGCGCGCTTTTCTTCACTCACGCTCACGCTGATCATGACCTATTTGTGGGCGGCTATGTTGACCCTGTTCAATGTGTGGATACTGGCGCAGCAGATGTTTGCCAGCGAGCACGATCTGCTGCTCAGTGGCGTGCTGCTGCTGTTTGCCGTGATCATTGCGACTTCATTTGGCATTTTTGTGGCAGCGACCGTTACCGATGGGCTGCGACAGTTAGCGCACACGGCGCAGCAGTTGGCCGCCGGGGACCTGACTGCGCGCGTTGCTGTCAGTGGCCGGGATGAGGTGGCGCAGGTTGCCGAATCCTTCAACGAAATGGCGGCGCAGTTGCAGCAGGCGGCGCGGCAGCGGGAAGAGTTGGACAGGCTGCGGCGTGATTTGATCGCCTGGACGTCGCATGATTTGCGCACGCCGTTGACCAGCATCCGAGCGATGGTGGAGGCGCTGCATGATGGCGTTGTGACTGACCCGGTAACGGTGCAGCGTTATTACCACACCATTCGTTCTGACGTGATCGCCCTGAATGTGCTGATTGATGATTTGTTTGAATTGGCGCAGTTGGATACCGGTGGCCTGGTGATCGAAAAGTCCGTGCATGACCTGGGCGATTTGCTCTCAGATGCGCTGGAAAGTTTTCGCGCCCTGGCGCAGCAGCGCGGGATCACGGTGGATGGGTATGTGGCTGCGGATGTACGGCCGCTGCCACTGAACGCGGCGAAGATCAGCCGGGTGTTGGCTAATTTGCTGAGCAATGCGCTGCGTTATACGCCGGCGCAGGGGCATGTGCAGGTGCGGGTGGCGCGAAGCGGCGTTGGCGTACAGGTGACGGTGCAGGACAGTGGTCCTGGGTTTAATGAGGATGATTTGCCGCGCGTGTTTGAACAGTTCTACCGCGGTGAACAGGCGCGCAGCCGTGCTACGGGTGGGGCGGGGTTAGGTTTGGCGATTGCGCGGGGAATTGTGGAAGCGCATCACGGCCGTATTTGGGCCGAAAACGCAGCCGGTGGCGGCGCTGTGGTTGGGTTTGAACTGCCGTTGACACAGTAATCTGCCTTACTTTAACGGCCGTTTATGTGCGTTATGCTGGCGGCATGGTTACATTACAAGTTTATATTGCTGAAGATTGTTGGTCGTGTCAGGAAACCCGGCGCATTGTGGCCGATATGCAGCGTCAATTTCCTGAGGTGGTTTTTGAGTTATGCGATACAACCCACACGCCGCTGCCAGAACTGGTGTTTGCCACGCCGACGTATGTGTTGAACGGCCGTATCATCGCCCTCGGCAATCCGACGCGGGAGCTGTTGCGGCAAAAATTAATGGACGCATATGAAAGAGAATAAGTTAACATACCTCTCCAATATCCAGATTTTTCGTGACCTGACGCCCAATGAGCTGGTGGCCATGGATCGCCAGCTTACTATGTCTACTTGTGTGCCTGGCAAGATTTTTTACATGCCTGAAGATAGCGGCGAGGTGTTGTTTCTGCTGAAAAAGGGGCGCGTGCAGTTGTATCGTATTGCGGCGAATGGGAAAAAATTGGTGGTCGCCACGCTGGGTGCGGGCGCGATGTTTGGCGAGATGTCCCTGGTGGGGCAGGGGATGCACAACACATTTGCCGAAGCTGTGGATGAGTGTGTGCTGTGCGTGATGAGCCGCGCTGACGTGGAACGACTGCTGCAAGAGAAACCGGATGTCGCCTTTCGCTTTTTGGAGGCGATGGGGGCGCGGGTACGGGAGCTAGAAGCGCGCCTGGAAGATGTGGCCTTTAAGAGCATCCCGGCGCGGTTGGCGGCGCTGCTGTCGCAATTGGCCGATGAGCAAGGCGGGCAGATGCAGGTGATTGGGTATACGCATCAGGATTTAAGCGAAATGTTGGGCACGTACCGGGAGACGATCACGCAGACGTTGAATGAGTTTAAGGCCGATGGTCTGATTGAAACGGGGCGGAAGCGGATCAGGCTGCGTGATCGGGCGCGGCTGCAACAGTTGGCAGAGATGTAGATAAAAAGGGCGACGCAAATGGCGCCGCCCTTTTTGTCTACATCTGTTCGCGGTAGGTGAAGTTATGTTTTTTGCGGGCATGCAGGACGGCGCGGCGCAAAATCTCGTAGACGGCTTCGGGGTCTTTGACGTTTTTGAGGGTGACGAGGGGATGGCTGGGATCGTGGCTGCGAATTTTGATGTCGCCCAGGTTGAGCATCCGTTCGCTGAGAGTCTGGCTGTAATCCATGTCCTGAATGCGTACCAGTTCGATGTTTTCGCGCGCTTTACCAAACACGCCTTCGGTGATGCGGATGCGTTCGTCGGTGATGGTGTAATGGAGGGAGATGGAGAGGAACGGCCGTCCTTCCCAGAGCACATCTTCTTTATGGTCGTCGAGAATGGAGGTGGGTATCCCCCCATCTGTTTGTGAGTCCCCTAACGTCTTGCCCATATCATCGTCTATTTCCAGCATCGCCACTTCACTGACCAGATCAACCAGCGTTTCGAGGGTCTCTTTGTTGAGCGCGCTGACATCTATCTGATTTTGGGCGATTGCTTGCCACACACGGACTTTAATTCGTGCTTGCGTATTTGTGACAGACATAATAAATTTTTCCTTTTTTGTAATTACCAAGACTCTCTGACCGTCATACCCGCGAAGGCCGGTATCCATTGTGGATTCCTGCGTTCGCAGGAATGACTTACTTTGTGTAATGATCTAACCAAAAATTAACATAGAATGTGTACCATACCTGATGGTTGTTTGTCAATCAGGGAGACGGCCGTTACAATTGCGACACGACTGAGAAAACAACTAAAAACAGTGGAGCAAGTAGGGTTGAGAGATGCCAATATATATGTATCGTTGTAAGGATTGTGAACATGAATTTGAAGTTCGCCAGCGCATGAGCGACGATCTTTTAACGGAATGCCCTGTTTGTGATGGCAGTGTACGCCGCGTTGTTAATTCTGTTGGCGTTGTTTTCAAAGGGAGTGGTTTTTACATCACCGATAATCGCGGGGGCAAAAGCGCGGCGTTGACCACAAATGGTAAAGATAGCGCCTCTCCCAATACCAGCAGTGGCGAGGCCGCTGCCACGAAGACAGGCGAAGCTGCCACCACAAGCGAGACCCCGGCCAAAACAGAGCGCAAACAAACAGAAAAAACGGCCGTTTGAGGTGTGAATTGGGGGGCGAGTTTCATACCCGCCCTTTTTTATAGCTGAAAACCACGTGTAGCCGGGATAACCTTTTGGCTGTAACTATCCACAAATTTTTGTAGACGCTCTGTTAAATGTCCCCAATCCCTGCTCGCCAAAATTTGCTTCATCTGGTCAGCGCCTGGCGCGATGCCACTGGCAAGTTTTTGTTCACACTCTCCATAAGCTGTATACCAGACTTGAATGTCACCAATGCCCAGCCGGTTCATTCCTGGAATAAATTCATGAACCAAAAATTCAAAATATTCCGATTCAGTCTCTTTGCGCACATCCCAACGCATAATTAGTTTTGTTGGCATAAGTTCTTAACCTGTTAGATTCTGGGTGTTAATAAAATTAGCTCGGTCTCTTCTGGTAAACGGGCTTCATTTACCTTCAAGCTTGCTTCCTCTTTCAGGTCCGTAACCCCCATCTCTTTCAAGAACCGGTCAACCCCATCCAGTTCTATTTTTAGCCCTGGTAGTGCATAGTGCATGGGAATCACGATGTTTGGCTCCAACATCGAAACTAATTCGGCTGCCTGCGCTGCATTCAAACTATTACCGCCACCAACTGGCACCAAGAGAACATTAATGGCTTCCAGGGCTTCAATTTGTGTTTGTGTGGGGACCTTTTGCATATCTCCTAAATGTGCTACCGTTAAGTTGCCATAATCAAACATATAGAGGATGTTATGCGCTGTTTTGCTGACATGGTTTGTGGCAATACCGGTGATAAACACGCCGCCAATTTCATATTCACCAGGCCCCCGTATTTCATGCAGCAGCCCTGAGACCCCTCTGGTCTGGTTGTGTCCCGGCGCTTCGTGGCTGATGGTAGCGACATCGGCCTTTAGCTTCAGTTCCGGTAATCCCAGCGCCTCTGCGTAAGGATCCGTGACAATAGTGGCATAATTGCGTTCTGTGATGCGAAAACAACTTAATCCGTACCAGGTTAGTTCCATAAAAAAGTTCTCCTTCAGCAGCGCAATTATACCTGATTATTGAGTGAACGAATAATTGAGGTAACGATTCAGTTACACGGAGTTACACGGAGTTACACGGAGAAGACACAGAGGCACACGGAGAGGAAGGGGAGGAAAATTATGGCTCTACAGGATTTCATGGGATTCGGCGTGACATGTGACATGTGACGAGTGATGCGTGTGGTCTCTCTGGTCACTCATCACTCGTCACGCATCACAGCCTGCCAACCCCCCTGAGTTCCCAAAGATCCAAAATTATATTGAGGTTGTCTATGTCTCGACAAGACCTATCCTATAAAAGCCGGCCGTGGCGCTTGCTTGAGCTAAACGGCGGGCAAGTTACCGGCGCGGCGGTATGGCGGTTTGTCTTACCGGCCGGGGTCGCGGGGTATGCCGATGCCCAGATTGATGATTATGGCGTTGGCCGCCGTGGCCGCCGTTTTTATCCCTGGCGACGGGGCACGCGCATGGCGTTAGCGGCCCGTTTTTCACAGCCGCAGGGGACGTTGTTGGGAACGGCCGGTTTCGGATTTTGGAATGCGCCATTTGCCGACCCCACTATACGCTGGCCGGCGCTGCCACAAGCGGTCTGGTTTTTTTATGCGTCTGCGCCTACAGATTTACCATTGGCTGTGTCTGGGGCAGGGCGCGGTTGGTTTGCGGCCACGTTGGATGCTACGACGCCGACGGCCGTTAGCTTGCTGCCCCTGGCTCCCTTGCTGTTGTTACTCAATCAAAGCCAACGGTTGCAGCAGCGTATTTGGCCCTGGCTGCGGTTACGATTGGGCATTAGTTTCCAGCCGCTTGAGGTGGAGATGACGGCCTGGCACACGTATGCGCTGGATTGGCTGCCTGATGGCTGCCGGTTTTACGTAGATGAGGCGTTGGTTTTGCAAACGACGCACAGCCCCCGCGGCCCGTTGGGGTTTGTGTGTTGGCTGGATAATCAATATCTAGTGGCGACGGTGAACGGCCGTTCGCCGCACGGCCGTTTACAGTGGGGTACGTTACCCATCCCGTCAACGCAAGTTATGGAGGTGCGTGACCTGACGTTAACGCACAGGTGACAGGGTTGCATGAAAATTTGCCCGCACATACTGCCCATGTTATACTTTTTGACGCTCATGACGTAACCTTCAGTCATGGAGGGATGGCCGAGTGGACGAAGGCAACAGTCTTGAAAACTGTAGTGGGCTTTGGCTCACCGAGGGTTCGAATCCCTCTCCCTCCGCCTCGAGCGGTTAACAATAGATTTACACCTCGATTGTCTACATGTTCGGGGAGGTGCCAGAGTGGTCGAATGGGGCCGCCTGCTAAGCGGTTAACGGTGTTAAAGCCGTTCATGGGTTCGAATCCCATCCTCCCCGCCTCTTTACTAAAGTAGGAACCAGATTTCTGGTTTCTGCGGGTAACAAGTAGTTGTCAGATTGACAGCAATCGGGTATTGTTACGGAGTCTTGAATGCGCCCTTAGCTCAGCGGATTAGAGCGTCTGGCTACGAACCAGAAGGTCGGGAGTTCAAATCTCTCAGGGCGTATCAGAGCGGCACTATTGGCAAGGTGTCGCTTTTTTTTTGCCTCTTATGTACATGTAGGGCAAAGAGAAAAATCTCATGAAAACACCAGCGGGCGATGAATGCCGATTTTATTACGAAGATTACCATCGCGGCCGTTCTGAGCAGCAATGCCGCCTGATTCAGAGTAATCCAAACTCGTCAGCATGGCGGCCGCATGATTGCGCCAACTGCCCTGTGCCCAGTATTTTACGGGCCAACAGCAGCCCCAACCTGGTCTTACAAGGCACAGTCAAGAAAGGGTTCATGGGGTTTAATCGTCGCGTAGAGGTGATAGCATTTTGCAGCCGCCATGCAATTGACGTGCCGGAACCGCACGTAGGCTGCCCACAATGTGCTAAAGAGAAGCCTGGTCTACAGGATTTGTTTACGCAGTGGTAGGGGGAATGATGATTCAAGCTGTTTTATTTGACCTGGATAACACGTTGTTGGGGAATGATATGGATGCGTTCATGCCCCATTATTTTGCGTTGTTGAGTGAATATGCCCGGCCCATCATGGAGAAGGAGCGTTTTTTGCGGGAGTTGATGGTCTGTACGCAGGCGATGATGGAAAGTGGGGATACGGCCGTTTCCAATCGCGATAAATTTTGGCAGATGTTTCTGGCGCGTAATGGGCACAATGGCATGGACGCCGCAGCGCTGGAACTGTTCTTTGACAAATTTTATCGTACCCAGTTTTGGCAGCTGCAGGGGGCGACACAACAGCGTTCCGAAGCTGTGCAACTGGTGCAGGCGTGCCAGGAGATGGGGCTGCAAGTTGTCGTGGCGACGAATCCGCTTTTCCCGCGCCCGGCCGTTGAAGCCCGGTTAGCCTGGGCCGGCTTGCCGGTAGGTACGTATGCCTTTGACCTGGTGACCAGCTACGAGAATATGCACAGCGCCAAGCCGCATCTGTCCTATTACCAGGAAATTTTGCACGCCATTGCTTGTCCCCCTGAGGCGGCGTTGATGGTTGGCGATGATTGGCAAATGGACATCTTGCCGGCGGCGACGCTGAATATGTTTACCTATTGGCTGCCCCCAGATGGCGCGGCCACGCCACCCGACCCGACCAGCGTCACGACGTATGGCTCATTGGCATCCTTGTTGGGGTTGGTGCAATCTGGTTGGCTGGCGCAGCCGGCCGTGAATTAACATGCAAGCGCCGCCACCTGTTCCCGTTTTGTTAGAGAGGTTGCAGGGGTTGGCAACGGCCGTCGCCGCATCGTTGACGGCCGTTGGCATAGATTGGCTGTGGCGGCCGGCGCCCTCTGAGTGGTCCCTCACGGAAGTCATCTGCCATTTACGCGACGTAGAGCGCGAGGTGCATCAGGTTCGCTTTCGCGCTGTTTTGGAAAGAGAAAACCCGTTTTTAGCCGGCGTCTCATCCAACGAATGGGCCGAGCCACGCCAGTATCGCCTCCAAGATGGCCCGGCCGCTTTGCAATCATTTTTGCAACACCGCGCCACGACGGTGGCGCTGCTGGCGCAATTGCGCGACACGGATTGGCAGCGCAAAGGCAGCCATTCTTATTTTGGCCCAACCAGTATGCACGAATTATTAAACCTGGTCGTGAAACACGATCAGGCGCATTGGGAGCAAATTGACAGCCTGCTGCACCGGAAAGTGGTTAAAGGATGATGGCCCGACTCAATGTAGCCAATTCCTGCCGGATTTCGGCAATAAGCTGGCTGCTGTGATCATCGGCAAACAGCGTAAAATGATGTTTTTTGTACGCTAACTCGCTGCACCGGTAATAGAAGCGAGAAAGCTGCCAGTAAGGTTTCAGCCCACGTGATAATAGCATTTGCCAGCGATGACTGTTCCGTTTACGGCCGGAGCAGGCCGTTTCATACTGTCTGAGGGTGAGAATGCCTGATCCGACTTCCTCAACCAGGTATTGGCGCAGCCACTGCCGTTCCTGAATTAAAGCCCAGACGATGATAACCAGCGTCAGCGCCACGCCGCCCCAATCGAAAATAAGCGCAGCGACACAGAGCAAATTGCCAAACGAGACGGTGAAGTTGTGCAGAAAGTGCAGAAACATAGCTGTGAACCAGCCGGCGACTGGGGCGACAAAGCGCAACAATGGCTGGTTGCTCATGCGGGCGATGGCAATGCCCAGGCCGGTCATGCTGCTGAAAAGGGCGTGATTGAGGCCAAAGAGAATGCTGCGCACGAAGACGTTGATACTCCACGCCTCAAGGCCCCCCTCGGCGTAAGTATGCACAAAGTAATAGACGTTTTCCACCATCCCAAAGCCCATGCCCACCATGGCCCCATAGATAATGCCATCGAGCGGGCTGTCTATTTCGTGCCGCCAGCGCAAAAAAATGAGAACCAGAACCAATCCTTTGACCGTTTCTTCAACAGGTGGGGCGATGAAACTGGCCGCCAGGGCATCGCCCGCTTCGGCGCCGGCCAGGGCATAGAGGGGGATGCTGAGGAAGCTGTTGAAGATGTAGGCAATGAGGATGCTGGGGACGGCGCCCCAAAAGAAGGCGGCCGTCAGCAGCCACCACGGTTCTTTTTCGTAGCGGTCTACCCAGTAAATGAGGCCGACGTAGAGCAGGGTGGGGATGATGGCGACGATGATGGAGAGCAGCAGGATGTCGGTATCATTCATCAGGTTGGCTAGAGGATGAGCATGGCGTCGCCAAAGGAGTAGAAGCGGTACTGTTCCTGGATGGCCGTCGCATAAGCGTGTAAGATTTGTTCCCGACCGGCAAAAGCGGCAACCAACATGACCAGGCTTGATTTAGGCAAGTGAAAGTTGGTGATCATGGCGTCCACGGCGCGAAATTTGTAGCCGGGATGTAAAAACAGGTCGGTCGGCCCGGTGAAGGCCGAGACCGGTTTCCAGGGGCAAAAACTGCTGGTTTCGCCGCGCGCGTCGCGCTGGCTGATGTCTTGCAGGCTGCCCGTGATACCCGCTGAACGCAGCGCGCCGGTTTCCAGGACGCGCACGGCCGTTGTGCCGACGGCGATCAGCCGTCCCCCGGCTAATTTTGCTTCGTTGATCCGTTTGGCGGTGGCGGCGCTCAGGTCGGCCCATTCGCTGTGAATGATGTGCGCCTGTACGTCGGTGGCCGTCACCGGCTTAAAGGTGTCCAGACCGACATGCAGCGTGACCATTTCCAGGATGACCCCTTTGTCGCGCAGGGCAAAGAGCAGTTCTGGGGTGAGATGCAAACCGGCGGTGGGGGCGGCGGTCGAGCCGTCGTAGCGGGCGAAGATGGTCTGGTACCGTTCGGGGTCGTCTAACGTTTCGTGAATGTAGGGGGGCAGGGGGGTATGTCCAATGTCTTCGAGCAGGTCATCTATGGGGCTGCTGAAGGTAATTTCTCGCTGTGCTCCTGACAGAACGGCCGTGATGGTGGCGGAGACGGCCGTTTGCCCCTCATTTTTGTCTAACAGCGTGATGACGCTGCCCTGGTGTACCCGTTTGCCCCCCACCAAGGCCTGCCAACGAGTGTCGTCTATCCGGGACAGCAGCAGCAATTCCACTTTGGCGCCGCTGGCTTTTTGCGCGAAGAGGCGGGCGGGTATAACGCGGCTATCATTGAAAACCAGCACGTCACCCGGATTTACGTAATCGAGCAAGGCTGTAAAGGTTTGATGTTCCAGCGCACCCTTTTCACGGTGCAGAACCAATAAGCGGCTGGCGTCACGTTGGGGTAACGGCCGTTGGGCAATTAATGTTGGTGGTAATGAATAATCAAAGTCGCTCGTTTTCATGCCCCTAATTGTAACCGTTTAACGAGCGTAATAAAAAGGGGGTTTGGGCGTATCAGGAAAATCTCTAATGGGCTGTAATCAAAGAGCATACCACTGTGTCGGCAAGTTGTTGCGCCTTAAACTCAGATAACCTGTGCGCGCGCGCCTTTTCCAGCGCTAATTCGCGAATAGTCCGACACTGCTGCTCACTAATTTGCACCCCCTGAGCGGTCTCTGTTTCGTCAAACGAAAAATTGCGAAAGACCTGCCGCACGGCTAAGTTCAAGGAGTGGGAGGTATTCACCACCGTCGTCCGTTTGATTTCCATGCAGATATACGTAATGACATCCATCAATACGTCCCGCAAAATTGGGGTTAAGAAGATCATGCCTTCCGTTTCGTTGCCCAAGGATTGCCGTAAAACAAATTCCGGGTTGTGCAGATACACGTCATGCTGCTGGTTAAACAGCATGATCTCATATGGCGCTAACTTGGGGATTAAATCCCGTGCAATTGCCGTGACCAATTGTTGCTTTGTAACAACGTTCATGCAGATCTCCTCACTCCATGATTCACTCATACAGATGATTCCCATAGCATCTGGGCTTACGCAGCTGTGCCGGAAGTGGCGCGGGGAGGATACCGGCTTCAACTTTGAAGTGCGTAAGCCCTAAGCGTTTTGATAAGGAAAGCTTACCAGGGAATCGTTAATGTACCGCTAATTGCAGCGCACCGGGATTGTGCTTTGGTTGACACAACCTATGTGTGCAAGATTGGTTCAATCTTTGAAGATTGAACCAATCTAAACGTGTAACTTGTGTTGTCAGCGTTATGCTTCGTCAGGGGAAGAAGGGGAGAAGAGACCTGGTTGGATGGGAGGAGTGTTTGGGGCTGACACGGCCGTCAACCCCAGATGTTTGTAGGCGTGTGGGGTGGCAACGCGGCCACGGGCAGTACGTTCCAGGAAACCCAATTGCAGCAAATACGGTTCTACCACGTCCATGATGGTATCTGGCTCTTCGCTGATGGACGCCGCAATGGTGTCCAGGCCAACCGGTCCGCCGCCAAATTTTTCAATGATGGCGCGTAAGACGCGGCGGTCCAGGTCATCAAGGCCGAGGTTGTCAATTTCGAGCAAATTGAGGGCGGCAACGGCCGTCTCCACGTCAATTTGCCCCTCTGCACGCACTTGCGCATAGTCACGAACCCGGCGCAGCAGCCGCAGCGCCACACGGGGCGTTCCCCGCGCCCGTCGCGCGATTTCACTGGCGCCATCGGTGGCAACGGGCACATCAAAGATGCTGGCGCCGCGTAACACAATTTGTTCAATAGCTGCCTGTTCGTAAAAATCCATGCGGTAAGCAGCGCCAAAGCGCGCCCGCAGTGGGGCGGTGAGCAATGCCAGCCGTGTTGTGGCCCCAATCACCGTAAATCTGGGTAATTTGAGGCGCACATTTTTGGCGCCAGGCCCTTTGCCCACAATAATGTCCAGCACGAAATCTTCCATTGCCGGGTACAAAATTTCTTCCACGGCGCGCCCCAAGCGGTGTACCTCATCAATAAACAAAATATCACCGGCGCGCATGTTGGTCAGAATCGCCGCCAGATCGCCGGCGCGTTCAATGGCTGGCCCGGCCGTGATGCGAATATTGACGTTCATCTCATTGGCGACCACGTGCGCCAGGGTTGTTTTGCCCAGGCCCGGCGGCCCATGAAACAAAATGTGGTCTAATGGCTCTTGTCGCCCTTGCGCCGCTTCAATCAGGATAGCCAGGTTTGTCTTCAACTTTTCCTGACCGGTAAATTCGAGCAGGCGCTGTGGGCGCAGCACACCGGCCAGCCGTTTGTCTTCGGACTGCTGTTTGGGAGAAATAAATCTGTCGGGTGTTGCCTGGTTGCTCATAATTCGTTAGTTGCATATGTTTCGGTTGCGTGCGATTATACGCCAGAAGCGCCATTGGCGAAATGCGATAATGCGATTTGGCGCATTATCGAGTGACGAGTGACGAGTGACGAGTGACGAGTGACGAGTGACGAGTGGAGATGATAGATGATTCATGAATCTCGACATCCATTGGTGCAGCATAAATTGACTTTGCTGCGGAATGTGACTACAGAGCCTAAAAAATTTCGCGAGTTGATTCGTGAACTGGCGTTGCTGCTGTGTTATGAAGCAACGGCCGATTTAGCCATCAGAGAAATACCGGTGCAAACGCCGCTGGCGACGGCCGTTGGCCATGAACTGCTGGACAAAATCGGGTTGGTTCCCATTTTGCGCGCGGGGTTGGGCATGGTGGAGGGCATTTGGGAGCTAATGCCCAGCTCCGAGGTGTGGCACATTGGCCTATATCGGGATGAAAAAACGTTGCAGCCTGTCTCGTACTACAACAAATTGCCCACCCTGCCCACCGTTCAGGTGTGCCTGGTACTGGATCCGATGTTGGCGACGGGAGGATCGGCGGTGGCGGCCGTGGACGTGTTGAAACGTTGGGGCGCTGAACGCATTAAATTTGTGGGGATATTAGCTGCGCCGGAGGGCATCAAGATGTTACAAACAGCGCACCCGGACGTGCCTATTCACGTAGCGAAAATTGATGCGCGCCTCAATGAGGTTGGCTATATTCTGCCTGGGTTGGGGGATGCCGGCGACCGCCAATTTGGCACAGGGTAAAACGCGCTTTGATACCTTACGTGTTGGTTTTTACGGCCGCTCTGTTAGCCTCGCTGGCGGCTACGCCCCTCACCCGGCGTTTGTCCTGGCGTTGGGGTGTGGTGGCCGTGCCAGATGAACGCCGCCGCCATGCCGGGCATATTCCCAAGTTGGGAGCGGTGTCTTTGTTGGCCGGCATTATGGCTGGCGTGATCGTGAGCTATTGGCTGCTGCCACCGACGGGCGATGATGCGCTGCGCCTGCGCGGCGTTGTGTTGGGAACTGTGGTGATATTTGGTGGCGGTTTGGTGGATGATCGCTGGAATATGCCACCCTGGTTTAATTTTGGGGTGCAGTTTTTGGCAGCGGCCGTGGCCATGGCGCATATCGTTTTTATTGAGGTATTTACCGATCCGCTCACCGGGCAAGAGGTATGGCTGGCGCAGCGTTGGCTGGCGCTGCTCTTTACCTTGTTCTGGATAGCCGGCATGATTAATGCGGTCAATTTTTTGGATGGCCTGGATGGATTGGCGGCGGGAGTCGGCACGATTGCGGCGCTGTTGTTTGCCTGGCACAGCTACCGCCTGGGGCAGACGACGGTGGCGGCATTTCCGCTGGCGTTAGCCGGGGCATTGCTGGGGTTTTTACCTTTTAATTTTGCTCCGGCGCGCATTTTTTTGGGGTCCGGGGCGTATGTGTTGGGCTATCAGTTGGCGACGCTCTCTATTTTGTCTCCGGCGAAAATTGCAACGGCGCTGCTGGTGCTGGCTGTGCCCATTTTAGACGTGGCCTGGCAAATTGTGGATCGGCTGCGGCGTGGGCAAAGTCCTTTTCATGGGGATCGGGGCCATTTGCATTTTCGTTTGTCTGATAAGGGATTGCCCACACGGTGGATTGTGCTGGGATATTATCTGATGACAGTTGCGTTTGGGCTGGTGGCGATTTTTGCCTCTGGGCTGATGAAATTGCTGCTGCTGCTGGTGTTGGGGACGGCCGTTTTTGCGCTGTTGGGTTGGTTTACATTTCACAACCGTTAGTATCTGTAACCTGGTTATCAATGTGATGGCGTCTGTTAGCACAGCGCTTGCTGGCTGCTCCCTGTAAACTAAACATATAACTGGGTTTTGGCAATGTAGATGATCAGGAAGGAGTAGGATGATGCGTAATCAAGTAAGTAATGGATTATTACCAGACCAGGAAAACAAAGCGGCGCTGCATCAAAACTGGATGGGGTATTTATCGGAAAGTATTGTCTCGCCGCAGATGAATGTAGCGGTAGTGAAGCAGGTCAGTAAACTGCGCAAAGTTATGTATCGGAAAATTGCCAGTTCACCCGTAATGGATTCAATCATTTCTGCCAAGCTCACCCAAATTTCTTAATGGTAGCAAGTATCAAGAAATTGTATTGGTAGCCATATGAACCAGGTCGCAAGACCTGGTTTTTTTGTGGTGGCACGGTCAGGAGACCGGCCACAGCGTGTAAGTTAATTAATTCTCGTTCCTTACCAGGGGAGTTCTAGTGGGGAATCGGCCATCAGCCGCGCATGTGCGCCGCGCCATAAATCGGCAGAGCGCGTCATGGTTTTAAGCTGAATATCGGCAAAGCGCGGCAGCAGGTCGGCCATCAGGTCAGGCAGCAGGTCCCAGGCGTCGTGCCGCAAAACATCGTCCAGGTTAGCGGCCGTTTCGCCTGTCCAGGCCCATTCACGCATAAACCGTTCTGCTTTTAGCCAATAATCTCGTTTTTCCCAGGCCTGGGCAGATTGCTGTACGCCCTCATGAATTTCACGCAGTAGATAGACGAGCATGGCGGCCATGTCTTTTGTTTCATCATTCAACTGACCCTGTTGGCTGAGGCGGCGCAAAATTTCAGCGATGCTGCGCCGGTTTTGGTTGCGTATTTTGGTTGGATTTTCGGTATGAATAATTCGACTCATGATAACTCACCTGATTAAGATGTGGGGATCATAGCACGGGCGTTCCATGATGCAACAATCTTCTTTATTTGCCAGTTTCTTTTGCTTCTGATTCGGTCACAATCGGTTTCAAGGTGATGCGGCGAAAGCTTTCCGCATAGGCAAACCCAACTTTCTTCCCCGTATTGGCTGACCATGATTTAATCCGCTCTGTTGGATCCCAATCACCAAGTTGGCTTTTGTGCTGGCGCAGCGCCGCAATTTTGACGTCAATGTACTCACTGGTGTCAATGTAGGTATCGGCGTCGTGAGCGTGGGAAATGTAGACGTAATTGGTTTTATGAGGGCCGAAACCGGCTGCGGCCAGATCAGGGAAAGCGAGGGGCATTTCGGCCGCCGGGAAAACAGCTTCCAGGGCGGCAACGGCCGCTGCCCGATGATCTGGATGGTTGACATAGGTCTCGCTGTAGTAGAAAGTAGGGTCGCCACAAACGACGACGTTGGGTTGGTAACGGCGAATTTCGCGCACCAACTCTTTGCGCAGCGCCAGGGTGGGCTGCAACATGCCATCATCGTAGCCGAGAAAGACGCATTGTCTGGCGCCGGCCGTGCTGGCGGCCGCTTGCTGCTCAGCGCGGCGAATGGCGGCCAGTTTCTCTTGGGTCATGCCATCTTCGTGGCTGCCGGCGTTGCCGTCGGTGATGACGACATAGGTGACTTCGCAGCCGAGGCTGGCCCATTTGGCGGCCGTTCCGGCCACGCTAAATTCGATGTCGTCGGGGTGGGCATAGATAAAAAGCGCCCGTTCTGGGATGTATCCATTGCTGCTCATATTGGTTTGTTCTCCTTCGTGTTAATACCCATCAGATATTGTTTTTTTTCATGCCTCTGGAAAATAAGAGGCGGCTTTGGCTGCTAAATCGCTTTCCAAATTAGTTGGCAGTGGTCCGAGATGAATTTTTCTCCAGAAATTCGAGATGTTGATCATATCATTACCCCCCTTCAAGAAACAAAAGGTTATCAGAAAGGGTTTTCATTTTTGGATCAGGGGTAGGAGTCACGCCGTTATTGGCAAATGAGCACCGGCATATTGGTGCGGCGCAGGATGTCGTTGGCTGTGCTGCCGAGAACGACTTCGACGACGGGCTGCGCTCCGTAGCCGCCTATGATCATGAAGTCGCAGCCATAAGCAACGGCCGTTTCCTGAATCACTTTTGCCGCATTGCCCGCAGCCACGATCATGGTCGCCGTCACCTCATGCAATTCTAGATAGTCGCGCGCGTGCTGCTGGCTGGATGCGCTCACTGGATTTTTGTCTTGCGCCATGACGACCACCAGCCCAATTTGCCATCTTTCCGCCAGGTAGGTGGCTAGAAACAACGCTTCTTCCGCCTTGGGGCTGCCATCGTAGGCCAGCAGCGCCCGGTTGAGGGGGGAGAAGGTGCGGGGGACGGCCAGGATGGGGCGTGGACAACGCTGCACTAGCTGATGAAACCCGGAACCTAAACGCGCCAGCATGGCCTTGCCCGGCGGGTAGGTCAGGTTGACGACGATGAGGTCGTTCCAGCGCGCCCGGTCACAAATGAGACGGGGTACGGGGCCGCTTTCCAGGATGAGGCTGCCCTGAATGCCGTTTTCCTGGCAGCGTTGGGCAAACTGGGTTTGGACGGCCGTTGCCTCCGCTCCCTCTTGCGCGGCGGTTGTGGGCACAATATGCAGGCCGCGCAAGACGCTCTCTTCCCGCCGCGCGATGATCATGGCTTGTTCCAGACCATACCAGCCATCCTCTGCGCCATTGACGGGGACGAGGATGTTCGCAAACAAATTACCGGTGTAGCGCCGGGCGAGCTGTTGTTTGCGCCATTCTCCTGGCTCTGGGCCGACTTGCAGACCTTGGGGCAGCACGCTGGTTATCAGCTTTTCACCCAGTCGCGCCAATCCTCCCTCCTGCTGCTGCACAAGCAAATCGGTGGCGGCGTCTTCCGTTGTGATCTCCCAGGCAAGTTCTGCTTGCAGGTCGGCGCGATGCCGTGACAGCCAGATGTACAGGTCTGTTTCGGTGCGCTGTGGGAAATCGCGCAAGATGTCACGCCCGCGCACCACCTCGATGATGGGGATGTAGATGTGATCGTACCAACTGGCGACGGCCTCGGCATAAGGAATGTCGCGCTGCTGGTTAAGTCCCAGGTAATAATGGTGTATGGCAATGTGTTCATCGAGGATGCGGTAAGCGCCTGGGGCGGTGACGTTGAGGTCGGCTTGCGGACGCAGTTGGTCCAGGTTGGTCCGTTGCAGAAAGTCGGCGTAGCGGGCTTTGATGATCAGGTCGTCGGGCTGCACATCTGGCGAGAGCGGGATGTGGGTGATCGCTTCGGTGACGTAGGCCTGGATACTTTTCATGCCCAAAGCGCGGGCGACGGAGACGCGATGATTGCCGTCGAGGACGAAGTAAGCATCGCCGACCTGGTAAACGGCAATGGGGGGCCATCCTTCGCCGTCGGTGGCGATCTGCCGCACTGTTGCCCAACGTTCTTTGCTGCTGTCGGAACGGGGCAGGAAGGTGCGGGTGAAGTCGGTGTAGCGGCCGACGCTGCCGACGATGGCGTCGAGTTCAATTTCTTGTAACCCCCGCTCAATACGGGTGGTCACTTTAAGGGCGCGGCGCACGTCTTCGTAATTGAGCAGGTCCATGGAACGGCCGCTCATGCGCGCCAGCAGCAATTGCAAATTGGCCTGGCGACGCGCCTGGATGAAATCTTCCAGGGCGGTGGCGCGTGTTTTGTTAATTAACATGGTGTCAGGATGATGGTGTCAGGATGACACGGCGTCAGGATGACGCCCTCAAACGGCCGTAACGTCACCGCCGCCAAATTTACCCCTTCCTCTCGATCCAGGTGGGTGGAAAGGATGACCTGGTGTGGCTGCGCGGCCGGGATGCTGATGGTGCAAGGGGCGTCGCTGAAGTTGAGGGCGATGAGCGCCTGCTCGCTGCCTGCCTGCCGCAAATAGACAAAGCAGTCGGGATGCACGGCGAGGGGTTGGTAACGGCCGTTGTGCAGCGCCGGCGACTGTCGCCGCAGCCAGAGCAATTGGCGGTAGAGGTTCAAGATGGAGGTCGGCGCGGCGTCTTGAACGGCCACGTTGCGCGCCTGGTAGTCGAGGGAGACGGGCAGCCAGGGCGTTGTCGTGGAAAAACCGGCGTGGGGCGCAGCGTCCCACTGCATGGGGGTGCGGGCGACGTCGCGGGTGCGTTCCACGCCCAGGTTGATACCTTGCGGGTCTTGCAGTTGTTCGGGGCTTATGATGCCGTTTTCCAAACCCAGTTCATCTCCATAGTAGAGGGTGGGCGTGCCGCGCAGGGTCAGCAGCATCATCGCCGCCAGCCGCGCCTGCGCCTGCCCGCCAAAGCGGGTAGCCAGGCGGATGCGATCATGATTGCCCAACACGTAATTAGGCCAGGCAAAAGCAGGCAGCGCCGCTTCCAGCGCATCTACCGCCGCGCGCATGGCTGATGCGCTCCAGGCGGTTTCATCCATCAGGCGGAAGTTGAAGGGGAGGTGCAGGCCGTCGCCGTTGTCGCCGTAGTAGCGCACCCAGCGGGGCAGCGGCCCCCACAGTTCGCCAATGGCTACCCGCTCGCTGTAGCCGTCCAGCAGTTGGCGGAATTGGCGCATGATGGGGTGAACCTCATCCTGATCGCCATTGTAGACGTGTTCCAGGCGGCTGTGTAAATCATTTGCCGGTAAATTGGGGTCGGCATTCGGGTTAATGGGATTGTCGCGCAGTTCGGCGTCCTTCAAGATGAGGCCAACGACATCCATGCGAAAACCATCCACGCCGCGCTCCAGCCAGAAGCGCAGCACGTCGAACATGGCGTCTTGCACTGCTGGGTTGCGCCAGTTCAGTTCGGGCTGCTCACGCAAGAATTGGTGCAGGTAATATTGCCCGGTCGTCTCATCAAATGTCCAGGCTGGCCCGCCGAAGAAGCTGCCCCAGTTGTTGGGCGGTGAACCATCGGCACGGCCGTCGCGCCAGATGTACCAGTCGCGTTTGCTGCTGCTGCGGCTGCGGCGCGATTCGATAAACCAGGGGTGTTGGTCGGAGGTGTGGTTGGGCACGTAATCAATGATGACTTTGATCTGCCGTTGGTGGGCGGCGGCGACCAGGCGGTCAAAGGTCGCCAGATCGCCGAAGAGGGGGTGAATGTCGTTGTAATTGCTGACGTCGTACCCAAAATCGGCCATGGGCGATGGGTAGAAGGGGCTGATCCAGATGGCGTCTATGCCGAGTGAGTGCGGCGTGCCATCGTTGAGATAATCGAGCCGGTTGATGATGCCTTGCAGGTCGCCGATGCCGTTACCGGAGCTGTCTTGAAAACTGCGCGGATAAATCTGGTAGATGACGCCGCGCTGCCACCAGGCTGTTGGTGCGTTCATAACTGGTCTCCTGAAAAGAGTGGGGATTAGAGGATTATGGGATTGAGAAAAATCCTCTAATCCCTTCACACCCGCTTTTTATTGGTGATGGGTTACAGTTAGGAATGGTAACAGAGTTGTGTGTTTTGCCCAGAGAAAACGGCCGTTTCTTCTGCTATCTTTTCAGGTAAGTGATCGCTAACAGTTGCTTGACGCATTGCGTTAAACCCGTTACAACAAGATTGGTTCAATCTCTAAGATTGAATCAATCTCAGCGGCTGACGGGAGTTTATGCGTATGGCAAAGGAAGGTATGTTATGTCTCCAAAAGCATTTGTACAGCGCCGACTGATCAATGAACATTATACGTTGGGTGAAGAGATCGCCAATGGTATTACGCATGGTCTGGGCGCGGCATTGAGTATTGCCGGATTGGCGGTGTTGGTGGCGTTAGCGGCCGTTTACGGCACAGTCTGGCACATTGTCAGTTTCAGCATCTTTGGCGCGAGTCTCATCATTTTGTACACGGCGTCTACCCTCTACCACAGCATTCAGATACCCCAGGCGCGCCCTGTTTTGCGTATCATCGATCATGCCTCCATCTTTTTGCTGATTGCCGGGACGTATACCCCATTCCTGCTGACGGCGCTGCGCGGGCCGTTGGGATGGTGGCTGTTGGGCATTGTCTGGGGCATTGCGCTGCTGGGCATTGCTTTCAAGGTCTTTTTCATCGGTAGATGGGAAGTGATTTCGACGCTGGCGTATGTGGGAATGGGCTGGCTGTGTATGGTGGCGTTTAAGCAGATGTTGGCTGTTGTGCCGCCGGCCGGGGTGGCCTGGTTGGTGGCGGGCGGGATCGTGTACACGGTTGGCGTGATTTTTTATGCCCTGCGGCGCGTTCCTTACAGCCATACCATCTGGCATTTGTTTGTGCTGGGTGGCAGTGTGTGTCACTTTTTTGCGGTGACGGCGTTGGTAGGATAGGGAGTTGGAAGTCGTGAGTCGGGCGTCGGCTACCGATGCCCGACTCACGATGCTCAATTTCCTTATGGCGTAATTCCAAATCGTGGCTACGATCAGGGCATGAGCAACTATTTTATTACCATTGCAGGGAATATTGGCGTGGGTAAGTCTACGCTGGTTGGGCTGTTGGCGGAGCGGTTGGGGTGGTCGCCGATTTACGAAGCGGTGACGGAGAATCCTTATCTGGCTGATTTTTACCAGGATATGCAGCGCTGGAGTTTCCATTCGCAGGTTTTTTTCTTGTCGCGTCGGTTGCAGCAGCATCATCAACTGCTGCAACTGCCCAATTCGGCGATTCAGGATCGCAGTGTGTATGAGGATGCGGAGATTTTTGCGCGGAATTTGTACCGGCAGGGGCAGATGGGGGAGCGGGACTGGCAATCTTATTATGATTTATACCAGACATTGGCGATGCTGCTGCGGCCGCCGGACCTGGTGATTTATTTGCAGGCCTCGCTGCCGACGCTGCGCCGCCGTATTGCCAATCGTGGTCGGGATTATGAGCGGGGTATTTCTGATGCGTATCTGATGCAGTTGAATGAACTGTATGATGAATGGGCGCAGCGTTTTAGTTTGAGTCCGGTGCTGATCGTGGACACGAATAATTTGGATTACGTGCAAAATGGGACGCATCTGGATGCGATTTGGGAGCGGATTGAGGCGCGGCTGTACGGCCGTGATTTTATCGCGCTTTAGGCGCTAACAGCGCCGCTATCGACAAAAAATTGTCGATCTTGTAAACACGGATGGGAAAAACACGGTTTTTTGGGGCTTTATCCGTG
>JACSRF010000350.1 GCA_014879875.1 Anaerolinea sp.
TGGAGTAAACAGCGAATTTTTCCTCTGGTAGCTTTCATTCGTTTATTACTTAAATTCGCTGTCGTCACCCCGAAGATGAGATTTGTCAGTCAATCAGCGCTTCACGTTTCACGCCTAAACCTTTGCTGAAATGACCGTCGCCGCTGCAAAAATGGGCACGGCCAGCACGGCCGCGACGACGAGATAAACGACCATCGCTGTAACCAATCCTGCGCCGCCGGCGAGTAGATACCCGGCCAGGGGAATGAGCGCCGCCAGGAAGTAGGCGACGCAGCCAATGCCGCCCAACGTTTTGTAGGGCGTCTCCCATTTGGAGGGGAAGAGAGAGGCGAAGGTACGGCCGTTGGCCGCATCCACAACGGCCGTATACGCGCGCCCATCAAATTCATACTTGAACACAAAAATGGGCAAATGCACCAGCGACGCAGCGCGAATGGCTCCCACCGCCACCTGCTGATTTTCCGCCAGCCACTTCTTCACCGTCTCCAACGGCGTCGTCGGCGCAATGGCGTCGGCGTCCAGCGTGTGGTCATACGGCTCCAGATCGGCCGCCGGAATGGCGATACTCGTCAACTCAATAATCGAGAGCGCCGCCGCCGGTTCCAGGATGATCTTTTCTGCGCCATCCTGCGCCACCGTCACCATCCACAATGGGAAAAGCTGAAACTGCGGCCGGCCGATGCTCGCCTTCTTATCCAAATCCTTCACCGTGTCATTGCCCGCCATCCAGCGGCGCAGCGCCGCCTCCGCATCCGCTTCGCCGAGGGTGTCGCGCACCACGTAATGTAGCACAGCGCCGCTTTTATCCACAAAATTAGTGGTATGGCAAAAGGCACAGGTAACAAACTGCGTGCCCGGCTCAACGACGAGCGGCGCACCGCATTGTTGGCAGACTAACTGGGTGGCAGTAGAAGGCATCATGCGGGCATTGTAGCATGAGGGGAAGACACCGGGCAAGCGATGTCAGCCGTCATTCGTAAACCAGTTACGAATGACGGCTGACAGATCACGAAATTTCCAAATACTTCTTCCATTCCGTCGGCACACGGCCGCTCGCCACCAGCATCCTGGTGCGCGGGATTTTTGGCTCAAACAACAGCTTCATGCCCGCTTCGTGCGGCGCACGGCTGCCTTTGCGGCGGTTGCAGGGGGCGCAGGCGCAGGCCGTATTACCCCAGGTGTTGCGCCCGCCGCGCGACCGTGGCACGATGTGGTCCAGCGTGAAGTTCGCTTTGGTAAAAATCGCGTGTCCCTGGCGGTCGCCCAGTTTCACGCCGCAGTAAACACAGGTCCAATTGTCACGATTGAGCACGCCCAGCCGCGACCAACTTGCGCCACGTCGGGGTACGTTGACGTAGTAAACCAGGCGCAGGATGGAGGGAACCTCAAACACCTGACCGGGGGAACGCAGCTTTTGCGCCACGCCTTCAACCGCGTGTGCTTTTTCGGCCAGCAGCAAGTTAACGGCCTTCTGCACCGAAATGGTTTGCAGCGGCTCGTAGCTGGCATTTAAGAGTAAAACATTGACCATTTGTCGCCTCTCACGTAAATACAGCCCAGGTTGACAACCTGGGTTACAGCTTAGCGAATGTAAAAAGCGGGCCTTACCTCTACTGGTAAGACCCGCCTTTTCCCATGACTTGCTGTGGAAATGCTCCCTTATCTGGGAGTCAGGATGAGATTCACCCTGACATGTCTTACCTGTTTATGTTGGCTGGGTAGGATGCCGGGATAGATACACCGGATACGGCCGTTGCCCAACGCTGCCCATGTTGTCCCTTTATCTGCCAGCAATGACGCCGCTATCATGCAGACGGCCGTAAACGAACCGGTTCGCGGCTGTGCCAATCGTCTGACCCAAAATAAATGATTGTTGTATATGATGCGCATCCTTGCCATACTAAAATAAAAAAGCGGGTCTTTGCCCTGCGCCAGACCCGCTCCCGTTCATTTGCGAACGCTTGCGCCGACTAACTGTGTCGGGAAGCGGGGCCTGATTGTTGGTTGTGTTCGCTAGCCAGTGGGGTGACGACGGCCGTTCGTGACCGCAATTCCACAAAATATACCGGGCAAAGCCACATGGACCATTGGTTTCGCTGCTTACACATGCCCTTCAAAATAATGGTATCTATGCTGCTTGTCAACCCCCAATTTGCTGAAAATGGCACATGGGGATCATCAATTGTCAAGCGATCTGCCTTTATGATAAACTTCGGCATGATGATACGATCACTGGTCATTGAATTGGGTGATTTCGCGCTGAAAAGCGTTACGCCGTTGGGCGATCTGGCCTGGTTTCTGGCCGGTTTGGCGCTGTTAGCGGGGTCATCAGCGGCCGTCTTGTGGTGGAATCGTCGGTCTCATATAGACCCCTTTGCGTAAAGCGTAAAAGTTCTTTAGGATTTCGTGGAGTCTTCGTCGTATTACGTGTTGCGTATTGATCTCTGGTTACGCAAGACATAATACGCAACACGTAATATCCCCCTGATACTTAACTTGATAGGAGCAAAAAATGATTGATGTCAACCAACTGCGTCGTAACGTGAGCTTCACGCACGACGGCAACCTGTACAAAGTAACGGAATATAGTCATAACAAACCGGGGCGGGGTAAGGCTACCATTCGCGTCACCGTGCGCGATTTACGCACCGGCTCCAATCTGCAATTAACGTTTACCTCTGGCGACCGGGTGGAGGATATTCGCCTGGACAAGCGGACGTTTCAATATTTGTATGATGACGGCCGTTTCTACGTCTTCATGGATACGGAAACCTATGAGCAGAAAGAAGTGAATCACGCTGTATTTGAAGACCACGTGAAATATTTGCGCGAGAACATGGAACTGGAACTCTTGCTGTATGAAGGCGAGATTCTGGACTACGAACTGCCGAAAACGTTGGAATTTGACGTGGTGGAAGCGGAGAATGCTGTCGCCGGCGATACGGCCACCGGCGCGACGAAGGAAGTGATCACGGATACTGGCCTGAAGGTAAAGACACCGCTATTTGTGCAAACAGGCGACCGTATTAAGGTGAATACGGAGACTGGGGAGTATATTACGCGGGTGTAGTGTAGAAATAGAGAATGGAGATATGGGTAAGCAGCAGTTGATGTGGCTGGTATGGGTATTGTTGGCGAGCGCGACAATAGCAATTCCAATTATGGAACTTGCGCGCCATTGACACCGGTTGAAACCGGCGTCTGAGACATAAAACCTGTTAAAACGGGTTGGGGAGTGTCGCCCCAACGTGCTTCAGTACGTTTTTTGTCTCAGCCTGGGAATTCATTCCCAGGTAACAAAGCATAATTGAAGTTCCTGAGAATTTTTAACACTGGTTGACTTTCCTGAATGCCTGTGCCATAATGCTTCCATTGTTCATTGATTGGCAGCAGTTGCTGCACAGCTATCTTTATAACGAGGAGGTGGTGCTGATGATTAGTTATCCTAGTAAAAGCGCCGTAGCACTACCTCCCCAAGCGAATTAGTGCTACGGCGCAAGCAAAGGCCCTGTGAAAACAGGGCTTTTGTGTTTTTAGATACTTATGTTTTACGTTTCATAGGCAGGTAAACGATGAAACGGATTCCCGTCATCATTTTTGGCGCCGGCGGCGTGGGGCAGGCGCTGCTAAAACAGATTGTGTACGGCCGTTCCCAGGCCATCACGCGCAATCGCTGCCATTTTGATGTTATTGCGGTTGCGGACACACATAGCTGCCTGTGGGCGGCGGAAGGGTTAAGCGATGCGCAGTTGTTGACCGTTGTACAGGATAAGCGGGCAGGACGGCCGGTGAATGCCGACCCCGAACAGCGCCCGGAGAATGTGGAGATTTTGGAAACGGCCGTCGCCGCCGGTCTGGAAAACGTTATTGTCGTGGACGTAACGGCCGTCGCCGGCATGGAACCGGTCATTGACCGCGCCCTGGACCTGGATTACCG
This sequence comes from Anaerolinea sp., assembly GCA_014879875.1. Lineage (GTDB taxonomy): Bacteria > Chloroflexota > Anaerolineae > Promineifilales > Promineifilaceae > JACSRF01. The sequence continues at coordinate 3,938 of JACSRF010000350.1, forward strand.
CGTCGTGCTCGCCAATAAAAAGCCATTGGCCGGCCCCTGGATCGCCGCCAGGCGATACTTTAACAATCCCCGGCTGCGCCATGAATCCACCGTTGGCGGTGGGCAGCCGGTCATTGCCACCTTACGCTACCTGCTGGACGTGAATGACACGGTTTATGAAATCACCGGCCAGTTAAGCGGTTCGCTGGGTTTCATTTGCGGCCGGCTGGATGAGGGAGACAGCTTTGCGCAAGCCATTGTCGCCGCTAAAGAGCGCGGCTACACGGAACCAGACCCGCGTGATGACCTGGGTGGGCAAGACGTAATGCGCAAAATCCTCATTTTGGGACGCATGGCAGGTTGGCCGCTGGAAACGGCCGATTTGCAAGTCGAATCCCTCTATCCGGCGGCGATGGCTGATTTATCGGTGGCTGAGTTTATGCAGGCGACCCCGTTACTAGATGAAATGATGGCGGCGCGGGTGACGGCCGTGCGACAGAAAGGGCAGGTGCTGCGTTACGTGGCGCGGGTGGTGGCGGGCAGTGGTTCTGTCAGCTTACAGGCGCTTCCGGCCAACAGCCCATTGGCGAACATGAAATACATCAGCTTCCGCACCGGACTGTACGACGACGAGCCGCTGTTGCTTGGTGGCAAAGGGGCCGGGGTAGAGATGACGGCGGCCGGCGTGTTGGGGGATATGCTGGGACTGGTGCGGGAAATGTAGGCAGAGTTCACGCACCTGAATTGCCGATCAATGATTACCGATCACCGACAACAGCGCTAGGGCAGCCAGTTGGCCGGATTGTACTCAAACCCACCATAGCGCACCTCAAAATGAAGATGCGGGAAGCTTGACGCACCAGTTTGTCCCACTGTGCCAATTTGCGTGCCTTTACCCACCGCTTGCCCACACGAAACGAGCACCGAATTCAAATGGAGATAATGCGTTTGCCACGTATTCCCATGCGCCACGACGACGACATTGCCACCACCCCACCGACTGTAACCGGCCCAAACAACTTCACCCCCCTCGGCCGCATAGACAGGGGAGTCTATGGCTATTTCAATATCAATCGCCCCATGACCAGGGCGAAAACCGCGTCCATCTCTTATCTGGCGGCTGTCTACCGGCCAGATCAAGGAGCCGCTCCATCCATAGCCATCGGCAACGCCCCCGCAAGAACCGGCGTCATAGAGGCTGGCATCATTTGACCAGGGGTTGCTTTTTGGCTGTAATGCGCCTGGGGGAGGGTCGCCTGTCGGGGAAACGGGTACCGAACTGCCGCTGCTCACGGTAGCAGCCGGCTGTGGTTGCCCGGTGGATGGGTTTGTAGCGTTTCCCGGAGGAGGCGCAGCGCCAGCAACGATAGGAGCCACCATTTCAAATTCGCCCGCGAGCAGGTCAGCATTGCGAATAAACAATTTTTGCCCGGCCGCCAGTGGTTCAGCGACAGGATTACCTAGCCAATCCTGCACGTCATTGAAATTAGTGACGTCATACCAGGACATCAGGTCTTGCAGACGGATTCCATTCGTCACATCTCTGGCCGTCACTTCATGCAAAATCCCATCGGTTGGCGGTACCAGGATAGTTACTCCATCACGGACGCCATCTTCGCCAATGATGTGTGGGTTAGCGCGCAGCAGCGTTGTAACCGATACATTGAATTTGCTGCTTAAACAAAATAACTTCTCGCCATAGTTAATGGTATGCGAAATGACCTGTAGCTGTGCCGCTTGTTCACTGCAATCATAACCGGTGGCAACATCACTTTGTGGAATCTGCAACAGAACATTAACCGGGACAAAATCTGGATTGTTCAAATCGAGTATGCCGGGGTTTGCCAATAAGAGGGCATCTACATCTGTGTTATAACGAATTGCCAGCGCCAGCAGGGTGTCGCCGGGTACTGTGTAATGAACTTCGGAGGAGATGGGAATTTGTAAGGGCTGCCCTATTTGGAGGGTCTCTGGCGTGATTGCGGGGTTGGCGTGCTGTAAGGACTCGAGATCTATCCCATAATTTGCGGCAATATCAGACAAGGTTTCGCCGGGCTTCACAATATGAAGCGGTAGTTCCCAATCATTGCTATTTACGGCAGGGGGAATAATTAATTCCTGTCCAACGTAAATAAGGGTGATCGATGATAAGCCATTTACTGCCAGTAATGCGTCGAGGTCTGCGCCAAATTTCGCGGCAATTACCGATGGGTTTTCGCCTTCCTGAACGATGTAAGTTTGTGGGGTTGGCAATGCCGATGGCGTTGGCGTTGTTATGGGTGTAGGTGAAGCAATGTCAACTGCTGTAGGCGTGGCGGTTGCGTCGTTAACCAGCGGGATAAGTGTTGGCGTCAAGGTGGTCGCTGTATCGGAAGAGGAAGGAATGACGACAATGGCGGTTGGGATCAGGGTTGAAAGGAGCGGCATTTCTGTGCTGCTGGTACAGCCTGCCAGAAAAAAGACGCCAATTGCTATCCAGAAATAATGCTGCAACCGGGTAATCACTCGCATAAATGTCCCATTCATCATCATTACAATGATACATACCATGATTCGACGCGCCAAATAATGATGACTACAAAGCAGGCGGATTGTCTATCAACCCGCCTGCTTGCAAGCATTTCCTGTTGTCCGCTGATCTGTTTTGCTTAATGATCCAGGGCACAGCGGAATCCAATGCTGCTGCCTGTTTCTGCTGGTGGCGCCGGGAAACGAATGGCAGCGGCCGTAAAGTTCCCGGTGTCGAACCAGGAACCACCGCGCACTACCCGCGCTTCGCCTGTGGCTGGGCCACGAGGATTAACGGTTGGTGACTGTTGGTAGTAATCTGGGGCAAACCAATCGTTGACCCATTCCCAAAGGTTCCCAGCCATGTCATACGCGCCAATTGGGCTGCGCCCGGCTGGGTAAGAGCCGACCGGAGCTTCAAAGATAAAACCGTCTTTGGCATCTTTGTCAGCTTGCTCTTCGGGGCATTGTTCGTCACAAAAATTAAGCGCCGTTGGATCGAATGTATCCCCCCATGGGTAGTTGGTTTTGGTCTGGCTTTCTGGATCCCAACTGGCGGCCATTTCCCACTGAGCTTCTGTGGGCAGGCTTGCACCACGCCATTCGCAGAAAGCGGCTGCGCCATACCAACTCACCCCACGCACCGGATAATTGGCTATACCACCGGAGACAATATAACGGCCGTCGGCCGTCAGCTCCACCCGACTATCCTCTAACGTCAAGCAGTTCTCTTTGAAGCAGGCGCCCTCATGCTCCCCCAACTCATTCAGGAATTCAACGTAAGCCTGATTGGTCACTTCATAGGCGTCTATATAGAAGGGATGTAAAAGAATGGTGCGCGCCGGTTCAGAGGCGGCAAACCAGCTTTGCTGGCAGCCGCGGCGATACAGACGACACTCTTCTAACAGGTCACGGCCGTCGCTGCCCATCTTGAAAAACCCTCCCCGTACCAACAACATAACCGCGCCGCCATTCTCGATTTGTGTTGGAATGTCGGTAGGCAGCGGCGTTAGTGTGATTGTCGGCGTAGGGGTGTTGGTTGGTAGGGGCGTAGCCGTTGGGGTAGCTGTCGGCTGTGGTGTTGACGTTCCTGTTGGCATGATTGTTGCCGTTGCCGATGGGCGAGGCGTTGCGGTTGCGGCGGCAATATTGGCTGCTGCTTGTGTAGGCGTTGGCGTGGTCTCGCTTTGCCCGCAGGCCGCTAACAACAATAAGGCTGACAGCAGCAGGATTTGTTTGAAACGTGAATATACGACTTGGCTGCACATAACTGGCTGTCCATTTCATAAAAAAGCACGGGTTGGCTTTGCCAGCCAGCCCGTGCTTTTTTCTAACTGTTATACCGATAACCTGAGAGATTAACGCACAGCGCGGCGATTCCAGGTTACGTCGCCATCATCAATGAAACCATCGTCCAGCAAGGTGCCATCAACGTTGGTGATAGAAATGTCATCAACACCGAATACGGTCCATGCCTGATGGTCCGGGAACTTCATGCCCATCTTGATGTGCATGTAAGAACCGGCGTCAATCCATACTGTTTCATGACGGCCCAGGTGGTTGCAGATTTGCGCGTCATTGTCGCAAACGTAGGTGTCCGGGAACAGTTCGCGCCACTGTGATACGCTGGCGGGGTCATCAGAATCGCCAAAGCCATACCACGCTACCGCATTGTACGGGCTGCGGGTTTTGTATTCCCAGGCTGTGATGTGGGTCTGTACCCAGTAGTAGCCACCAACCAATTCGCTGCTGACCTGCTGCGACATCGAGGCATATTGTGAGCCAGCGCTGCCGGTACGGAAGAACAAGCCGGCTGCGTAGTTCCAGCCACCACCACGAGTGTAGTCCATTTGCGCAAAATGAACTTCCCAGTTGGGGCTAAGGGCAACCGCAGGTACGTTCCAGCCTACAGGATAACCACCCGACCAGTCGCTGAAGTCGCCATTGGCGATATAGACATCACCACCTACTTCGCCAGGATTGAACCCACGAGCGGATGTGTCCGTGTACGTCACGACGGCAAACCCACCGGCAAAAGCGCTGGTAGCCACAATCAAAACCAGCAGTAAACTCAACAAAATCGCAATTCTTGTCTTTTTCATTGATAAATCTCCTTTCTTTGAAATTTGACGATGTTGTAAAAAAACGTGCTCATCATTTGTGAACGCATTTCTGTTTGCTTCATTTTCTATAGGCTTTTCCTCCTTCTACTCCAAAACAGTCACCAGCATAGCCAAATGTTAATGAGTATGTAGAGAAAGGCGCTGATCCCATCATTCAGAAATTAAGCTGGTAACGAATTTGCGGGTCTCAACCTTGATTCATGGTCTTGATGAAACAGTTACCAAACAAACTTTCTCCTACGCACCTATAACTGGTAAACCTGTTACCACTCATGAACGATTTATATTATACGCCGAATCAGGCATTAGACAAGAGTGTTTTGAGGGTATTGGTCGCTGGATATAGTCATTTAGTCATTATGTGATGGTTGTTAAACTTCATTACGGCATTGCACTTTAATATAACCGGTGAATAGTTACAAATTACCTTACAAAGTTACAAGGATTTGTACCAGTGTGTTTGCGAATACAGCTTACCCGGGTGTGCTCAGGGCAGCAATACCGTTCTTCCTGTTCGTTATATGACGTTTGTCATGTATATCTTACGTCTCTGGAGGAATTTGGATGGTAAAGGGAGCGCGAATGAGCTTGCGGTTGCGCTGCAGAGGGACGTCGTTGCCGTTGGGGAAGTCAAATTCTTGATCGCTGTCGGCGTCGTGGTAAAGGACGGCAAACAGGGTCGTGGGGATGGGGGCGGTTAGCGTGACGGGTATCTGGTGCGTGATGCCGGCCGCGACCCAGGTTTTGCCGAGGATGTCACCTAATTTGCCATCTTCATTGCTGTGGATGACGACCCAGGTGTTGATGTCGGCGATGACCAGGGGCACAGTTATCGTCATTGTCTCGCCTTCGGCGGCTGCGGGCAGTGTCTGGTCTTCAGTATATAAGATGTTACCGGGGGCCGTGCCTATCAGAATAGAGGCCATGAGAAAGTTGTTGTAAGTGACTTGCGGGTCTTCGCGGGGATAGTTGAATCTGCCGATGTCGCCGGTGTCCCGGTGCAGCATGAGGTGAAGGGGATTGGTAACGGCCGTTTCCACCACCTGCACCACGACCCGCTCATTGACGCCATCTACCAGCGGCGCAAAACCGATGATCAGCCCCGGCGCGCCGTTGTCATCATATTGCACCACCACCCATCCCGGCCCATAGCTGACGATGCGCTCGATGACGATTTGCCCATTGACCACCGGTTGATCGCGCACAAAAATATCTGGGGGAAAGGTGGCATGGAATGGCAAAGCGACCGGCTCGTCATTCACCCGCACCGACGGGTCGTCATCAGGATAGTCGAAACGCTGCGGACGGCCGTTATCCGCATATAACACGGCCAGCAAATAGGGGGGGGCTTCGCGCCAGGGGATGGACACGGGGACGTTTTCATGGAGACCGGCGTCCAGGTAGACGTACCCCCACAGCGCGCCGATTGTACCCGCTTCGTCGCTGTGAACGGCCAGCCAGCCGGGAACGGCCGTATACACACTGTCCACATACACCACACCATCATCAGCCACGATCTGGTCGGCGACGATGATGGCGGGCATGGCAAATTCAATCGTAATACGCATGATGACGGCGACAATCTCATCGCCACTGTACACTGGTTCATCCGGGTCTGGGATTTCGAGCGCGCCGGGCACACCATTGTCCCGATACAGCTCCACCAGGATGGTTTCTGTGGCTGCTGCGGGGGCAATGGTTATGGTGACGTTGCGGCTGACGCCAATGGGAACGGCCGTATATCCCAACACGTCCGCCGGCGACCCCTCGACCACACTGCGCGCCACCAGCCAGCCGGCAACCGGGCTGGTGATCTGGGCGATGGTCAACTCGCCCGTTTCGTCTACGGTCTGGTCAGCGGCCGTGATGGTTGGGGCAATTGGCGTTGGCGAAGGCGTCGGCGTTGGCTGCGCGGTAGGTGATGGGAGCGCCGTCGCCGCCGGGGAAGGCGTGGCCGTGTTGGGCAGGGACATGGCCCCTGTCGCCGCTTGTGGCGTTTCTGAGGTAGATAGGGGAGGGGTAACGGCTGTGGTAACGGCCGTTGTCTCATCTCGCATACAGCCCGCTAACAGCAGGCATATTAGTAAAAATGGCGTCCAATTACGTAACATCATGGCACGATTTTAGCCGGTAATCAGGTATTGGTCATCCGTTATCAGCAATCGGTCAGGCAACGACTGATCGCCGTTCACTGATCGCTGATTTTTGCCCCTGTTTCTGGTGACAGAAATCACCTGACAGAACGACCTCTTTTCTTTATCATAGACTTGACAGGTCTGGTCTTTTTCAGGGCTTGCGCAAGCAGGCCAGGATCGTGTACCCTGCCAGAGCGGGGGTGAAGGGATTATATAGACGAGGAGAATAACTTTTATGGCCGACGAAACGATTGCTGCTCCTGAAAACAACCCCTTGTTTACTGAGTTTCGCGCGAGCAGTTACGACGAATGGTATGAGACCACGCTCGCTTCTCTCAAAGGCAAGCCCTTCGCCAAATTAATTGCCCACACCTATGAAGGCATTGATTTGCAGCCCATTTATCACGCCGAGGACAGCGCCGATTTGCCGCATTTGGACAGTTTGCCCGGCCAATTTCCCTTTCTGCGCGGCACAAAAGCAGATGGGTATCTGGCGCAGCCGTGGTTGATTGCGCAGGAGATGGCTTACCGCACGCCGGCCGAGTTCAATGCGGCGTTGAAACATGACCTGGCGCGGGGGCAAACGGCCGTTAACCTCATCCCCAACCACGCCCTGTCCAGCGTAGCCGATTTGGCGACGGCGCTGGAGGGCGTCAATCTGGCAGAAACCCCCATCTTCATTCGTTGCGGCGCCAACGCGCTGCCCTTAGGGGCGCTGCTGTTGGCATATGTGCAGCAATATGGCGGCGACTCGGCGCAGCAACTGCGCGGCAGCCTGGAAGCGGATCCGCTGGGGGAATGGGTGCGCCGGGGGACGCTGCCGTTACCATTAGACAAGGCGTATGATGAATTAGCAATGCTGGTGCAAGGCGCGGCTGTCAGCGCCCCCAACCTGGACACGATTACCATTCACAGTTATCCGTATGCTAACGGTGGGGCGAACGCGGTGCAGGAGTTGGCGTTTGTGTTGGGTACGGCCGTTGCCACCATCCGCGCTCTGCAAGAACGTGACCTGGACGTGGAGACCATCACCCATTCCATGCAGGCCGCGTTCAGCATTGGCGGTGACTTTTTCATGGAGATAGCCAAACTGCGGGCGGCGCGGCTGCTGTGGGCGCAGATGATCCGCGCGTTTGGCGGTGGGGAGGAGGCGCAGAAGATGGTGATGCACGGCCGTACTGCCCGCCATAACAAAACGCTCACCGACGCTTACGTCAACATGCTGCGCGGCACGACAGAAGCCTTTGCGGCGGCCATTGGCGGCGTGGACAGCCTGCACGTCGCCCCCTTCAACGAGGAAGCGGGGCAGCCGGACAAGTTTTCGCGCCGCATTGCGCGTAATGTGCAGATCGTTTTGCAAGAAGAAGCGAACCTGATGAAGCTGATTGACCCGGCGGGTGGGGCATATTTTGTAGAATGGCTGACGGACCAGGTGGCGCAAAACGCCTGGGCGTTGTTCCAGGAGGTGGAGCGGCAAGGGGGCATGGCGGCGGCGCTGCAATCGGGTTGGATTCAGGAGCAGGTGGCGGCCACGGCCGCAGCCCGCGCCAAAAACCTGGCGACGCGCAAGGATGTGGTGGTGGGCACGAACCATTACGCGAATGCGGATTTACGAGTGACGAGTGACGATTTACGAGTGACGAGTGACGATTTACGATTTACGAGTGACGATTTACGAGTGACGAGTGACGATTTACGATTTCCAATCTCCAATCTCCAATCCCTGATCTCTTTCGCCGAAGCGGGCGCAACCCTTAGCCAGCTCACCGCCGCTCTACGCGCCAACTACGCAACCAACCAGCTAATAAACCAACAAACCATCCAACCCATCCCTCAACATCGCGCCGCGGAACCGTTTGAGCGGCTGCGGGCGGCGGCCAATGGGGCGGCAGAACAGCCGCGCATCTTCCTGGCGAACATGGGGCCATTACGCCAGCACAAGGCGCGCGCCGATTTTGTGCGGGACTTTTTCACGGTGGGCGGGTTTGAGGTGGTGTATCCAGATGGGTTTAGTGGGGTGGAGACGGCCGTTGCTGCGGCGTTGGCGGATGGGGCGACGGCCGTTGTCATTTGCTCCACCGATGAGACCTACCCAGAGCTTGCGCCGCCGCTAACACAGCAGTTGAAAGCGGCCAACCCGGAAATAATCGTCATCCTGGCCGGTTATCCTAAAGAATATGTGGACAGCTTCAAGGCGGCCGGCGTGGATGAGTTCATTTACCTGGGCGCAGATTGTTTGGCAGTGAACCAATGGCTGCAACAAGCGACCATCCATAATTCGTGAACCGATCACGGTTTACGGGTCACGGTTTACGAATGACAAAATTAAGGAGACTCACATGATTCCGAAAATCCCTTTTGGACGAACTGGACATGAAAGTACGCGCACGTTGTTTGGCGCGGCAGCGCTGTGGTCAGTGACACAGGCTGAGGCTGACCAGGTTTTGGACCTGTTGTTGCAGTATGGCGTCAATCACATTGATACGGCCGCTTCCTACGGCGACGCCGAACTGCGCATTGGCCCCTGGATGGCCCGCCACCGCGACCAATTTTTCCTCGCCACCAAAACGGAAAGCCGTACCTACCAGGGTGCGAAGGAAGAACTGCACCGCTCCCTGGAACGGCTGCGCACCGACCACGTAGACCTGTGGCAAATGCACATTTTGGTTGAGCCAGATGAATGGGAGACGGCCATGGGGCTGGGCGGCGCGCTGGAAGCATTCGTCGAGGCGCGTGCGCAAGGGCTGACCCGCTTCCTCGGCGTCACCGGGCACGGCGTCACCGTCGCCGCCATGCACCGGCAAAGCCTGGCGCGCTTCGACTTCGACTCCGTGCTGCTGCCCTACAACCCGACGATGATGCAAAACCCGCAGTATGCGGCTGACTTCGCCGCGCTGCTCGACGTATGCCGTCAGAAAAACGTCGCCGTGCAAACGATCAAGGCGCTGTCACGCGGGTCCTGGGGCGACAGGCCGAAAACGAACACGACCTGGTACGAGCCTTTTACGGAGCAGGCGGACATTGACCTGGCCGTACATTGGGCGCTCAGCCAGCCGGGCGTTTTCTTGAACACGGTTGGGGATGTGACGCTGCTGCCGAAGGTGTTGGATGCGGCCGTGCGTTTCACCGGCGCGCAAACCCAGGCAGAAATCGAAGCGGCCCTATCACATACAGAAATGACGCCGCTGTTTACGTAGAGATGGGGTAACTACACAGGTCGTAATCATTCACTCCCGCCCCTTCAAATCGGTTGGAAAAGGTGAAATGGGATCGTGAAGGGCAATACAGCATCCGCGTTAACAATCAATGGCGTTTTCGTCTTTGCGTGTGTAGGGCAATTTGACAAATTGCCCTATGTGATGACTTTTTCTGAGAGGAGTTGTGCGGTGACTGACGATTTGAACGAAACGTGTCGGCAAACAGCTTATCGAAACGAGGCCGATTACCAGCGAATGCGCGAACTGCTGCTGGAAATTTATCGGCTGACGGGCCAAAATGTGGCCTGGGATGTGGTGCGGTTGGATTCGTATCGTTACGGCCGTTACTGGCAAGGCGAACGCGACAACGACCGCTCCTGGACGGCCGATGTGGGGCTGTGGGAGACGGCGGCGGGCAAATTGGTCGCCATCGCCCACCCGGAAAATGACAATGATTGGTTTCTGGATATGCACCCGGATTATGACCACCTGGCCCCGCCAATGTTGGACTGGATTGCGCGGCGGCATGAGGAGAAACGGCCGTCGGCCACCGCCGAATGGCCGCTGAACATCGTCATTCACGCGGAGTTGACAGGGCTGGCTGCGCTGCTGGCGGGGCGCGGCTTCGCAGACAAAGGCGCGGCGGAGGTGACGCGCACGCATCCGTTGGTTGGCCCGGTGGTGATGGGGGAATTGGCGGCGGGGTATGGGGAACGGCCGTTCAACCTCGCCGATCCCGCAGACCGCGAACAACGCGCCCTGATTGCCAACCTGGTCTTTGGCGCCACCGCCCCGCCGGACGCCTACCCCGCCAAAAATCTCGCCCCCACCTGGCATGAAAGCTGGGGCATTTTCACCGCTGCTGGGGAAGCGGCCGCTTACTGCACCATCTGGCTAGACGAAAACCGCACCGGCTGTTTTGAGCCGGTGGGCACGCACCCCGACCACCGCCGTCGTGGCCTGGCCCGCGCCATGATGCAGCGCGGCCTGCGCCGCCTGCAAGAGTTAGGGGCGCAATGCGTCACCGTCGGCACGGGCTACGACATGGACGCCAACCAGCTATACGCCGCCCTCGGCTTTTCGCAGGTGGAGGTTTTTCACCGGTGGCAGAACAAGATGTGAGCAGATTCGATTGGAATTGACACTCATAACGCGGGGCATTACTATTTAGCCATGATCAAAAGTTTTGCATCGCGTGAAGCTGAAAAGTTGTTTCAACGGCAACCATCGCGCAAATTACCTAACGATATTCAACGTCGGGCGCGTGTGAAGCTGGAAATTTTGGACGCTGCGGAACGACTTGAAGATTTACAGATACCCCCTTCCAATCGGCTGGAAAAGCTGAAAGGGGATCGTGAGGGACAATACAGCATCCGCGTTAACAATCAATGGCGTGTTTGTTTTGTGTGGCAAGATGGCGATGCTTACGATGTTGAGATTGTGGATTACCATTAGAGGAACAAGATGAGCGCAGAATTACTCCCCCCCATCCATCCCGGTGAAATTTTATTGGAAGAATTCTTGCAGCCGCTGGGAATTACGCAGTACCGGCTGGCAAAGGATATAGGCGTTCCGGCGCGGCGCATCAACGAAATTGTGCAGGGCAAGCGACGGATTACGGCCGATACGGCCCTGCGTCTTTCCCGCTATTTTAGCCTATCGGAACGTTTTTGGATGAACTTACAAGGCCGTTATGACCTGGAGGTGGAAAAAGATCGTCTGGCGGGCCAACTGGAACAAGAAGTGAAGGTGTTTGCTTTCGCAGCATGAGAATGGGGAGATTAGGGGAATATCAATCACCCATAACTCGTGCCGCACGGCCGATATTGACGGTGACGCTGGTGACATCCTGGCTGGCGAGGATGTGGCTGGCGAAGAAGATTTCGAGACCCAGGGGACGGCCGTTTTCGTCCAAGTCTACATAAACATATTTATTAACCACTTGCGTGTCATCCACTTCGCCCTCACGTAGACGAATATAAATGGCATCAGCATCGGGATCATAATCAATTTGCATTGTTTTGCTGCTCAATAACTTGGCGCTGTTTCATCCGTTGTCGGGCGTGATGCGTGTATCTGATCTGCATTTTTGATGACCTTTGCGTAACATTATAGCATGGGTAATAAAATCGCAGCATAAGTTTGATTCATGATAGTTCTCAACTGTTGGCTTTGGAGGTTACAATGAACTGGCGAGATTACATTTCGGTTGATCTCAATGTCTGTCATGGAAAAGCGTGCATCACGGGAACGCGTATTATGGTTTCGGTGGTGCTGGACAATCTGGCGGCCGGTGTACCAGTTGACGAAATTTTGCAAAGCTACCCATCACTCACCCGTGAAGCAATCCAGGCGGCTATCAGCTATGCAGTGGTTACCTAAGACGAGAATTAAGTAACTTGAACATTTGACCGGCTAAAGCCTCGACCCCAAGGGATAAGTTATTTAAGCGCCATTCCTAAATATCTGCAAGCTAAGATAAATCGCACAGGGAACATTCATTTATGTCTAAATCATATCGGCCATTGAGTCATGATGCGGGTGTAGCATTTGGTGCTGCTCACTTCTTTGGAAAAGAATTTGGGCACCAACAGATTACTTCTAAACACCTTTTACTTGGTATCTTAAAAACCCCAGATTGTGATGCCACCTTAAGCTTAATGAAGATGGGAACTAACCCATACAAACTTGGTGATATCTTGAGGCATGAAATGAACTTGACAAAGGTTGAGAGATTCTGGGAGGGTCCCATTACTAAATCGCCCGAAATTGATGAGATCGAGAACCTGGCTGACCAAGAAGCTCAAAAACAGGGTAAAAATCTCCTGTCGACGCGACATCTTCTTCACGCGATGTTACAACACCCTCAGCAAGGGGTAGCAAAATGGCTTCAATTTCACGGCGTCACCTTGGTCGATCTTCAAAAATTGCCTTCACAAAAAGATGAGCAAAGGCCACACACATCAGGGAACTGGGCCCTCGTTTCAGAAATTGCAAAAACAACACTCACCAAAGCTCAACTAATTGCCACTCAACACGAACAAACTCTCATCACATCTAGTCATATTTTACTCGCCATCTTGGATACACCCGAATCGAATGCTTACAGACAATTAGCAAACCTCATTGAGCATTTAGAACCCCTGCGCGCTAATTTATCTAGCCATATTCACCGTCTCAACAAAACGAGACAATCAGAATCCCAAATAAAATTAGCAGATGAAGTCAAAAAAATGCTAGATTTTGCTGTAGAGGAATATCAAAACACCTATGAATTTGAATTTATTGACACGCATTCTTTCCTTATAGGCATTCTTAGAGAATCGAACTCCCACGCAGCTCAGGTCTTAGGAAATGCATATATCACTATTGACCAGGTTCGCGCTCAACCAAGATATGTTCGAGAATACCCTGTCAAATATTCCAAAATCAATCTGGCGAAGCAAGCGATTATTAAGAGAGTGACTAACTGGTTGACCTTCACTCGAAACGAGGACACAAAATGAAAAATCCCGACTTCATACAGCTAGATTACACCCCAAAGTTGAGCAGCAAAGCTACGCCGACTGGCAAGCGCAGGTGGAGGCGGAAACGGGCCGCCCCGCCGCGGAATTTGTGTGGCAAACGAATGGACGAAAAGATAAATTTTAAGTATGACTGGGAATGAGAAAAGTCAGGCATGGATACATTACAGCGTATACGACAAGCAGTTCGGGAGCAAAGGTATCGCATTAGTTCCCATGCCAATGATGAAATGGCCGATGATTTTTTGCTGGCGGCCGATATTGAGAACATCATTTCGACAGGCGGTGGCCCAGAAATTCACCCGTGATGAACGAGGCCGGCGGTACGCTGTGCTGGGGAATACGGTTGACGGCCGTCAAGCCTACGTCGTGTGCCGCTTTTCATTATCAGGCGTTTTGTTGATCATTACCGCTTATACCGCGGCAGAAGAAGTGTGAGGTGACGTGATGAAACATGAGCAATGCGAGTTTTGTGAAGGTGAATTGGAGCAGCGGCGCGTGTTAGCGTGGTTTCGCTTTCAAGGAGAAACCATTTATATCGAGAATGTACCCGCCTGGGTTTGTAAGCAATGCGCGGAACAATACTATGACGCGCCAGTTTATAAGCAAATGGAAAAGATCGCCCAACAACGCGAACAGATTCAAAACGTCATTTCCTTCCCGTTGGCGCAATTTGAGATGGCTCTTTCGTAACCTGGTCAAGTCAGAATCAAAAAGGAACGAGATGATTGTCGCACAAGCGCTAGAAAAAATGCAGGGATTGTCGCAATTACAGCAGCAAGAAGTATTGGACTTTGTGGAATTTCTGAACACAAAATATGTTCGTCCCGCAACTAACCGGCAGAAACAAATGACAACGGCCGCACAGACATTATTGGCCGATTACGAAACCGATGCGGAGTTGACTGCTTTTACATCACTTATTGAGGTCATGCCATGATCAATCCCGATTTCACAAAACTCAACTACACCCCCCAAGTTGCACCGCAAAGCTACGCCGACTGGCAGGCGCAGGTGGAGGCGGAAACGGGCCGCCCCGCCGCGGAATTTGTGTGGCAGACGTTGGAGCAGATCGCGGTACGGCCGTTGCACACCCCCGCCGACCTGCAACACATGGAACACCTCGGCTTCACCGCCGGCATCCCGCCCTACTTGCGCGGGCCATACCCCGCCATGTACGCCGTGCAGCCGTGGACCGTGCGCCAATACGCCGGCTTCAGCACCGCCGAAGAGAGCAACGCCTTTTACCGCCGCAACCTGGCCGCCGGGCAGCGCGGCCTCTCCATCGCCTTCGACCTGGCCACCCATCGCGGCTACGACTCCGACCATCCCCGCGTCGAGGGCGACGTGGGCAAAGCCGGCGTGGCCATTGACTCCATTCTCGACATGAAAACCCTCTTCGACGGCATCCCCCTGGACAAAATGAGCGTCTCCATGACCATGAACGGCGCGGTGCTGCCCGTCATGGCCTTCTACATCGTCGCCGCCGCGGAGCAAGGCGTGCCCCGCGCGCAGCTCACGGGCACGATCCAAAACGACATCCTCAAAGAGTACATGGTGCGCAACACCTACATCTACCCGCCCGGCCCCTCCATGCGCATCATCGGCGACATCTTCGCCTACACCGCCCGCGAAATGCCCAAATTCAACTCCATCAGCATTTCCGGCTACCACATGCAAGAGGCGGGGGCGACGGCCGACATCGAAATGGCCTATACCCTGGCCGATGGGCTGGAATATCTGCGCGCCGGCCGCGCCGCCGGGCTGGACATTGACACCTTCGCGCCGCGCCTCTCCTTCTTCTGGGCCATCGGCATGAACTACTTTATGGAGGTGGCGAAAATGCGCGCCGCCCGCCTGCTGTGGGCCAAAATTGTGAAGCAGTTCGACCCGCAGGACGCCAAAAGCATGGCGCTGCGCACCCACTGCCAGACCTCCGGCTGGAGCCTGACGGAGCAAGACCCTTTCAACAACGTCGCCCGCACCACCCTGGAAGCGATGGCCGCTGCCCTGGGGCATACGCAGTCGCTGCATACCAACGCCCTGGACGAGGCCATCGCCCTGCCCACCGATTTCTCCGCGCGCATTGCCCGCAACACGCAGCTTTATTTGCAGCACGAGACGGGCATTACCCGCGTGGTAGACCCCTGGGGTGGCTCTTATTACGTGGAAACGCTGACGCACGAATTGGCGCGCCGCGCCTGGGTACACATCGAGGAGGTGGAAGGGCTGGGCGGCATGGCCAGGGCGCTGGAGACGGGGCTGCCGAAGATGCGCATTGAGGAAGCGGCCGCCCGCCGCCAGGCGCACATTGATTCCGGCCAGGAAACAATCGTGGGGCTGAATAAGTACCGGCTGGACGAGGAAGCGCCGCTAGATATTTTGGAGGTGGACAATACGGCCGTGCGCGCCGCCCAAATCGCCCGTTTGCAAGAATTACGCGCCAACCGGGATGAACACGCCGTCCACGCGGCCCTGGAAGCGCTGACCGGGGCGGCGGCAGCGGACGAAGGCAATTTGCTGGAGCTATCGGTCAACGCGGCCCGCGCCCGCGCCACTTTGGGCGAAATCAGCAGCGCGTTAGAGAAGGTGTGGGGGCGGCATCAAGCCGTCATCCGTTCTATTGCCGGGGTCTACCGGGCGGAGTATGGCGAAATGGACGCAATTGCCGAGGTGCGGCGCATGGCCGATGAGTTTGAGCAGCTAGAAGGGCGCCGCCCACGCATTTTGGTGGCGAAGATTGGGCAGGACGGCCATGATCGCGGCGCGAAGGTGGTGGCCACGGCCTTTGCCGACCTGGGCTTTGACGTGGACATCGGCCCGCTGTTCCAGACGCCGGCGGAGGTAGCGCGGCAGGCGATGGAGAATGACGTGCATGTGGTGGGCATCAGTTCGCTGGCGGCCGGGCACAAGACGCTGCTGCCGCAGTTGGTGGCGGAACTGGCGGCGCTGGGCCGTGCGGACATCATGGTCGTCATTGGCGGCGTGATCCCGGCGCAGGATTACGAATACCTGTACGCGCACGGCGCGGCGGCTATTTTCGGCCCCGGCACGGTGATCCCGGTGGCGGCGAAGAGGGTGATTGGGGAGTTGTACGGCCGTTTGGGACATGGGTGATAGGACACGGATTAGCACAGATGAGTACAGATTTAGTAAATAAAAAACAAGGCAATTGCTGCAGTGCTGTTTTTTCAGATTTTGTATTTCAGGACATCAGAAACGCACACCCGCCAAAGAGCAAAGGTGTCTATGTAATTCGGATTAGAAGTAGAGGTTTGGCTACATCGGAAATTGTCGCTTTGACAAAACAAAGGGTTGTCAAATTACAGTGGTCAATGTTGGAAAACAATATATTAGGGCGAGTAGAACGCATCAAAAATATTGGTGAATGCCCTCTTGTTTATATTGGTTCGGCTGGTACACACCAGAATAGTAAGCATACTCTTTTTGGACGTTATCGGGATTTTTCTGGGCGACACACCGCAATGTACCCATTGTGGGCATTACTTTATTTTGGTTGGGAACTTGAATATGGATGGAGAATAGAAACCGATTCCCCGGCATCTCTAGAAGAAGATTTGAAGCAGATTTATAAACAGACTCATAATGGGAGGTTGCCTGCCCTTGTACATAGATAAGAGTAACGGCCGTCTCCTCCCTCTCTTCCCCTTCACCCACCTGGCCGCAGGGGCAACGGCCGTTACCCGCTTGCAATTCCCGATTAAAATCAGTACATTGTAACCATGCCTACCATCTTACTCATTCGCGGTTGGCGGCTTTTCTTCTATGCCAACGAGCGCAACGAACCACCGCACATTCATGCCCGCAAAGGCGATATGGAATGCAAGTATTGGCTGCACAGCGATACTTTTGATATTTCCGAAGCGCACACTTACAACATGAGTCCGCCTGACAAGCGGCAAATCCGTAAAATCATCTTTGAACACTTTGACTACATCGTGGCTGAATACCAGGGCATTCACGGAGCATAAAATGGATACGAAAATACATGATATTCAAGCGGTAAAAGCTGAACGCGACGGCTTATTCCTGGTCGTGGATGGGCAATCTTATCATATTCCCTGGGCCAATTGTTCAACCAGCCTGATCCAGGCAAACGAAACAGAAAGAGGTTATATCGAAATATCTCCATCTGGTTACGGTCTACATTGGCCGCTGCTCGATGAAGACCTGGCTATTACACCTCTCATTCGTGCCTCTGTGCCGGTACAGACCGAAGCCGCCTGATTCCCATCTTCCCCTTCACCCACCTGGCCGCAAAGGCAACGGCCGTTATGCTAAAATAATCCTATGACACCAACTATTTCACACACACGCCAGGAAGAAACGCCAGAAGCAAAAGCGCGTTGGTTTCAATCGTTACCCTTGTCTGAGCGCATGGAACTGCTGTGCATGTTCACCGACATGATTCTAAGCGCCAATCCGCGCATTATGGAGCAAAAAGATGCTCAACCGGTTGCAGGGCGTGTTCGCGTCCTTTCATTGGATGAGGCGTAGACCTGGCAGGTGTGCGGCTGTGGCGATTGCGGCAAGAGGATGAAGGATAACGGCCGTTCCTCCCCCACCCATCTTCCCCTTCACCCACCTGGCCGCAGGAGAAACGGCCGTTATGCTAAAATAATCCTATGACACCATAGCATGAGGTTAAATATATGGTAATTGATGGTATTGCGACCGTTAATGTGTGGTAGATGCTGATTGAGCTTGTCACAACCAACGGCCGTCGGCAAACTCAGTCTGCGTTGCCCTTGAAGTTGTGCGAAGATATCCCACCAAGATTATCAATGCGTTACGGATAGCAGCTCCAACCTAAATCTGTAGTGAATGCTGCATTGACGCTATACGCAGCTGCTGTTATGCCTGCTGGCAAACAACAATTCACATTAACCAGACAAGCAGGAAAACCATCACATACGTTACCACCTAGACATCTCCCAATACCTCCACCCCCACCCCCGTAGAAAGCAGTTATAAAAGGACCGATGGAAGTTTCTAACTATTGAAAGATGCAATAGTTCTTCATCGTTTCATCTGCTTGTGTTCTGCTCTACTCTCCGTTAAACTGTTTTGTAACAGTTCATGATCCTGTAGATACCTGTGCAGTGCAAGAAACCGGCGCAGGTCATCAGACGATAAGGAGTAAGGAAAATGCCTGATATAGAAGCGTTTGACAAGGAAAAAGACCAGCAGAAGAACAAAGCACAAATAGCGTATGAACTGAGAAAACGGCAGCAGGGCATAGAGGAAAAACCAGGTTTGGCGAGACAAGAGGCCAGCGCCCCTAAGTTTATCGCCGAACACAAGGTCGCCGCCGGCGAGACGCTCGGCGCTATTGCGATGCAATATTACCAATCGGCCACCAAAGAGGAGTGGATGGCGATCTACGAAGCGAATAAGGAAGCAATCGGCGACAACCCTGGCATGATTAAAGTCGGACAGGTTCTTAAAATCCCCGAACTGGCGTAGATTGCTCGATGACGAAACGCGCACAAACGGCCGTTTCCCTGCTCCCCCTTCCCCTTTTGCCGGCGCTGGCTTATTGGCTGGCGCGGTGGGGGTGGGATTGGCTGTGGGGGAAACGGCCGTTGGCGTTGATCATGGCCTTGTCCGGCGTCAACGTAGCGCTGCTGATCCTCTTTTTCCGCATCTGGCGGCGTGGCGCGCAGCGCTGGAGGTATATGCACGGCGATCTCGTCATGGCTCGTTATCTGGCCGCGCTGCCCCGCCTGTCTCGCCCAGACACGCCGCAAATTCTGTGTCCCCTCGGCATCTATCTACTCTGGTGGAATCTTGTCGGTCTGTTCTGGTTGTCAGGGGCTACTGTTTCTACCCGGTGGCGCAGTTAACGTCGGTCTGAATCCATCCCCCTATTTAGCTGGCGGAGACAATCCCATGCGCTTTTTAGCATTAGGCGATTCGTATACCATTGGCGAGAGCGTGGCCGAACAGGAACGGTGGCCGGTGCAGTTAGCGGCGCTGCTGCGCGCGCAAGGCGTGGCGGTGAATGACCCCGTGATCATTGCCCACACCGGTTGGACGACGGATGAACTGGCGGCGGGTATTGCGCAGGTCAACCCGCATGGCCCCTTCGACCTGGTAGCGCTGCTCATCGGCGTCAATAACCAGTACCGGGGGCGTGATTTGGGCGAGTACTGGAAGCAGTTTGCCGCGTTATTGGCGCAGGCGATTGAATTGGCCGGTGGGGAGGCGTGGCGCGTCTTCGTACTGTCCATCCCCGATTGGGGCGTGACGCCGTTCGCCCAACGCCAGCGGCGCGACGTAGGGCAAATTGCGGC
This sequence comes from Anaerolinea sp., assembly GCA_014879875.1. Classification (GTDB taxonomy): domain Bacteria; phylum Chloroflexota; class Anaerolineae; order Promineifilales; family Promineifilaceae; genus JACSRF01. The sequence goes on from JACSRF010000350.1 coordinate 23,721, forward strand.
GGAGATTGACAACTTCAACGCCGTGAACCGCGCGGAGAGCGCCAGACGCGGTGTCTTGTATGTGGATGTGACGCCCATCTCGCGGCAGGCAGCGGATGAGCGAACATGGCTGGCGGATGATGGCCTGCACCCATCTGGGGACATGTATGCGCAGTGGGCGGCGCTGGCGCTGCCGCAGTTGTGCGCGCAACTGGCGCGCTGACACGGCATGTCATTGTTCATCCCCTGCCCCCTGAGCGTTCAACTGAGCTCTCGCCGAAGTCCTGTCGAAGGGGGATCGGTTGCGACAGGCTCAACCGACAGGGAGGTAAACAGTCACTAGAAATGAGGGAAACGATGGCAAACTTACATATGAATACAGATACGGTGTGGCAGCAGCGATATACTCTGCCCCAGGTTGTCTGGGCAAAAGCAGCCCCTTCACGCCCGGAGCGGGCAGTTGTGCTCACCGACAAGCATTCGGACACGCTGCAAGCCCATGCGCTCAACGTGATCACCGGAGAGACCCGCCAGATTTCGCGGCGGGAGATGGGAATGCCGCTAATGGCAACGGCGTTTGCGCCAGATGGGGAGTTCGTCTACTACCTGGAAGATCATAAGGGCAATGAGATCGGCCACTTGCACCGCCTGCCCTATGTTGGCGGCGAGGCGATGGACGTGACGCCGGATTTGCCGGCCTATTCAGTACGCGGGATTGGATTTAGCGGCGACGGCCGTTACCTGGGGCTGGTGGCCGTGACGCAGGAAGGCTTCCACCTCTACCGCGTCGCGCTGGGGGCGGATGGGGCAAGCGGCGCGCGCCAACTGGTGTATCAGGACAAGCTCGAATTCTGGCAGGCGGAGCTGTCCGCAGATGGCGGGTTGCTGGGCATTATCTCCACCCGCCGCACCCGGTCGCGCCTGTACAGCGTGGTGGTTTTTGATGCGCAAACGGGCGCCGAGATGGGCGAGTTATGGGATGGCGCGGGGCAAAGTGTAGACCTGACCTGCTTTTCACCGCTGCCGGGTGACGAGCGGGTGTTAGGGACGAGTACGAAATCGGGTCAAAAACGGCCGTATCTCTGGCATCCACGCCACAATGAGCGCATTGACCTGGACTTTCCCGATCTCGAAGGCGACGTGCTGGCCTGGGGCTGGTCGCCGGATGGGCAAAAATTATTGCTATGCCAGTCACATTGGGCGCAGCAGCAGCTTTACACCTACGATCTAACCTCTGGCGAGCTGACCCGACTGGCGCATCCGGGGGGGACTTACGATATGACCGTTGGTCCATTTGGCACGGTCCCGCAGTTTTTGCCCAACGGGAACATCCTGGCAATCTGGCAAAGCGCGGCCGATCCCATGCAGTTGGTGGCGTTAGACGGCCGCAGCGGAGCCAGGCTGCGCGTGATCATGGGGCCAGATACGGTTGTGGCGGGACGGCCGTGGCAGTCAATCACCTTTACGGCGGCGGATGGCGTGGCGATACAAGGCTGGCTGGCCGTGCCGGATGGCGACGGCCCATTCCCCACGCTGCTGCACATGCACGGCGGGCCGCACGTGGCTGTCAACGAAACCTTTGCCCCCAACAGCCAGGCCTGGGTGGATCACGGTTTTGCCTTTTGCACCATTAATTATCGCGGCTCAACCGGCTTTGGCGCGGCCTTCCAGAGCCAGATTTGGGGTGATTTGGGGCATTGGGAATTAGAAGATATGGTCGCCGCCCGTAGCTGGCTGGTGCAGAGTGGCATTGCTCGCCCCGACGCCATTTTGTTGCATGGGGCTTCCTATGGCGGCTACCTGACGCTGTGGGGGTTGGTGCGGCGGCCTGATTTATGGGCCGGGGGCATTGCCGTCGTGGCTATTGCCGATTGGGTGGTCAATTATGAGGACGCGGCCGACGCCATGAAAGGTGCGTTTACGATGTGGCATGGCGGCTCATTGGCTGAGGTACGCGAGCGGTACGTCCGCAGCTCGCCCATCACCTATGCGGAAAATCTGGCCGCGCCATTGTTGATTGTGCAAGGGTATAATGATACCCGCACGTCAGCCCGGCAAATGGAACTGTTTGTGGCAAAATTGCAAGAATTGGGCAAAGCGGTGGACATTGCCTGGTTTGATGCCGGGCATGGGGGCCTGGGCACGCAGGAGGCGATTGTCTACCAGGAACGGTGGATGCAGTTTGCCCAGACTGTTTTACATCTGTAGTCCGAACATCCTTGTGCGGACAGCGAACAAGGATGTTCGCTGTACATTTGTAGTCCGAACATCCTTGTTCGGACATCCTTGTGCGGACAGCGAACAGGGATGTTCGCTGTACATCTG
>JACSRF010000677.1 GCA_014879875.1 Anaerolinea sp.
GTTCGATGTCCGAACAAGGATGTTCGGACTACAAATTTTCATTCATTCGTGGTGCGCCCCAGGCGCATGGCGTCTCCTCGTATATGTAGGGCGATTTTCATCCATCGTGGTGTGCCCCACTCCTGGGGAACTCCCGAAAAATAGCGGGGATTAAGAAAAATTCCCTAATCCCCGCTTGGCATTTCAATCACGTTGCGACCTTCCGGCTTCTGCAACAACATCGGAATTTCCAGGTGAAATGTAGAGCCGGGGCAGGTTTCTTCGTTGCAGCCGGAGCTTTCGACCCAAATGTGCCCGCCGTGCGCCTCAATAATCCCTTTCGCAATGGGCAGACCCAGCCCAGGTCCACCGCCCTTGAACTTACTCTTGCCTGAAGAATGCAAACTGACGTCAGACAAACTGGTGAATTTGCGGAAAATCACGTCAAAATTTTCTGGATCAATGCCAATACCCGTATCCGAAATTTGCACGTCAATATGCCCGGCTATCTCCTCATTGGATTCGCTGGTACGGGTTAGCACACTGTTCACTGTCACACGGCCGCCATCCGGCGTATATTTCAGCGCGTTCAACATCACCTTCATGAACGCCTTCAACAACCGTTCTGGGTCGCCATAAATACGCCGTTCAATCGGCAGGGGCATAATGATCAGGTCAACCCGGCGCTGCGCGTAGAATTTATCCAGCTTGTCGGCCGCCATCAAAATGACCTTCTCCAGATAGAACTGTTGGTACTTCAGTTCAAACGTCTGCAAATCAATCAACGATACATCAATGATGTCCGCAATAATTTCGTGCATTCGCCGCGTGCCATTTTCCAGACCATCCACATACACGCGCAGATGGGAGCCTGTCTCCGTCTCCACACGCAGCATATTCGCGTACCCTTCCAAAATAGTGAGCGGCGTCTTCAATTCATGCGCGGCAACGGCAATGAAATTCGCCTTGGTCGTCTCCACCTGCTCCATCTGTTGGCGCAGTTCCACCATATGCTCCAACAAAGTTGCACGATCCATTTCGCTGGCGAGCTGCGTGACCTCAATCAGGGCATATGTCAAGAAATCATCCAACTGTCGCCAGGCGCGTAGGGCAACTTCGGCTGCAAAGGAGATCTCCAGTGCCTTCACCAATTCCTCTTTCAAGACACGCAGCACCGTTACCCAATCACCGGCAAATGGGGCATCATGGCCGATGCTGGTTAAGGACCAAAACTGCACCGACGCAAGCTGCACTTCACGCGGCGCAGCGCTGTTTTGCGCCAACAACTGCAAAAACTCGGCAATGTCTTGCCTCTCCGGCAGCATATTGGGGGCGCGGTGCAAGGTTGCTTTACACAAGGAATCTGATTTGTCGAGCAGCCAGATTTTCAAATCATCAGCCACAATGCGTCTCCGGTAATCAGTGGACAGGGTGATTGTGTGCTATTCGCCCATTTGTTGTGCAGATGGTTCGGTCGCGCCGGGTAAGCTGTTCATTGATGCCGCAGGGTCGTAACGTAACTCATTGGCGCGGGCGAAGCGGCGCAGCGCCGTCAATGCCCGCTCGCTGTACCAACGGTACCGATCTGATTTGTTCAGGTTGGTCGGCGGTGATGAGAACAAACCGAAATTTGCCTTCATTGGCTGGAAGGTTTTGGCTTCGGCATGGGTCACGTAATGGTGCAGCGCGCCCAGCATGGTGTTGGTGGGGAAGATAACTGGCATCTTGCCCTGGAGCAGGCGCGCGGCATTGACGCCGGCTACTAACCCGGAGGCGGCGTTGCCCATATACCCTTCCACACCAATAATTTGCCCGGCAAAGAAGAGGTCGGCGCGACCGCGATATTGCAAGGTGGGCTGAAGCAGCTGCGGCGCGTTGATGTAGGTGTTGCGGTGCATCATGCCATAACGCATGAATTCCGCCTGCTCCAGGCCAGGGATTAGGCGCAGCACGCGGCGTTGTTCGCCCCATTTCAGGTTGGTCTGGAAACCGACGATGTTGTAAAGCGAACCGGCCAGGTTGTCCTGGCGCAGCTGCACAACGGCATACGGCCGTTTCCCATGCCGTGGATCCAATAACCCCACCGGCCGCATCGGGCCAAATGCCAGGGCATCCGCGCCACGCGCCGCCAGCGCTTCAATCGGCATACACCCCTCAAAAAAGTGGGGGTCTTCCTCTTCAAATTGCCTTAGCGAAATCCTTTCCGCCTGCAACAAAGCGTCGCAGAAACGCTCATACTCTTCCCGCGTCATGGGACAGTTGAGGTAATCCCCTTCTTCCTGTTCCCCGTTGTCATAGCGTGACTGGCGGAAAGCCACATCCAGATTAATGGTTTCGTAGTTGACAATGGGCGACAACGCATCATAAAAATAAAGATGCTGCTGCCCCGTCAGGCGGCTGATGTCCTGAGTCAGCGCCGTGGACGTGAGCGGGCCAGAGGCGACGATACACGGGGTGTCGGGCACGCGCGTCACTTCTGCACGCACCAGTTCAATGTTGGGGTGCGCGGCAATGCGTTCCGTGACCAGTTGGGCAAACAGGTCGCGGTCAACGGCCAGAGAGGAACCGGCGGGAACGGCCGTTGCCTCCGCGCACGCCAAAATCAACGACCCCAGCCCGCGCAGTTCCGCCTTGAGCAAACCGGGCGCCTTGTGTGGCAGCGCCGACCCCAGTGAATTGCTGCACACCAGTTCCGCCAACCGGTCACTGACGTGCGCCGGCGTCATACGCTGCGGACGCATTTCATGCAAATAAACGTGAATGCCCAATTCGGCTGCCTGCCAGGCAGCCTCCACACCGGCCAGACCACCACCAATCACCATTAACTGCTGTATCATGCCCCCAATTCTATCACAACCACCGTCAATTGCGCGCCCGGATTCCCGTTGTATTTGTGTGAAAATCACATTATGATGGATACGGAATTTAATGAAGAAAGCCGGTATCTTCTCAATATTTCGTGGAGGAGTGCGCATCTGAGGATGCGCACTCCTCTCACCCCATTGATTGAGATGATACGAAAGCCGCGAGAAAAACGAAAGCGGCTGTCAAGGAGATTGATCATGACGAAAGGACGCCTGGTTTTGGGGACAATGGGTTTCTTGATTCTGTTGACGTGCCTATACACGCCTTCATCCTCCTCTCATGCAGATACGGCCGTATGGTGGGACGACGCCTGGCCTTATCGCCTCCCCGTCACTGTCAATGGTGAAGGCATTGCCACTGCGGCCATCAATTTCACAGCGGAATTGAACGCGCTTGGCCTCAATCACGCCTTGCTCGACTTGCGCTCCATTCGCGTCCTGCCCGCCGACGGCAGCGCCCCCCTGCCCTACGCCGAAAGTTACAGCGCCCTGCTGGAAGACGCCGACAACCCACAAATCGGCTGGAGCAGCAGCGGCGTCTACTGGACGGTGAATGATGGCGAGGCGATGGGCGACAACGGCCGTTTCACCCAAGGTACCGGTTCCCTCAAAGCGATCATCGAAAACCTGCCCGGCGGCTACGGCTACCCCGGCGTCGAACTGCGCATCGCCAGCGGCGATCCGCGCACGAATTGGAGCAGCTACGAAACCCTCCTCTACGATGTCTGGCCGCAGGTCAACGCCAGCGCCCGCGACCAGGCCCCCGACCTCTACTGGTTCAAGCTGTACAACGCCTGCGGCGGCAGCGCCGTCACCCAGGGCGGGCCGCCGCTGGCGCTCGACCAATGGAACCAGGCCAGCGTCTCCCTCCATCCATTCGATACCTGTTGGCCCGCCGACGGCCTTAACCTGAGCAACATCACCCGCCTCGAATTCCACACCCGCGACAACGAAACCGTCAATGGCAACGGCGGCCTCTGGGACGATGGCGACATACTCACCCTTTGGTTCGACAACCTGCGCCTGGTAGACCAGGACAACGGCGCCATTCGCTGGCAAACCGTGCCCGGCGTCAGCGATTACTACATCTACTTCGACACCCTCGCCCACGAAGGCCACCCCTTACCCGAACTGGATGAGACATTAGGAGCAGCCACCGTGACGGGAACGGTTTCAGCGGCCGAAGCGGGCGGCTACTACCACCAAATCAGCGGCGCAACCGGCAGTAACAGCCTGGACATCTGGGCCGCGCCCACCACCGAAAAGATTTTGCGTGCGATGAGCGCCCCCATCGCCGAAGCGCCCTTGCGCATCCACGCCGCGCGCGGCGAATTTGAACCGTTCCAAATTGTCGTCCGCAGCCCAACGGCGCAAAACCTGGTCGTCAGCGCCAGCAGCTTCAGCAATGGCAGCCACACCATCCCCGCGCCCACGCTGCACCGCGTGGATTACGTCACCATCACCAGCGCCGGCGACCATTTCGACCGCTTCGGTGAATGGCCGGACCCGCTCTGGCCGCTGGACAACGGGGCAAACGTCGCTTTTCCGGCCGCGCAAAACCAGCCGCTCTGGTTCACCGTGCAAATCCCCTGGGACGCGCCCGCCGGCCTGTACCAGGGAACGGTGACGATTGGCAGCGCCAGCGTGCCCGTCGCCGTGGAAGTATGGGACTTCACCCTGCCGCGCACCATTCATCTTGATTCCGAATGGGGCTTTGGCTGGAGCAGCGTCGTCGAAAATTATCGCGGCACGGCCGGGGGCAGCGTGCAAAGCTGCTATTGGGATGTGGTGGACGCCTTCAAGCAAGATTTCATCAACCACCGTCTCATCCCCAAAGGAGTCGCCTGGCCGGCCGGCCTCAACTATCCCGGCGGCATTGAGTACGACTGCGACGGCAACCTGGAGCCAGACGCCTGGGGCGATTGGGATTTCGCCACCCTGGGCGGCAAATACATTCATGGCGAACAGGGCTTTAACGACGGTTATGGCTTCCCCGCCTTCCTCTCGCACGGCCCCACCAGCAATTGGCCGCCAGACAGCCTGCCCTATTCGTTTTGCGGCGTGTCGCGCAGCGGCGTGTTAGGTTCCGCCGCCTACCAGGCCAAACTCGGCCAATATTTCCAGGCCATAGACGCCTACATCACCGGCGCCAATTACGCCGACGCCGCCTATTACCACATCGTCAACGAGCCGCAAACTTTTGACGATTACGCCATTGTCGGGCAAATTTCAGCGTTTATGGAAACGGCCGCTCCCCATCTGCGCCAACTCGTCAGCGAACAAGTCGAACCGGCCATCTACAACTATCCCGGCGCGAAAATTGACGTCTGGATGCCCACCATCAGCAATTACGAACCCGTCAAAAGCCACGACCGGCAGCAAAACTACGGCGAAGATGTGTGGTGGTACTACCTTTATGGCGACGATCCCCCCTTGCCCAATCCCATCCTGATGAGCCATCCCGGCGCAGAAGCGCGACTGACCCCCTGGCTGGCCTGGGCCGAGCGCGTGGATGGGCTGCTGCATTACAGCGCCACCGATTGGAGTCCCAACCCCTGGGATAATCCGAACGTGACCGGCCAGGACAACGGCGACGGTTTCTTCTTCTACCCGCCGCGCAAAGATAGATCGCAGCTTGCCGTCTGCGGCGAAAATGGCAATCGGCTGGTTCCCTCCATTCGCTGGGAAAATTTGCGTGACGGCATGGAGGATTATGAATATTTATGGCTGCTCGGCGGCAATCCGCAAATCGGGGGCAGCAACCGCGCCGACGCTTTCGCAGCGCAGTTGGTGCAGTCACGCACCCTGTTTAGCCGCATTCCAACGGAGCTGGAGGAAGTGCGAACGGCCGTTGCCCAGGCCATCCTCAACCCACCGGTGTATGATCACCACGTTTACCTGCCAACGGTAACACGCTAAGGAACGAGAATTAAATAACTGGTAAGTTTAAAAACTGGGGCATGGTTCAAAAAGCAGAAGTGCCCTTTACAAATTAGTCCGCGAATCGTCATTCTGAGCGGAGTCTTCGGAGCGAAGAATCCCTACGGTTTAGTCAGGTGAACGGGATGCTTCACT
>JACSRF010000430.1 GCA_014879875.1 Anaerolinea sp.
GGATTCTTCGGGGAAATCTTGCAAAACTTTTTCTACGTCGCCGGCCGCGATGGTATTTCTTAAATTGGATGGTTTGTAGCTCTTTGTTTTCGACTTGGGCGGCTGTTTTTGCTTATGGACAGTGCGCTTTAACAAACGCGCTTCTAAAACCTCTGGCGCAGTGGACTTGTCTTTCAATAACAATGAAGTGTAAGCATCTATAACAACTTCCCCCACTCGCTCGCCAGAATCTTTGCCAACCAGGGGGACGCGCCACACGTGGTAACGGTCATCTATCTCTGGCAACCCTAACTGTATTGCTTCTTGCAACTCAATGCTTGCCAGCCATGCGCCGGTTATATTGCGGGCATCTTGCACGTTGAGGATGTTATACCTTCGTTTTTCGGCGACGGTGTCTTTGAATGCGGCCGTTTCCTCGTTTGATCTTTCGTATTCCATACACTAATAATGCCCAATTTTCTTAAGATCAGCAAAGGCAAAGGGGATTCAGATCACGCGCTTGCGCACGCTGGCGCTAATGTAGTCGAGTAGGGAGACGACGATGGCAATCGCCAGCATCATGACGCTGGCTTCGCGGTAGCGCAGCAGGCGAATGCTCTGGCTGAGGAGGAAGCCGACGCCGCCGCCGCCGACAAAGCCGATGATGGTGGACATGCGCACGTTGATGTCCCAACGGTAGAGGGTATAGGCGATGTAGGGGGGGATGATTTGAGGGATGACGGCGTAGACGACCATTTGCAGCCGGTTGGCGCCGGTGGCGTTGATCGCTTCAATGGGGCCGTCAGAAATGCCTTCGATTTGCTCGGAGAAGAGTTTGCCCAGAGCGGCGATGGTGTGCAGCGTGAGGGCCATGACGCCGGCAAAGGGGCCAAGCCCAACCCAGACGACGAAGACGACGGCCATGATCAATGATTCGATGGAGCGCAGCGCATTGAAAATGGTGCGCGAGATGGTGTAGATGACGCCGCCAATGGCAAACGGCCGTTTCGGAGCCACTGCCAACGACAACACCCCACACACAGCGCCGCCCACTAACGCCGGGATCGTCGTCCAGTTTTGCGGATTGTCGAATTGATACAGCCAGTGCAGCGCCGCGCCGATGCCGTAAACGAGCACGGCCGTACCGCCTGCCGTCAAAACAGCGGTAGCGACGCGCGCGGCCGTTCCTTCTAGCTTCAGAACCAATTCCTGACCGTAGCGGCTGCCCAAGGAGGCGGCGACCAGCGCCCCTGACAAGCCCATCAATGCTGGCAGCAGCAAATGAATGAGATCGGCCAGGATATTGACGAAATTGCCCAGAAAATCGAAGAAACCTAAATGCGCCGCCAGCCAGCGTCCCAATTCGCTGCCATATATCGCGGCGACATCCAGGGCAAACAAGGCGAGCAATCCGGCGAAGAGGGCGACGCTGAGGGCGACGGCCGTTTCCGGCCAGGGGCGCTGCTGTGTTGAGACCAGGGGTGGCCCCAGGCGCAGCGCCAACCAGACCAGCCCCACAGCGATGACCAACGCTGCCAGCCCTACGGCTTGCTGCTGTACGGCCGTTTGCGCCAACATCCCCACCTGGCGCATCACCCACGACCCGACCGCGCCGCCGACCGGCAGCAGCAGCAGCCCCAGCATAATGGCCGCCAGGGGGGACGTGATTTCGAGCATCAAGTTACGCGCCGCCAGAAAAGAGAAGGGAATCGCCAACAGCGTGCCGATGGTGGTCGCCATCAACGCCATAAAAATTGTCTCCAGGATCAGGCGCAGCGTATTCTCGGTGATACTGGTCAGGGCAAGCGGGCCGACGCCATCGCCAAACAGCACGTCGGCCCCATCCGGGTCGGTGATGTCGGGGTTCGCCAGGAAACGCAGCACGCCGGTGACTTGTTCCGTGCGGGCATCGTTGCGCAGTTTAGCCACGTCAACTTCGGTGACTTGTACGGCCACGGCATAGAGTAAAAACAGCCCGATAAAAATCAGGAAGGTGCGTAAGGCGTGGCGGGCGGGAGAGGTGTTTGGGGCGCTCATATCAGTTAATGCGCGTGCGAATGCGCGAACTCACGTTATCCAACACAGTGACGATAATGGCAATGGCGATCACCAGGACGCTGGCGCGGCTGTATTGCAGTTGGTTGAGAAAGCGCTGCAAGACAAAACCGATGCCGCCACCGCCAACGAAGCCGATGATTGTAGACATGCGCACGTTAATATCCCAACGGTAGAAAATATAGGCGATGTAGTGGGGCGTGATTTGGGGGACAACGGCGTAAATGATGCTTTGCACCGCATTGGCGCCGGTGGCGGTAATGGCTTCGCGCGGACCGTCATCAATGTTTTCGACCTGTTCGGAAAAGAGCTTGCCCAGGTCGGCTATCGAGTGCAAGGTGAGGGCCAAAATACCGGCAAAGGGGCCAAGCCCAACCCAGACAACAAAGACGAAGCCCATCATCAATGGTTCAATGGAGCGGGTCAGGTTGAGTGCGCCGCGGGTGGCGGTGTAGGCTGCCATGCCGATGGGGTAATGGTGCTTGGGCGGCCGCAGCAGGGACAATAAGCCGACAACGCCCCCGATGATGAACGCTGGCAGCAGTGTTGCCTGTACCAGATTGGCAACTGTTGTGGGCATGTAAGCGCGCACGCCGAGCAAGTTGATCCAGGAGAGGGCATAAGCGACGCCAATGACGAAGACGGCCGTTCCCGCCACCGTCAGCGCCCCTGTTAATATTCGCGCGACCCCTTCGGGCAGGTGCATCGTCGCCGCTTGCCCGTAACGGCCGCCGGCGGAGACGCCCATCAGCGCGCCGATAATGCCCACCAGCAGTGGCAGCAGCAGCGTCAACAGGTCAGACAGGACGTAGATGAAGTTGCCGATGAAGGCAGCGGCGCCCAAATTGGCTTGCAGCCAAGCGCCGGCGGCCAGCCCTGCCTGCGCCAGAATTGCCAGGGTGAGCAGAGAGAGAACGGCCGTACCACTAAAAAAGCCGCCGCTCAACCAGGGCGATACCTCTTGGTGTGGCGCGGCTAAAACCGGGTTTAGCCGCAGCGACGCCACCGTCATCCCGGCAAATAGGATTAGCGTCCCCAGGCCGACAAAGGTGTTGCTGCTCATCCAGGCAGCGGCCGTAACGAGCTGCTGCGCCCCCCACCAGCCCACCCATCCGCCCACCGGGACCAGCAAAACAGCCCCCATAATGGCCGCCAATGGCAGCTTGACGTCGGTCATCAGGTTGCGCGCGGCCATAAAGGAGATGGGGATCGCCAACAGCGTGCCAATGGTGGAGGCCATGAGCGCCATCAGCACCGTCTCCACAATTTTGTCCAACGCCAGCCAGGTCGTTTCGCTGAGGCCGACAATGCGCCGGGCGGTGAGTTCCTGGAGTTCGATGCGCTGCGGTTCGGCCGTTTCCCGAATGTCGGGCATGGTAAATTCGACGACAAACGCGCCGGTCGCATCCGCCTTGAACTGCGCCAGGCGGCGCGTTGTGGCCGACTCGGCCGGGAACCAGCGAATGAGGCCGCTGGCGTTGGCCGGGAACCCCTCCCCTTGCACGCGCAGCATGTCTTGGGTGGTGGTGGCGCAGTTGGGGGTTAGCAGTACCGTGCGTCCCTGATTCGTCACCTGCGACCCTTTGATCTCATCCGGGCAGGGCATCCGAATGGAGATGTTGGTGCTGAGTGTTTCTGTTTCGTAGGCGAGTAAATCGGGGCGGGCTAATTCACGCAGTAAGCTGACCAGGTTTTCTTGTCGTCTTGGTTTGAGGGGTTCTTGCAAATCAATTTGCGTCACTTCGGTGGCGTAGGCAAAGAGGACAATCGCTGCCAGGAAGATGAGCAGATTGCGGATACGGCCGTTGCCAGGCTGACGTTTACTTGAACGAGAACTCATTGTGGGGGATCACCGTTTACCATTTACCGTTTACCGATAACCGATCACCGATTACGGATTACCGCTCACAGGCATTAGCCAATCCGTTCCGCTTCACGGCCGTAAATTTCGATAAAGCGGGCGTCATCAATTTCATGTGGCGCGCCGTCAAACACCAACCGGCCTTCATTGAGGGCAATGGCGCGCGTGCTGTACTGCTGCACCAGGTCTAAAAAGTGCAGGCTGCAGAGCACCGTAATGCCATCTTCCCGGTTGATCTGCTGTAAATGGCGCATGATACTGTGCGCCAGCGCCGGGTCCAGGCTGGCGACCGGTTCGTCGGCCAGCATCAGCCCCGGTTCTTGCATCAGCGCGCGGGCGATGCCCACCCGCTGCCGCTGCCCACCGCTCAACTCGTCGGCGCGATTTTGCGCCTTGTCACGGATGCCCACCCGCGCCAGGCTGGCATAAGCGCGCTGCACATCCTCTTCCGGGAAACGCCCTAAAATGCTGGCAAGCGGGTTGACGTAGCCTAAACGGCCGCTCAGTACGTTGGTCAGCACCGACGACCGATCAACCAGATTAAAATGCTGGAAAATCATGCCGATACGCCGCCGCGCCCGACGCAGCTCTTCGCCACTGATGTGCGATACGTGAAGCTCGTCCCACCAGATGTCCCCGGAAGTTGGCTCGATCAGGCGATTGATGCAGCGCAGCAGGGTGCTTTTGCCCGACCCGCTCAGGCCAATCACGGCCACAAATTCCCCATCCGGGACCTGAAAGCTGACGTCGGTGAGCGCTCTGGTGCCGTCATCATACACTTTGGATAGGTTTTGAATTTTGAGCACGGTTTGTTCCTAAAATGAAAGCCGGAGGCGTTCGCCTCCGGCTTTCATTTATCAAATAGGATTAGTCATCGCCAAAAACGTCTTCTTCGGTGATGCCCAGGGCGCTCATCAGGGCGCGTACCGGGTCATAGGAGCGGTCGGGGACTGGTTCCAGGCCGGTCCAGTTGTAGAAATTTTCGGAGCAAATGGATTGGAGACATGCTTCACTGGCCGTAAAATCAACCAGGGCATTGATGATCTCATTGGCCAACGAGAGGGGGAATTCTGGCCCAAAGGAGACGGTGTCGTTGGGGATTTTATCGGTCAGGGCCAAAATGCGAGTCTTGGAGAAGATGTCGGGGGCGGTGTCGGAAACGGCCGAGCGCGCGTCCAGAATGCGATAACCACCTTCATCGGGACCACCGGCAACGAAGGTGCGGCCGGCTTCATTGCGCACCGGTTCCACGCCGGCGTCGCGCCAGATTTCGGGGCTGTCTACGCCGTAGGTCCAGTTCCGTTCGTAATTGGGCAGCAGCGGGGGGCTGAAGAAGGCGGTGCCAAAGTCGCAATCGCCATTGTAAACGCCCAGCATGGCGTTGTTGTGGCTGCCCGCTTCAATCAACTCGCCCGGTTCGATGCCCAGGTCCATAAATTCGACGCTGGGGTAGAGGTAACCGGAGGTGGAGCCATAGTCGGGAAGGCACCAGCTTTTACCGGCCAGGTCGGCGACGGTTTGGACTTCGCTGTCAAAGGGGACAACGTACTGCGCGGCATACCAGGAAAGGCCAAAGCGCACGGCGGCCCCGCCAACGGTGACGCCACAGCGTTCATTAGCCAACACGTACCCCTGGGCGGGGATGAAGCCGATGGTGTCGTCGGGGGAGGCGCACATTTCTTCAATGGTGGCGGCGTAGCTGGTGGGCACGATCACTTCAAAGTTCAGGCCGGTTGCTTCGGCCAATGCGGTCGCCAGCACTTCGCCACCGGTGATGATGGCGTCTGCTTCAACCGAGGGCACGAACAGGACTTTGATCGGCCGATCTTCAGACCCTAATGGCGCTTTTTCAGCTTCAACGACGACCTCTTCCACAACCGTTTCTGTTTGTACTTCGGTGACGATGCGCGTCACTTCGACGGGCACTTCTACTTCTACTTGCTGCGTAACCGTTTCTACCTGGGTGACGACGCGGGTCACTTC
>JACSRF010000404.1 GCA_014879875.1 Anaerolinea sp.
AGATGTGTATAAGAGACAGGCCGTTGCCCCTTCCTCGCTGTTGACGGCCGTCACCGGGGCCGCGCCGGCTGCTAACGCCGGCGTGCCGCTGTCCCAATAGGTGAGGGCGGCCTCGTCGTCGGGGGTGATGGGGATGGTGAGACGGCCGTTTTGCTGCTGCGGCCGTGCAAAGCGGATGCCATCCGCGCCATACAGGTAAAACCAGTTAATGCTGACGCTTTCCGCGTAGGGATTGGCGATGTGCAGGTCTGCGGCGGCCAGCGGGGCGGGGAAAGTGGCGCTGAGCAGGGCGCTGATCACATCATCGCCCAGTTCAAAGGCGGTGCGGTCGGTGGGCCAGGTAACGGCCGTTACCTCCCAGGTTAGCGGCGTGGCGTCGAGGGCGCTTTGCCAATCGGCCAACAAGGGGGAGAGCCAGGCGCGCGCTTCCTCGTCGCTAATCACGTTATCGCCGTCAGCGTCGGCCGCGTACCAGACGGAGGGGGCCAGCAGTGGCCCCGGTGAGATGGTCCAGGTGAGGGTGACGGCCGTTGGCGACAGCCGCACGGTGTAGGTTTGGGTGTACATGTCGGCCGGGTGCGCGGCCGCTGAGGAGGGTTGGCGCGCAACGAGAAAGCACGCCAGCAAGAGGGCAATTACCCATTTGGCTCGTATTCCTATCATCCATTGAATTGTAACGAAATTCGATGAGGGGGCGAAGGGAAACGGCCGTTTCTAACCTACTTGTGAATCCTCATCTCTGGGCGCGCCTTCCGCAGCAGATGGCAGCGCCTGGGCAAACTCATGCCAGCCTCGGCGCAAATTGAGGTCATGCTGTGGGAAGGGTATCTCTATGTTCTGTTGAGCCAGAGCTTCCCAAATCATAAAGTAGAGATCAGAACGTAAAGAACGGCGATACAGTGGCTGCTCAACCCAAACGGCCAGATCAAAATTGAGACTGGAGTCGCCAAAGCCATCGAAAAAAACAGTCGGAGATGGGTCTTGGCGGACGCGGCCATGTTTCGCGGCCGTTTCCAACAAAATCGTCCGCACCTGCTTGGGATCACTGTCGTAACCAACCCCCACCGGGACAGAAACGCGAGTCAACACTTCTGTCTTGGTATAGTTCGTCAACTGTGTCGTTAAAAAGATCTCGTTGGGGATGATAATTTCCACATTATCGGCCGTGCGTACCAGGGTATACCGAATGGTCAATTTCTCCACTGTGCCCAATTGACCATTCACCTCAATCACGTCACCGGGGCGCAGCGATTGTTCAAATTGCAGCATAATGCCGCTGATAAAGTTGGCGATAATCTGCTGCAAACCAAACCCAATGCCCACCGACAAACCAGTACCAATCAACGCCAGGGAGGTCAGGTTAACGCCCAGGGTGCTGAAGACTAACAGAACGCCCACGCTAATAATCAGATAGCGGCTGATGGTGACGACAGAATGGATCATGCCCGGCTCTACCTGGGTGCGCGGCATCACCACCTTATTCATGGCCTCTTCCATGACCCAAGCCAAAATCAAGAAGATGTAGAGCCACAAAGCGGCCGTTAGCAACTGTCCCAGCGTCAGGGAAGCGCCCAGGAGTTTGAGCAGTTCAATTTGTAGAATGCCGTTCAAATCAAAAAGTTGGTTAAAGGTGATGAGCAGCACAAAAAAGGAGAAAACGGGCAGCAAGATGCGCACCCGGTAACGTTCGGCGCTGCGCACTGAAAGCAGGATTGTCAAGAGCGCCAACAGCAGGCGGTAAACGAGAATAATCCAGAAGAAAATGGCTACGGCCGTTATCAACCCTCCCGTTATTTGCCAGAAGTGAAACAGGCCGGTGACCAGGCGCACCAGGGCCAGGCCGAGTAGGGGAAAGTAGAGGTGGCGGGCGGCGAGCAGCAAACGTATGCGGCGGGACGGGGCAGGCTGATCATCGCGGCGGTGAACGGCCGTCATCAGGCGTGGATGCAGCCATTTGCGCAGCAGATGCGCTAACAAGGCAGCCACCGCCGTGAGCAGGAAGATAGCTACAAGCTGCCGCTGTACCACCGGGCGGGCGGCCATGATCAGAAAGGTTTCTAACTGCTGAATAAGGAGATTGATACGGGGGTCGCTGGACATGAGCACACCTTTTAGGGCGCTGCCTGGCAATCAGGGGGCAGATCGGCCGGCGCGATAGAAAAGTTGTTGGCCGCATCTACCAGACGGGTGAATTCGCAGGCGGCGGCGAGCGGGTCGGTTTCACCGGTCAGAATATCAGCATAAACGCGGTGTCCATTGAGCAAAACGGCCGTTATCTGCGGTATATTGGGCGGAAAATAAGCCGTATTCACGCTCTGCAAAAAGCCACTGATAATGGGCGCATCTTCTGTGTTGATGTTTACGTTGACCGGCATAAGCCGCGTTTGCGTCATCAGAGCGGTCTGGTTCGTGTTATTCGTGGCAAATTCGATGAAGGCCAGGGCCAAAGCCTGCTGCTCTACAGACAAATCAGCCGTCAGAAAGAAAGCGGCCGTTTGCAGCCAGGGGTGCGCCTCTCCTTGCGGGCCGGCCGGCAGCCGTGTCACGCGCAGCGTGTCTGCGGGCATCTGTGCTTCCAGCGCGCCCAGGAGCGACGCCGGGCCTACCAGCAAGGCCACCTCCCCGGCGACAAAGGCCGCCTGCCCCACGGCCATGTCATCAACCAGCAAAATGTTTGGTTCCCGCTGCGCCTGCTGCAACCAGGCCAGCCAATCGCTAAAACCTGTTTCCACCAGCGACAGCCGGTACACCGGGCTGAACAACTGCGCGCCAAAAGCGGCTGCGCCCCAATAGGCATGTCGGAAGTCAATGAATAACGCCACCTTCTTTCCTTCGCTCGCCTTTTGCCGTAGTTCTGCCAGCGTTACGGGCGGGTCGCTCACCATCTGGCTGTTGTAATAGAGCACGTCAGTTTCCAGCCAATAAGGTATGCCATATAAATCATCCGCCACCTCGACCGTACTGAGGGCGGCGGGTACAAAACGCTGCCGCATCTCGGCCGAAATCTGACCACTTAAGGGCTGGATAGATTGGGCGGCGACAAAAGGCGTCAGCCACCTGCCTGGCCCCAGGATGAGGTCTGGTTGATTATTCTGGTCTGGGTTAGCAGACGCCTGGCTGTAGAGGGCTGCAATTTGTTCAAACGGCCGTTCATTGACCTCAACAATAACGTCAGGGCAAAGGCGCATATAGTCGGCGGCCGACTGTTGCAGCGCCTCGGCTAAACGGTCCTCCCATGGCTGCCAGATCATCAAAGAGCCAACAGCCTGGCAAACTGCTTGCGGGGCATCCAGCGAGGCATAGCCAAAAGCGTCATTCACCTCATCCGTCAGCAGCAGGGTGGCTTCTGTTACGTCTAGCACACCTTCAAGCACAGCGCGGTAAATATCATCTCCCCGACTGAGAAGCAGCGCGGTTTGGGGCAAATTGGGAATGGCAACGGCCGTGCGCGCCTGCGCGGCAAAGCCTGCTTCAGCCGGGTGCAGGCGAGGATCCACCTGCACCGTGCGGTTTGCCGGTACACGCCCAATTTCCCGCATCAAAGTCGTTGATTGGCTGGCATTGGTCAAAAACGCGGCCAGCAGCAGCGTCTGCCGCGTTTTTTGTGGCGGCGCAGCCTGATTGAAATAAATCGCCTCAACATCTAACAGCGGGCCAGAAGGCCCATTTGGCCCGGCTGGCAGCATGGTTACCGCGACGGTATCATCCCCCAAAGCTGCGCGCGCCGCCGCCAGATCGTCGGGGCTGCCGGTGTAATAAGCCACTTTGCCAGAAAAAAACAGGTCGCGTAAGCTGTCATTATCGCGGCTGAAGATGACGCCTGGGACCACCCGCGCGTTTTTTAGCCAGCTCAACCAATTGGCAAAACCACCCTGGTCTAAGATGACTCGGCCGGCTTCATCAAACAACTGGCCGCCAAAAGCCTGGATGCCCCAAAAGGCAGGCCAAAAGTTCGTATTTAAGGCTACGGGCTTGCCGGCGGCCGCCTGAACCAACCATTCATCGAGGGTGGCAGCGGGCGTCTCTACCAGTTTGGTATTGTAATAAAGGGCCACAGGCCGCAGAGCCAGGGGCAGCCCATATAAGCCATCAGCGTAGGTCAGGCTTCCCACCGCGCCAGACAAATAATCTTCTGTACGTGGGGCAAATGGGCGCAAATCCTGGATAAGCCCCTGATCTGCCAGCGGTACAAGCCACTCGCCCGGCCCAATGAACAAATCCGGCCCCAGGCCCAGACGGGCGGCTTGTTCATAGCGCTGGCGCAGTTCGTCGGCCGCTACCGCCTGGCTGATCACAGACAGATTGGGGTAAATTTCGTCGAACTTGTGCAAGATACCGGACAGGGTTTCTGCTTCTGCTTCGCTCCACCCATGCCAAAGCAAAATCTTGCCTTTGTCACTGGCAGCGGCAGTGTCGCCAGACTGACAGCCTGCCAGGAAGAGAATGATCAGCAGATAGAAAAGGCTTGTATATTTTGCGGCTTTGTTAATCATCATCCTGGCTATTATAGCAACTTTACGTTTATTCTTGCAGCAGAGGACACGGCCGGACGGCCGTGTCAGCGTCTAGCAGGCTGTCGGAGAAGTCAAAACAGGACGCTGATTAACGCAGATAAACGCTGATAAGAAGGGATTTTAGGCAATAGCGCAAAACTTGCCCGAACAAGGCCCCATTTTTGTATACACGGATGGGAACAGTGACTTTTCTCTGTTCTTATCCGTGTTCCTCCTATCCATGTGTACAATATGAATGCTCCTTACCTGACACGGTCAGGAGACCGGCCAGTGTGTTGGCGAGATAACTGACCAATACGCGCAATTGTGTCTTTTTTCACAACCGCTTTACTGCTCCTCACGTATTACTTATGATGGCAACGAGAGACCTGATAGATTTTCACCAAAACCTGCCAGGTTTGAACGGTTACATTCTTGGAGGTAAAGCATGAAAGGGAAATGGGTTGATATTGTGTGGGGTCTGGCGCTCGTCCTCATTGGTGGGCTGTTCTTAACCAGGAATATGGGCATTATCCCTGACCTGTCGCCAATTTTGTGGTCATTCTTGTTTGCGGCGGCCAGCATTGGCTTCTTTGTCAGCTATGCGGTGAAGGGGAAAGAGGAATGGTGGTGGCTGTTTCCGGCATTGGGCAGCGGGTCCATTGCCATCATCATCTGGCTGGCTGAGGCGGGGATAGATGGCGCGTTTATGGGGACGATGGTGTTGTGGAGTATCGCTGCCCCCTTTTTCGTCGCTTATACGCTCAACCGCAAAGAGAATTGGTGGGCATTGATTCCGGCATGGGTAACGGCCGTTATCGGCGGCATCATTCTGCTCGAAAATGTTATCTCCGACGACATGATTGGCGCGTTGATTATGTTCGGCATCGCCCTGCCCTTCGTCGTCGTCTACCTGGCAAACCGCGAACATTGGTGGGCGCTGATTCCAGCTTACGTCTTGAGCGTGTTGGGGATTGTCATTTTAGGCAGCAGCGCGGCCAGGGGCGAGTTTGTGGGCGGCCTGTTCATGTTTGCCATCGCCCTACCCTTCTTCGTGGTCTACACGCGCAGCAAGGCGAATTGGTGGGCGCTGATTCCCGCCGGCGTGATGAGCAGCATTGGCGTGGTGGCGCTGCTCTCTGGGTTCATCCGACCGACAGGGTGGCTCGAACACTTGTTGGGCAGTTTGCTCTTCCTGGGCATGGCGGCGACGTTTGGCCTGCTGTGGACGCAGCGCCATCGCTCCCCGACTGAATGGGCAAAATACCCGGCCGTTGGCCTGGCGATTGCCGCCGCGCTGGTCTTGATCATCGGCAACCGTAGTGAAATCATCACGGCCTTGATCTTGATCGCCGTGGGCGTATGGCTGATCGTTGAAAACGGCCGTCGTCCTAAGTTGAAAGGGTAAGGATATGAAACGTGAGGCGTGCTCATCGCGTTTCACTTGAACCGGGTAATAACACAACCTGGCCGCGCCTGGCCCAGAATGCGCCTCAACGCCAGCGACTACGCCGCGACGACTATTAGTCGCCGGGGCCAGGAGTGGCCGTTGTGGGGAGGGGAACGGCCGTTGCCGCTCATCAGCAACGGCCGTTTTATGTTACAATACACTCATGCAACAAGTAAAAACCCTCTCACAAAATCAATATCCAGTCATTTACGAAGACGGTAAAGAAACGGCCGTTGTCGTTGATATAAAATCATTTCAGCAAATCCAACTCATTCTCGATAACCTGCTCAATCGTGAACAAGAGCCAGAGGATGCGATTGTGGCCGAAGCACATATTTTGTGGCAACGCATGATACAAAAGGCACAAGCGGAAGATAGAACCTCTGATTGGGTTGCCGAGTTGTATGACTTATAACGTCCAGCTTACCCCTTCGTTCAAGCACTCAGTCAAGAAGCTCAAACGTCGTTACGCGCATATCCAAGATGATATTCGAGATGGCGTTGAGCTGTTGATCCAAGCCCCCAAACTTGGCGTTGTTATTCCCAACAGTGGCGGCATTCGTAAGGTTCGACTACCCAACAGAGATGCAAAACGGGGTAAAAGCGGCGGCTATCGTTTGCTCTATTATCTTGAGGATGACCAGTCCCAAGCATTATATTTGTTGCTTGTGTACAGCAAATCTGATCGTGCCAATGTAACACAACGTGAACTAATACAGCTCCTCGACGAAGTAGGGGAAAGTTAGCGAGGCAACGGCCGTTTTTCTTTGTTCTATATTATCGCTAAGTCAAACGAAGCGAGGCATAAACATGACTATCACCGAAATGTTATTGGATTCTGTACAGTATGTGGTTGACAGCAAAGGGCAGAAAACGGCCGTGCAGTTTGATCTGCAAACTTGGCAAATGTTGCAAGAGATGTTGGAAGACCTGGAGGATATAGCTGAAATCGCGCAAGCTCGCTAAGAACAAGAAGAAACCATTCCTTGGGATCAGGTTGTGGCCGAATACCAATCAGCGCATGGTCTGGTTGCCAATGTACAAAATTGAGTAATCATTCACCCCCGCCCCTGAACTTGTCGAAGGGGGCGCAGTTTCGACAGGCTCAACCGACAGGGGGGAACAGTTACCAGCCAAATAAAGAAAGGCGCAATCTCCAAGATTGCGCCTTTTTGCGTTGTGAGTAATGTTACTCGTCGCTCCCTTATGGCTCGCTCCATATGGCAAATTGACATCGGCGCAGAGTATCCCCGTTTCAGCGCCCTGTTTGCTGATTCTGGATCCTTGGGAATTCAGGGGGTTGACAGCCCGTGATGCGTGATACGTGACAAATTACTGATAGGGCAACTCAATGATCATCGTCGTCCCCTGCCCCAGGGCGGAAACGGCCGTCAGCTTACCCCCATGCGCCTGCACAATGGCGCTGGCAATCGCCAACCCCAACCCAGAATTATCGGCCTCATTGTCCACCTGTGGCCGCGCCTGGTCGCCACGATAAAAGCGATTGAAAATGTGTGGCAGGTCTTCCGGGGCAATACCGCGGCCACTGTCTTGCACCGAAAAGGTGACGGAGTTCCCATCTTGCTGCTGCGCTTGCAAGCAAATGGACCCGGCGGCCGGCGTGAAGCGCAGCGCATTGCGTACCAGGTTACCCAACACCTGGATCATCCGCTCCGGATCGAGGGAGACGAGGCGCAAATCAGGAGCCGGTATGACCGTTAGCGACACGCCCTGCTGTTCAGCCTGTACCATGTGGGCGAGGGCAACGTGTTCTAGAAGCGCCTGGGGGGGAAACGGCCGTTTCAGCAGTGGCAGTTCGCCGGCGTCAGCCAGGGACAACGTGCGCAAATCCTCAATCAGGTGACTCAGGCGCGTGGACTCCTGATATAACACCATGTACATCTCCGGCGTGCCTTGCAGCTTGCCATCGCTCAGCGATTCGGCGTACCCTAAAATGACGCTCATCGGCGTGCGCAAATCATGGGCGATATCGGCCGTCATCTGCTGCCGCAGGTGGTTAGCGTGGGCCAGGTCGGCGCTCATCTGATTGAACGAAGCGGCCAATGCGCCTAGCTCATCTTGCCCGCGCACCGTTACCTGATAGCCCAACGCGCCGCCGGCCACCAGGCGCGTGGCTGTGGTCAATTCGGCCACCGGATTGGAAATGGTGCGCGCCAGAACAACGCCCAGCAGCAGCGCCATCACCGACGCGCCAATGGCGCTGACAATGGTTGCCTGATTGACATTCACTAAAAAATCATCCTCTGGCGTCCCTGGCGCTGGCGCGCCGTGTGTATTGGAGCTTGACAACAGTGCCCATCCCACAATCTCATCATTAACCGTCACCGGCGTCCCGTGTTGCAGGTCACGCCGGGATACCTGCTGCCCGATTTCATAGCGTCCCCCGCCATAGATGACCATTTGTTGGGCATCAACCAGGGTGACAGGCAGCCAGCGTCGCGGCGGTGGCGTTGTGGTGGCGGATTGATCAAGGATGAGCAGGGCGTTGATACCCTTCCAACTGCCATACTGCCGGTAATGGTCGGCTAACTGCTGTGTCAGGTCGAGCATCTCATCTTGATAGAGATCGGCCATGTATTGGTCGAATTTTTGCGCTGTTTGCCAATTTACCAGCAGCGCCACCAACCCAACGCCCAAGACGCCGACGATGAGGAAGGACATGGTTAGCTTGAAAGAGAGGGAGCGCATCATGGTAGATAGTTTAAGCGAAGCATCTTCATAAGTTGTCAGGATGTTGTTTGGGAATTGTTAAGAGAAACGAAAAGGGGGACAGCTAGCTGCTGTCCCCCTTTTCTATGGAGAAAGGTCATGCGTTACGGCAATGGCTTGTTATGCGCCAGAACTCTCTATTGTCGTATCCGCAGGGGTTTGTGGCATTGGGGCGAATCCGCCAGCGCCATGCCCGCCATGATGTCCACGACCACGTCCGCCAAAGCCGGGGCCGCCGAAACCACGCATATTCATATTGGTCAGGTTGTTCAACATTTCGTCTGCCTGCGCCCGGGTGATGACGCCATCGGCCAGGGCCTGGGTGATGGCCGCTTCAAAGTAAGAGCGTACCGAATCGTTGAGGGCGTCATAATCTACGTACCCTTGCACATTTTTGTACGCCTGCATCTGGTCAGCCTGTTCCTGGGTGATGTCGCCCGCTTCGACCAGCAGCGCCAGGCGCGCGGTGAAGGCTTCTGCCTGGGCGGCCTCTAGTTCTTCGGTGGTGATACCCAACGCCTCAGCTAAGAAGGTGTGGCCGTTGTTGAAACGGCCGCCGGGCAACCCACGATGACGCCCCATGCTGCCAGACAGCAATTCATCCGCTTGTTCTTGCGTTAACAGGCCATCGGTCACCGCCTGGGCAATGGCCACAGCGCGCGCCGCTTCTTGCGCGGCCTGGAGTTCCGCAACGGTAATGCCGAGGGCCTCGGCCAGCAGTTCGCCATCTTTATTGACATCAGCCATGCCAGACATTACGCCACGGCCGCCTGAACGACCAAAACCGGGAGTTGTGGCGGCGCCGTCTGTGTCATCGTCCGTTTGCGCGAAGGTGGCGAATGCGCCAAAGGTCAACGCCAGCGCCAGAAAACCACCCAATAACATATAAATCAACTTTTTCTGCATCATCATTTTTGTGTCTCCTTACAAACTATTATTCACCGTTATCGGTGCGTGACCCAGCGGGTCAACCTGTATCTGTCATGATGATAGGCAAAAGTTGTTTAGAACTTGTTAGGAAGCGGTAAAGATTTTGAGCAACCTTCTGATTTTACCTACTGGCAAACCCAGTCCTATGCTGCACGCTTGTTGGCGTTAGAGCAGATGCGGCAAAGTTATATTGCCTGGAATTATGATTCTGAACCAGGATTTCAAAGAGTTTATACAATCATTAACGCATGAAATTTCAGTATCTTCAGCAGATGGAAATGTTATCGTTTCCAGTAGCGGCGTTCAAAGGTTTGGCGGGCGTGCGCCAATGCCTCCTCATTTTTCCACAGGCCAAATAACTCTACACGGGGCACGGGGAACCACTCCCCATTGAGCGAGGAGATGCGGTAATAGTTGATTTTTGTGCTGGAAAGTTTGTACTCTTTGGCGAAGTTGTTTATTTCTTGGAGGAGTTGTTTTTCAAGGGGGGTCTGATCAGACGGCCGTATAATCATGCCAGTCGCGGCGCACGCCGGCCCTTTCTCGCATTCACAGTTGCGCAAAATGCCCCCCTCGTCCGGGTCTAATGTCCAGATGCGCCGGGCGATTTGCTTTTCCCGTTTGCCGACCATGAAAGCGACCACGGCGTGGTCTTCAAGCAGCACATCCATGAAAATGGGCTGTGGGCCTTTGGGGATGGGAGCGGCTTTGGGCTGCGCTTTGGGTTTAGTTTTGGCTGGAGAAGCGGTTTTGCCCTGGCTTTTACTGCTGGCAGCAGGCGTTGGCGGTGCTGGCGTTGGTGGCGGGGGTGGCGGCGCAGTTTGCACGGATAGGTCTACAGGACGGCCGTTATCCGCATGGCACAAACCGCGATGTTCCTGGCAGGTGTGACGCCCGCACTCCGGGCAGCGAATCTGGCTGTGACGGCAGAGCGGCTTATGGCAAACGTCACACGCCCCTACCTCATGGGCACAGTCGCGGCAGAAGACGCGCTTGCAATCTATACAAGCCGGGGCCAGGCACTCTTCATGCGCCAGATGTCCATTTTGGCAAAGGTATATGCGCTGGCCAGGTTGGCCGCATACCTGGCAGTGCAGCGGCTCCAACTGGCGCAACAGCGGGTCCCAGACGGCGTAGGCGCTGGTCTCGCTGCTGCGGTTGGCAATTTGCACCCCCTGGATGAGCTTGGGCTGCTGAATGATGAGCACGTTGAGCAGGGTGAGGTTGATGCGCACCTGGTAACGTTCGGCCAGGTCGTCTAACTTATGCTGACGCTCGGTTTGAACGGCCGTT
Organism: Anaerolinea sp.; assembly: GCA_014879875.1. Classification (GTDB taxonomy): domain Bacteria; phylum Chloroflexota; class Anaerolineae; order Promineifilales; family Promineifilaceae; genus JACSRF01. The sequence continues at coordinate 10,897 of JACSRF010000404.1, forward strand.
AACTTATCTTGCAGCCCTGGGCGACGCTCTTCAGAAGCGGTTTGCAAACGGGTGCGCAGGTCTTTTTCCAGATCGTCGTAGTAGTCGGTGAGGCGCGCTTCATCTAGCTGGAGGAAGCGGCTGACGCGCTTTTGTAGGGCGGTCAGCGCGTCGGCCATTTCGTGCTGCACGGCCGTTTGCGCCTGCTCCAGCAAGGCGATCAGATGGGCGGCGTCCAGCGGAGATTTGGGTGCAGGATGGCCTTTAGGCTGCCAACGAATGGGCGCGTCGGGCAGGGATTCGAGGAGCGCGTCGGGAACGATGGCCGTTGCCTGGGCTTCGATCACGTCGGCTTCGGGGACGCGGCAGCCGGTGTGCGCATCCATCAGCACAGAGACCAGGCGCTCTTGCTTTTCATCGCTGAGCAAAGCAGCCTTGAAGTTGAAGCGGACATAGGTGTGGCGCACACGGGCGACAGTGGCGCGTTTTTGCGGTTGGGTACGGCCGTTGAGCACCACCCAGCTTTTCATCGCCAACTCGTCCAGCCCGGTTTTGTCTAGCCGCAGGTCATTGATGTAGAGGGAGGTGGAAGCAGGACGGCCGTGCGCCTCTTGCACCATCTGTTCCACCAGCGGGTGGTTATACCCCAGGCGCAGCACATCCTCACGCTCCGTTTCGTTAAAAGATAGCTCCAGATAAGGGGAAATCTGCCAGCGCTCCGCCAGCGTTTCTGGCAGCAGTACCTCATAAACGCGGTAGGCCGGTGGCTCCACCAGGCTGCCCGCTTCTTGCAAATAGTCGAGAACAAACCGCTCTAAATTACCCATTTCGATTTACGATTTACGATTTACGATTATGCTGTGAAGTCTTCGCCGAAGAGCGTGTCGTCGAAGGTTTGCACGCGGTGCATGGTGTCGCGTGCGGCCAACAGGCGGTCGCCTAGCTCATTCATGCCTGTTTCCAACCCGGTTTCGTCGGCGCTGTTCATCCACACTTCCAGCAGCATCTCCTCAAAATCTTGCTCTTGCGTCAGGTAGCCGAGGATCATCTCCATCTCGCCGATGACCAACTCAAACATATTCAACTTGCGGTCAAGGATGTTGAGCAGGTAATCCTCAATCGTCCCTTGCGCGGAGAGATTAAAAATTTCGACGCGCTTTGTTTGCCCCACGCGGTGAATACGCCCCACGCGCTGCTCAATGCGCTGGGGATTCCAGGGTAGGTCGAAATTGACCATGATGTGGCAAAATTGCAGGTTACGCCCTTCACCGGCCGCCTCGGTGGAGAGCAGCACGCGCCCTTCTTGCTCAAAACGGTGGATGGCTTCATCTTTTTGGGCGATGGTCAGGCCGCCATGGTAGGGGATGAATTCGATGCCGGCGGCCGTTAGTCGTTCGCTCAGCGATTCTAAGGTTGCTTGAAAATGGGTGAAGATGAGGACACGGTCTTGCCCGGCGCTGTGCAAAATTTTCAGCAGGGCGTCCGCTTTGGCCCAATCGGTAACGGCCGTTGCCTCATCCGCCAGGGAGAGCAAGTCAGCCTTGTGCGTTTTCCAGGCAGGTTGGGCGGCGAGTTTGCGCAGAGTGTGGGTAACGGCCGTGGCGCTGCTGCCAATCTCTCGCTGCAAGATGCCCAACGTCAGTTTGCGTGAACCGCTGTCCCGTCCTTCCGTCAAGGCGCGGCGCACAAACTGGCTCACGCGCTGGTACAATGCCTGCTCCGCCGACGAAAGCGCCAGGCGCACGGTATGCGCGCGGCGTGGCGGCAATTTCACGCTCACCTGCCCGCGGCTGTGACGGATCATCACGTCGGCCATCAATTCACGCAGCAAACCCCGATTCTTCGGCGAATGGGGATCCCCTTTGACGACAAACTGGCGGCGGAATTCTTGTGGCGTTTTCAATTGGCCTGGCTTGAGGATCGTGATCAGGTTATACAACTCTTCCAGCCGGTTTTCAACCGGCGTGGCGGTGAGCATGAGGATAAACCGTTTTTGCAGCGCATTGACAAATTTCCAGGTCACGCTGCTGCGGTTTTTGAGGTGATGCGCTTCATCCACGATGACGAGATCGTAGTTAAGGCTGGTGATAATTTCACGGCTGCCGGTGAGGCGGGCGGCGGCAATGGAGGCGATGACGTGGGGGAATTCGGCCCAGGCGTCATCCCCGGCGGCGCGAAACTCTTCGTCGCTGTTGGTCACAAAATCGCGCAGGCCGAATTTTTGCGCCAGTTCTTCGCGCCACTGCTGTACCAGTCCTGGCGGCGTGAGGATGAGGATGCGCTCGGCCATCTGGCGCATGAGGTACTCTTTGATGACCAGGCCGGCTTCGATGGTTTTGCCCAGCCCCACTTCGTCGCACAACATCCCACGCCCACGGAAGCGGCGCAGGGCAGCCTGAGCCGCTTTGATCTGATAAGGGAATGGCTCGAAGTGTAATTTGTCCAGGCAAATCAGTTCGTCGAAGCCACCAATGAGCAGCATGTGGGCGGCGGCCAATTGCAGCCGGTAGGCCTGGGGGGTGGCAAAATGTTGGCGGGCAACGGCCGTTACCACCGCTTCCGCGCCAGGTTGTAGCGAAATAGTTGGTTGTACATGGGTTACCATATGGAGTGATTATAACGAGATAAGCAGCAAGGGAAAATAGACGTTTCTCGTTTCACACCGTTCAGCGATATTGCACATTGCCCTTGCTAACCGAATCATTTATACTGAAAAATATGGTCGGTTCCATAAAAAGTTGAGGTATACCCCATGAAAGTGATAATTGACCGCGGTTTATGTGATACGAATCTGTCGTACTGTCAACGCTGCTCAGCCGCTCTTTTCCGCAATCCAGAAGGATATGACCGGTTGTGTATTTTAGACGTAATAGACGATGGCAAGGATATACTGTCCTTACAGATGCACACAGACGGCCGTGTTCTGGAACTGGAATTAACAGATGAAGATCGCGAACTGGCGGCGATTGAAGGATGGGAAGCGTTGGCTGATTTCGACCCCGCGCTGTTCCGTACTGGCGCCATGCAGCATTGGCATGAGATAAGCAGGCTGCCGGCCAACCATAACCTTTCCTGATTGCGACAAACAGTCATAAACCGGTTTTTCTAATGTGTAAACGACGTTTTCGTTTTTTTGTGTGTAGGGCAATTTGACAAATTACCCTACATGATGGCTTCTTGTTATCACAAAACGTGAAGGACGCGCCCTTCACGTTTTGTTTTTTTAAGATATGACAAACATCACCCCTCTTTAGTGCTGTTCGCAACTTATCCTATCCCTATCCTGAGTGTATTGTAGGACAAAGTCATAATCAAATATCTGGTTTCTCAAGAAGCTGGATGTGGTTCCCCAGGAATTCACGGGGGAGTGGAGGTTTTAGTGCGCAAAAACCGGCTGAAGCCTCTACGCCAAACCCGTCTGTGGGGTTGACCCCGCGCAATCCCAAAGAGCCAGAAAAAGCAACCTCTTGAGGTTGACAAACGAAGTCTCGCTAAACGAGGTGCAGAATGGAATTAATACAATTGCTGGAAACCAAACAAAGCGAAATTGTGGCTGACGCCCACAAATCATTAGAGCGTGTCCAGTTAAAGCGGTATACCGACGCCGGCGCCGAAAAACGGCAGGCTTATTTAGAGCAGTTGTACAAATTGCTTGTCACCAGCATTAAAGAGCGCAATTTAGCCAAGATCGTCCAGTACGCCGAACATATAGCCCAGGAGCGGTACGAAGCTAATTTTTCCTTACTGGAAGTGCAAACCGGTTTCAATGTGCTGGAAGAGGCTATCTGGAAACGCATTGTCGAGGATATCCCTCCGGCAGACCTGGCCGAAGCAATTGGGCTGGTGAGTACCGTACATGGCGCTGGCAAGGATGCGTTGGCGCGCCAGTACGTCTCGCTGGCAAGTAAAGTCAAAGCCCCCTCCCTAAACCTTTCTGCGTTGTTTAAAGGCAGCGAAGGTACGTAAAACTATCAAGAACTGCGTTTCTCAGAAGGAACGCGGTTCCTAAAACCACAAGGTTTCCCCCCTTAAGGAGAGTATACGTGATGATTTCTGATATTGACACCCGCCCGGTGGGGCGACAGGCGCGCGCGAATTCTGCGCCGGTTCCCTACTTTAAGCGTGATGTTGCTGATCGTGTTTTAGATTTTGATGAAGCGGTACTGGGATATGACGCCGAAACGGCCATGGCGGAAGCGGCGCGTTGTGTGCAATGCCCGGAACCCCAATGCTGTGTGTTGAACTGCCCCGCTAACAACAATATTCCCGAAGCTGTCTGGTTGATTAGCCAGGGTAAATTCATAGAAGCCGCCCAGGTTTTTGCGGCGACCAACCCGCTGTCAGAAATTTGTGGGCGCGTTTGCCCTAATTTATGCCAGCAGGGATGTGTGCTGAGCCAGCGTTATGGCGCGGCGGCTATCGGCAAATTGGAATGGTTTGTGGCCGACGTGGCGCGGCAAGCTGGCGCACTGAAAATTGAGGTTCCGGCCGTGAAATCAGGGAAAAAGGCCGCGGTGGTGGGGTCTGGCCCGGCCGGAATTACAGTGGCCGAAGATCTGATTAAGCTGGGGCACACAGTGGATGTGTATGAGGCGTGGCCGGAAGCGGGCGGCGTTTTGATTTATGGCATTCCTGGCTTCAAGTTGGAAAAGCACGTCGTGCGCAATAAGATTCGTGATCTGGAAGCAGCAGGCGTTACTTTCATTACCGATACACGCATTGGCAGCGAGATCGCGGTGGATGATCTGGTCCGCGAATATGACGCGGTGTTTTTGGGAACGGGGGCCGGCGTGGAAGCGACAATGGATATTCCCGGCAATGATTTGCAAGGCATTTATACGGCGACCGATTTTTTGGTGCGGGCCAATGTGCCCCTGGAGATGCTGCCACCAGAAAAGCAAATGCGGCCGGTGGTCGGCAAACGGGTAGCGATTATTGGTGGGGGGGATACGGCCGTTGACTGTGCCCGTACCGCCATCCGCCTGGATGCCGAGGAAGTGACCATCGTCTACCGGCGCACCGAAGCAGAAATGCCGGGTAATCCGGTGGAACGGAAGATCGCCCTGGAAGAGTGGGTAAACATTGAGTATCTGCAAGCGCCGGTCGAATTTATCGGCGATGAACAGGGTCACCTGAAAGAGATGAAGGTGGTGAAGATGACGTTGGGCGAACCAGACAGGTCTGGCCGTCGCCGTCCCGTACCGATGGAAGGGTCTGAGTTTATCATGGAAGTGGATACGGCCGTGATGGCTGTCGGTTATTGGCCGGACCCGTTTTTAGGCGAAAAGACGCCTGACCTGAAAACGCACAAATGGGGGCTGCTGCTGGCTGACGAAACCATCGGGGCTACGTCACGCGAGGGCGTGTTTGCTGCCGGTGATAATGTACATGGTCCAGATTTGGTGATTACGGCCGTTGCCACTGCGCACAAAGCGGCGCAAAGTATGCACGCCTACTTAAGCGGCGCGCTGATTGCCTGGCCATCGCCCAATTAAGGGCAGCCATTTCGCTGTGTACAGCTTGTTTCCTTAACCATATAACGGGGCAGGTAAATGAGTACCTGCCCCATTGTATTAATAACGCTACCAATCTCTGCCATTTATTCGTAAAATCATTGGTCTAGCATGTAAATAAATTAGGAGCATTTACATAATGATGAAAGTGTTGTTTATTGACGACGACCACATCATTCTGACCTTGATGACCCATTTGCTGCCCCCAGACTCTTTCCAGGTACACACAGCCGCCACCGTTGTCGAAGCATGGCAGTTATTAGCACACACCCAGCCAGATGTCATCTGTTGTGATTTGGTCATGCCCGGAACAAATGGCTTAGATTTTCTGGCGCAGCGTCAGCAGCGCCCGGAACTGGCGCACGTGCCCATCATTGTGCTCAGTGGTACAAACGAACAAACCCTGCTGGAAAAAGCGAAAGACCTGGGGGCTGCGGCTAATTTAACCAAACCATTCACCGGCAAAGCCCTGATTGCGCTCCTATATGCTGTTACTCAATCATCTGCGCCTGCCGTCACAGCTTCCAACACTTAGCCTTAGCTATTTTCTTCCATGATGAATCTATTCCACTGGCTCTTCGACAAGATGTATCCCCTGATTCGCTTTATTTATGAGCGAGTACAACAACACAACTGGTTTGACGCCATTACGCCGGATGGCTCTATTCAGGCAAAGCTGTGGCTGGGTGGCGCCCCTACCTATCAGCGTGATTACGATTTTCTGTTGGCGCATGGCATTGATGCGGTCGTTAACATTCGCGCGGAACGGGAAGATGACGTGGCATTTTATCAAAAGCATGGCATCAACCACGTCCAATATCGGGTGTTGGACGTGATGGTTCCCCCAGATGAGGTATTAACGGCCGGCGTGCAGTGGATGAAGGAACAAACGGCCGTCGGGCGGACCGTGCTGATTCATTGCGCCAAAGGACGCGGCCGTTCGGCGACGTTGTTGGCTGCTTATTTAATGCGCGAAGAAGGGTTGAGTTTTGCGGAGGCTGATGCCTTGTTAAGCAGGAAACGGCCGTTAACCAAGCTCGAAACACGCCATCAGGCGCGCCTGGAAGGGTGGCAGGGGCGGTGCTCGGCAGTCGGTGGCACGGCGTCCGACGCCCCCTACCGACTCCCCAATGGTAAAACAATGTGAAATGAGCTGCCAGGGAGCTTTGTCTCATCATATCCTGGGCTTTCGGCCCAAATGCGTCCCCGGTGCGCATCCATAATCCCGCGAGCAATTGCCAGCCCCAACCCTGGGCCACCCGCCTTGAACCTGGTTTTGCCACTGGAATGCAGCGCGACATCCCCGGTTTGGTAAAATTTGGTGAAGATCAGTTCCAATGCTTCTGTGGCAATGCCAATGCCGGTATCATGCACCACAATTTCGACAGCATCCGGTGGTAAGTCAGCCGCCGGCGATTCGTTCCAGAAACGGCCGTCCACAACAATTTGTCCCCCATCTGGCGTGTACTTAATCGCATTCACCAATATGCTTTCAAAAACGACCGGCAGCAGTTCACTATCAGCCAATATCTCTGGCAGCGTCTCCAACTTTTGCACCGTCAGCGTCAGGCGACGCAGTTCCAAGTCTGTGACCAACGACGCAACCACTTTTCCCATTACCTCTGCAATGACTACAGGTTCTAAAAACGGCCGCAGTTCCCGATTGTCAATCTTCACCATCAACAACATCGTATTCACGATCTTATGCAGCCGGTTGGCGCCATTGACCATGCTGGTCAACAGCCGGGCGTGGTGCGCACTGGCTATAATCAGTTCATCCTTAGACAGAAGCTGCGCATACCCTTTAAGTACCGTAATGGGCGTGCGCAGTTCATGCGCCGTCACCGTAATAAAATCTGTTTTGGCGCGGTCAAGTCGCTCCAACTGCTCATAAGCCTCGCGCAAAGCCTCAGTCCGATTACGCACTTCATATTCAAGCTGCTCATTAAAACGGCGCGCATAAGCGTACAGGCGCGCATTTTCCAGGGCAATGGCCGCCTGCGCCGCAAACGCCATAGCGACGGTGATGGACTCTTCGGCATAGGGAACGGCCGTTTCCCGCGCCAACGACAACATGCCAATCACCTTATCGTGCCGCAGCAGCGGGACGCCTAGCCACGCCTCCGGGATCGGCAAATCCGCCACCTGCTTCCAACCAGGATAAGACGCCAGATGTTCCAGGGCTAACGGCCGTTTTGAATCATAAATCCGCAAAAACACATCATCAGGACGCGCCGCATCCAACGGCAGCCGTTCGCGTGACACGCGATCATCATCCGGGAAACCGCGCATCGCCACAAACTCCAGATGATCCCCTTCCAACAGCAGCAGCGAGGCGCGATCATGAGGCACAAGCAGCGACAACTGCTCCAGAATCTGGCTCAACACCGCATTTAGTTCCAGCGTGCCCGACAAAGCCACACTCACCTGATACAGCGTCTCCGCCAGCAAACGGCGCGCCTGTTCCTCCTCATACAAAGAAGCATACAAAGCCGCTTCCTTGCGCGCTACCTCCGTTTGCTGCAAAACCTCCAACGTTTTCAGCCGGCGCGCGCCCTCGTCCCCCAACACCACTTCCCGGATGGCATGATACTGCTCAAAATGGTGCAAAGCCCGCGTGAAATCCCCCTTCGTTTTATAGGCTTCGGCCAACAGATGATGCGACTCATAAAGAAACTTGCGGTGATTGGTGGCCTCCGCCAGTGTCACAGCTTGCGTAAGCAGTGTCGTGGCCTTCTCTATCTGGCGCTGGCGGCGGTAAATGTCCCCACTTAGCTTCAACCCTTCAATTTCCATGTCCCGGAAATTCGCTTCTTGCGCCAACCCCACCGCCGCCTGCAAATAGGTCAGCGCCCGGTCCGTATCCTCCATATCCAGATACACTTCAGCCATCGTGTGCGACGCGATGATCGTCACCCGTGGATTACTCACCAGGCGGCAGCGCTCCAGACAGGCGTTCCCTAACTCAATAGCCTGGGCGTGGTCTCCCATGAGCAAATAAATGTAGCTCATATTGTTTAGAGCCAGCGCCGACCAATAAGCCAGACCAATCTCCGTAAAAATAGCCAGGCTTTGTTCCGTATGCGCCAAAGCCTGCGCATAGTCGCCATTATCTATATAGACGCTGCCCATGCCCAACAATGCCAATCCGCGCCCTTCGCTATCGCCAATTTCGTCACTAACCGCCACCTGGCGCAAGTAATATTGCAAACTTTCTGATAAATTGCCCAGCATCCGATAGCCAGAGGCGATGGTATGCAACACCTGCGGCATCGGCGTCATGTAGTTGATCTCCGTCAACAGCGCCTCTGCTTCCAGGGCATACACCAGCGCCTGATCCAACAATCCATCATACAAGTAAATACGCGCCAACGTGCGCGCGCTTTCGGCAAGGCCACGCTGATAAGGAACATCCTGCGCTTGCGCAAGCTGATACGCTTCTTCACTTTGCTGCCGTGCCTGTGAGCGATCTGTTTGCAACGTTGTCCAGGCAAGCGCATTTAAGGCGTCTACCTTCGCTTCCCAATCTTGGTTGGTTATGTTATGTTGCGGTAACTGGGCCGATTTATCTTTCATGTTTATCTGCACCGGACTCGTGTATAACAAGCGTAACCGAAAAATGATTTCTTTTCAAACATTGACAGGTAGAAAAGAGGTGAAAATGGAAAATTGATGACAACGGCCGTTTTTGCGAACCCTGGCAAACAGCAGTAAGATCATACACGTTTGATTTTGATGGATCAAGGAGTTTCCATGTCTCAAGGTAACGTTACACCCAGCCGCCAACAATACCTGGACATCAAAGCCCAACACCCGGACGCCATTGTCCTGTTTCGGCTTGGTGATTTCTACGAAACCTTCGACGAAGACGCCCAAACCGCCGCGCGCGAGCTAGACCTGGTACTCACCAGTCGGCCGCAAGGCAAAAACATGCGCGTGCCCATGGCCGGCGTGCCTTACCATGCTGTTGAAGGGTACATTGCTAAACTGATCGCCAAAGGGTACAAAGTCGCCCTCGCCGAGCAAATGGGTGATGACACGGTTAAAGGACTCATGCCGCGTGAAGTGGTGCGCGTCTTCACTGCCGGCACGGTTATCGAACCGGGGATGCTGGACGCCGGCCGCAACAATTACCTGACGGCCGTCATCATTGAAGGAGAACGCGCCGGGTTAGCTTATGCCGACATCACCACCGGCGAATTTGCCACCACGCAGGTATTCGGCCGTCGCCTCCTCAGCGAAGAGCTGGCGCGGCTGTCACCTTCCGAATTACTGCTCCCCGACAGCGAGCAGACTCTCTCCGACCAGGCGAAAACCATTACGCATCTGCCGAACTGGCGTTTTGAAGAAGGCAGTACGCGGCAAACGCTGCTGCGTCATTTTGAGGTGAACACCCTGGCCGGTTTTGGCTGCGAAGGCAAGCCATTAGCCGTGCGCGCTGCCGGTGTCATTCTTTACTATTTACAAGAGACGCAAAAAGGGGCCGTCGGCCAGATACAGCGGCTGGCAACCTACAGCACCGATGGCTACATGGCGCTGGACGCCAACACCCATCGCAACCTGGAGCTAACCGAAGCTATCAGCGGCGAACGCACGGCCTCTTTGTTCGGCGTGCTAAATAAAACCGTGACGGCAATGGGCACGCGCCTGCTGCGGCAGCGCATCATCCGGCCGCTGCTTGACCTGGACCGCCTCAATCAACGCCTCGACCGCGTGGCCGCCTTCTACGACAACGGTCTTTTGCGCGCCGACGCGCGCGCCGCTCTCAAATATATTCCCGACCTGGAACGCCTCGCCAACCGCGCGCTGAGCGGCAAAGCCACCCCGCGCGACCTGGAGCAAATTGGACTGGCGTTAACGGCCGTACCCGCATTGCAGCAATTGTTAAGCAGTGATCGGTCAGTGGACGCGCAGTCGTCAATCGTCGCTCTCGTCAACAAACTGGACGCTGTCCCCGAAGTGACAGAGTTGATAGCGCGGGCCATTGCCGAAGATGCGCCCACCAATCTGAACAAGCCAGGCGTGATCAAACCCGGCTTTTCCGCCGAACTGGACGGCGTGATGAACTCCTCCGCGCACGCCCGCGACTGGGTAGCGGGCCTGGAGCCACGCGAACGGGAACGCTCCGGTATCTCCTCGTTGAAAGTAGGCTTCAACAAGGTGTTTGGCTACTATATCGAAGTCACCAAAGCCAATGCCCGCCTGGTCCCAGATGATTACATTCGCAAGCAAACGCTGACCAACGCCGAACGGTACATCACGCCGGAGTTGAAGGAGTATGAGACGCTGATTCTCAATGCCGAGGATCGCATTTTGCAGATTGAGAAGCGGGTATTTACGGAGGTGTGCCAGCATGTGGCCCAATACGCGCCGCGCCTGTTGGCAACGGCCGTCGCCCTCGCCCAAATTGACGTTGCCGCCGCCCTCGCCGAAGTAGCCGCCGCGCGCCACTACACGCGCCCCGTGCTGAATGTGGAAAATACATTGTGGATCGAAAACGGCCGTCACCCCGTCGTCGAACAATCATTAGAACGCAACCCCGGTCTGGGCGAACGCTTCGTGCCCAACAACGTCAGCTTCCGCGACAACGAGCGCATCCAGATCATCACCGGCCCCAACATGAGCGGGAAATGCGTTACAGGCGAGACGCTCATTTTCACTGACCAGGGGCTTACGCCGATCATTGACCTCATGCCCCCTGGTGCGCGCGAAGGAGAATTCACACCCATTCACCAACAAGTGCGTGGCTTTGCCGGGCCACAAGCGGCAACGCATTTCTTTTGTGGCGGTCATGCGCAAACAATTACCATCAAAACTCGCCTCGGTTATACCCTCACCGGCACGCCAGATCACCGCATCTGGGTGCGCTGTGCCGATGGGCAAGAAGCGTGGAAACGGATGGGTGACATTGCTGTGGGCGACGTTGTGGCTGTTGAACGTAAAATTGAGTTATGGGGTCGAGAGACGGCCGTTACCGCGCCAAATGCCCATGCGATCAAAAACGTCAAGCGCTATCCGCTGCCACAAGAATTAACAACAGATTTGGCTTACGTCATGGGTTTGCTCGTTGGCGATGGTACATTAACCTATAAAAATGCGGTCACTCTCTCCACCGGCGATTCATTCATCGCGCAAATGTTTACAGAGATCGCCGCGCGTCTATTTAATTATCCTGTCCAGGCAAAATCGAACGGCAAAGATTTTACCATCACCAGCAAACAAATCCGCATTTTCTTTGCCGATCTAGGGATGGGGTATCATCGCGCCTACGAAAAATCTGTGCCGCCGTCCATCCTCAAAGCGCCCAGGAAAATTGTTGGCGCTTTTCTCCAGGGCTTGTTCGATGCCGATGGCTTTGTGGAAAATCGGTATGGCAATGTCCGCCTGGCTACCAGTTCTGAGCAGTTGGCGCGGGAAGTGCAAATGTTGTTACTGAACTACGGGCTGATCGCCTCCCTACACACCAAGCAAACAACGCGCCGACCCAGCTACAACGTGTCGCTAAATGGCGAAGATGCCATCCACTTTCACCAGCTAATTGGCTTTCGTTTACCACGCAAAGCAGAACGTCGCCACCTGGCGTCCGGGTTACGCCGTCCAAACGTGGGGGGTATTCCCCATTTGGGCGACACATTGAAACAAGTACAGGCGCAAATTGTCGCCACGCCCAATAAACCGGTTGCACTCAAACATAACAAACGAATCAACTCGATTTTTTATACTTATATTCCGAACGGCCGTCACATTTCATACGATAAATTAGATGAATTAATTGACTATTGCCGGCAAAACAACGTGCCATATCCCACGTTGGAAACATTAGCGCAAAACCGATACTTTTATGATTATGTAGACGACATACAAAACGGTCAGGGCCTGGTCTTTGACTTATCTGTTGCCCATGATCATGCTTACATTGCCAATGGTCTGGTCAGCCACAATTCAACATACCTCCGCCAGACGGCCCTCATCACCCTCATGGCGCAAATCGGCAGCTTCGTCCCGGCCACCACCGCCCACATTGGCCTGGTAGACCGCATCTTCACGCGTATCGGCGCCCACGACGAGCTGCACGTTGGCCGCAGCACCTTCATGGTGGAAATGGTGGAAACGGCCGAAATCCTGCACCACGCCACCCACCGCTCCCTGCTCATTCTGGATGAAATCGGCCGTGGCACCAGCACCTACGACGGCCTGGCCATCGCCTGGGCCATCGTCGAATTTCTGCACAACCACCCTCGCCTCAAACCGCGCACCCTCTTCGCCACCCATTATCACGAACTGGTCGGGCTGGCAGATATGCTGCCGTTCGTCAGCAACTACAACGTCGCCGTCGCCGAAGAAGGGGATAAGGTCGTCTTTCTGCACCAGATTGTGCCCGGTGGCGCGGATCGCAGTTATGGCATTCACGTCGCCCAACTGGCCGGGCTGCCGCGCGACGTTATCAACCGCGCCAACGAGATTTTGCGTGAACTGGAGCGGCACGCCCCCACCACCAGCGTCGAACCGAGCCGCTTCACCAGCAGTCAGCAAATGGCGCTCTTCCCGGAAAGCAGCCCCTTCCTCGACGAACTGAAAGAGCTAGACGTGAACAGCCTGACGCCGTTGGAAGCGATTAACAAGCTGTACGAATGGAAAAGGCGATACAACAACCCATCACCATAAAGATTTTTAGCATGACCTATGCCAAAACATGAACGCCGACGAAAGTGAATGATTACCTCGGCGCAGCATACCCATCCCCGCATCATCGCATCTATTTTCGCGGGAGTGGAAGCAGACCCGGCACACGCTGCTTATAGGCAGTGTAAGCGTCGCCGAAAACGGCCGTTAACCGCCTCTCCTCTACCCTTGACCCCGCCCATAAATACATCGTCGCCATCACGTTCAAAAGCAGCGTTGGCAACGTCATCACCGGCGTTGGCCAGAGGATAAGCAGGCTGAAAAAGTAAAGCGGATGCCGCACAAAGGCATATAGTCCACTCGTCACCAGCTTAGGCGGCGGCAGCAGACGCTCCTTCCCCGCAAAATAATGCACTGCCTGCCGCAGCCCCACAAATTCCCACACATCCGTTTGCAGCAGCGCCGCCAGCAGCCCCATCACGCCGACCAACTGCACAAACAGCGCCAACCAATCGAACGGTGACGGCAACCGCCACAGCAAAACGTCTGGCATTTGCGTCCACAGCGCCCACAACACGGGCAAAATCGTGACGACGGCGAACAGGTTGTAACCCAAACGGTACAGCCCCTCATGTGCCCGCTCACCCAGCCGGTGGCGGATCCATCCCTTCACCCGCGCATCGGCGGCGAGGCTGTGTAAAATGGCCCAAAGCGTGAAACTCAGAATGAAAATCAACATCAAATCCCCTGATCTCCCCATCCCCGCCATACTTTCTATTTGTTCAATTGCCTAAAGCGGATTATAAATCCTGCCAGAGGTTAACGACAATGAATGAGACACAAGAAACGGCCGTATCTCCCCCACAACTCGCCATCACCACCGCCGAAATAGATCAACTTGCCACTTTCCTACAAGACCTCCCCAACCCCGTCCACATCCATTACTGGGGGCAGCCAGCCGTCAGCCCCGCTGCCGCCGAAGCTCTGCGCCTCTGCCAGACGCTTGCCAGTCAATTCGCGCCCATCCACCTGCACGCCTTTTCCCCTCCCGCCAATCAGGCTTACCCCATTTTAGAGTTCTTGGGCGAACAGGCGGGCGCAAAAGTGGATTACGGCGTGCGCATTGTCGGCTTGCCCTCCGGCTATCAAATCACCGCGCTTATCGCCGCCCTACAAGCTGTCTCTTTTCAAGGCGTCACCCTGGAACCGATGACGCGCATCAAATTGCAAAAATTAGCCAGCGATGTGACGCTAGAATTGTTGACCGATCCGGAAGATGAAGGAGGCCCCCTGGTTGCCAAACATATTTTTGGGCTGGCTGTGGCGCACAAACAGATTAAAAGCTACCTGGTAATGATTAATATGTTCCCCGAAGCGGCCGTGCGCTATTCTGCTTATACGCTGCCCCATTTGGTGATTAACGGCCGTACCCACCTCAGCGGCGTCACCGACGAAACGACTATCTTGCAGCATATCGGCCGCGCCGTAAAATAAATCAGGCTCTTTGGGAACTCAGGGGGTTGACAGGCCCCTTCGACAAGCTCAGGGCAGGTTGTGATGCGTGACGAGTGATGCGTGACCAGAGAGACCACACGCATCACTCGTCACATGTCACGCCGAAC
>JACSRF010000279.1 GCA_014879875.1 Anaerolinea sp.
TCTGTGTGAAACGTAAAACGTGAAACGTGATGCGCCTCCGGTCACGTTTCACGCATCACGTTTCACGTCGTGGTCGTCACGGGAATTCCGTAAGAGCCAAGGAGTTCGGCGTGAAAGTTGGCGTGTTGACCATTAGTGATCGGGGCGCAGCAGGTGAATATGTTGATCAAAGCGGCCCCCTCATCCGCCAAATCATTCTGTCACGCATGGTCGGTTGGTCAATCAGCCATTACAGCGTCATTCCCGATGATTTTGACGCCATTGTCCATACGCTCATTGCCTGGTGTGACCAGGACGTAAACTTAATTTTAACCAGCGGCGGCACCGGATTTGCGCCACGTGACATCACCCCAGAAGCCACGCGCCAGGTCATTGTCCGTGAAGCGTCGGGTATTGCCGAAGCCTTACGCGCTGCCAGTTTGAAGATTACCCAACATGCCATGCTCTCACGCGCTGTCGCCGGCATACGTGGGCAGACGCTCATTGTCAACATGCCGGGCAGCCCCAAAGCTGTGCGCGAAAATTTAGACGTGCTGCTGCCCATCTTGCCACATGCCTTAGACTTGTTAACCGACAAACCGGGCACGGAAAGTCAACATCGCGCCATCTGAGCCAGCAATTCCTTTCATGACACATCCCATCTGCTCCTGCCCCGAATGCCAGGCCATGTGCCAGCGCCGTCCCTGCTGGCCCACTCCGGCCGACGCCGACCGACTCATCACCGCCGGCTATGGCAACCAATTGATGCTGGATTGGTGGTTCGACCACGAGCAAAACAGCACCATCTATTTGTTGACGCCGGCCATTGTGGGCAGTGAAAGTGGGCAAGCGCCGGCCCACCCCGCCGGGCCATGTACCTTCTTGGACGCAAACAACCTCTGCCACCTGCACGACAGCGGCCTGAAACCGACAGAGGGCAAACTGGCGCTGTGCCAGAACAACACACCCGCAGGGCTGCACGAGGATGTGGGACGCACCTGGGACAGTGAAACAGGGCGCGCATTGATTGACCGTTGGGAAAGCGATCCGCCACGCGGCCGTCGCCGTGCCTTGCAAGAAAAGCCAGCAAGACGGCAAGAGAGGCGTAAAAATGGCAAGGGTAAAAATCAAACCAACCCTTGAAAGCGCTGTACATAAAGAAAAAGCCAGGCGTTTGCCTGGCTTTTTCCCTAAAGAGAAGAGGGTCCCTGCGAGAGGAGGAGAAGAGAGCAAAGATAAATGTGGTTAGGCAACAAGCCTATCTAAACAAGAATTAACTCTGTTAAACCGGCAGCGACAGCGCCATTGACGGGCACGCTATCTTCGTTGACCCAGCCCCACTGTGACAGTGTAGAAATTGCTTTATAGGCGGTCAAATCAAGCTGCAATGGCGTGACAGAAACGTAACCCTTTGCTAATGCGCCGACGTCCGTTCCCTTTTCAGGGACGCCGGTTGGCGCGTCGCCGCCAATCCAATAATAATCATTGCCACGGGGGTCTGTGCGCCGATCCAGACGATCCCGGTAAACCCGTAAGCCTTGCCGCGTCAAGCGAATCCCTTTTATTTCGTCCGCCGCTAGGTAAGGGACGTTGATATTCAGGAAAATACCTTTAGGCAGCCCTTTTTCGAGTACAGTTCGTATGACCAGCCGCGCCACTTTCGAGGCCGCATCATAATCAATGTCGCCTAAATCACTGCGGCCGGCGTCGAGCGAAATAGCGATGCTGGGAATACCCCAGATGATTCCTTCCATGGCGGCCGTTACCGTACCAGAATACGTAACGTCTTGACCCAAATTCGCCATCGGGTTGATGCCAGAAACAATTAAATCAACCTTGCGGGAGAGTAAACCCATGACACCGAGGGCAACACAGTCTGAGGGAGCGCCATCGCTGGTGAGCGCGGCAGTGGCGTCTGGCAGTTTGACTTTACGCACGCGCAACGGCCGTTTCAACGTTTTAACGTGCCCCCCACCTGACCAATCGTGATCAGGGGCAACGACGCTCACATCGCCACATTGTCGCATTGCCTGGGCCAGAGCCAGTAGCCCTGGGGCCGTTATGCCATCGTCATTTGTCACCAAGATGTGCATGTTGTTATCCTTTCCGCAATTGCCGATAGTGTAACGGCCGTAAGTTAACAACTGTTTAAGCAAGCGTTACCAGTTTGCTAAAGGTTGATAAAGGTTTTGTTACCAGAGCGCCGATTGCCCGCAGCGCCGGTGAATGTTAAACTCGCGCATCATGACAACATCCCTCAAATTAAAACCGGGTCGTGAGAAACCGGTGCATAATCGGCATCCCTGGATTTTCTCCGGGGCCATCAGCAAGGTGACTGGCGCGCCACAGCCTGGTGATGTGGTGGCAGTGGTGGATGGCGCCGGCCGTTTCCTGGCCCACGCGCATTACAATCCCCATTCCCAAATTCGTGGGCGCATCCTTTCTTGGGACGAAAGCGAAACAATTGACGCCGCTTTTTGGCGTGGCAAACTAGAGCGCGCCATTGCCGGCCGCGCTGCGCTCCGCCTGGAACCGGCCACGACGGCTTACCGCCTAGTCAACGCCGAAGCAGATGGTCTGCCCGGCCTGATCGTAGACAAATATGGCGATTTCCTGGTCATGCAATGTCTCACGTTGGGCATTGACCGGCACAAAACGATGCTCGCCACCCTGCTGGCAGAACTGCTCCACCCACGCGGCATCCTCGAACGCTCCGACGCCAGCGTGCGCCAGAAGGAAGGGCTGGCCGCCAACAGTGGGCTGCTGTGGGGTGAAGCGCCGGCGGCCGAAATCATCATCCAGGAAAATGGGCTGCACTTTGCCGTCAACCTGTATGAAGGGCATAAAACCGGTTTTTATCTGGATCAGCGGGATAATCGAGCAGTAGTGGGACAATCAGGATTCGCTGCCGGTAAGGAGATGCTAAACGTTTTCGCCTATACAGGAGCGTTTGCCGTTTATGCAGCCGCCGGGGGCGCTGGCCCCATCGTCAACCTGGATACAGCGGCCACGGCGCTATCCCTGGCAGCCAGGAATATGGCTCTCAATGGGCAGGAACGGCCGTCTGACGAATATGTCACCGCCGATGCGTTTCAACAACTGCGCGCCTATCGGGATAACGGCCGTACCTTCGACCTCATCATCCTCGACCCACCCAAGTTCGCCCACAGCCAGCGCGACGTACAGCAAGCCGCGCGTGGCTACAAAGACCTGAACTGGCTTGCCTTTCGCCTGGCACGACCCGGCGGCTGTGTCGCCACCTTCTCCTGTTCTGGCCTGGTGACGGCCGAACTTTTCCAAAAAATCGTCTTCGCGGCGGCCGTTGATGCCCGGCGCGACGTGCAAATTCTACAATTCCTAAGCCAGGGGCCAGACCACCCCATCCTGCTCTCCTTCCCGGAATCTGCCTACCTGAAAGGCTTTTTGTGCCGCGTCTGGTAGAAACGTCGGGCGTGGGCCGTTAATTCCCACGCCCCCACGCCCGACGCCCAATTACAGTTCGCCTAAACCCACCGGCTCCAAATCTGGGTTAGGGGCTGCACCGCGCCCCACTTTGGCCATGTCATACCAGGTCTCGCCAATTTTCACGCGCACCACGTCGGCCGTAAAATCCGTGTTTGTCTCCTTGTCATTCGACAACAACGAAGAACCGACGCCATAAATATCGGCCGGTACTTTCAACTTCTCGAATCGCGAAATTTTCTCCGGGTTAAAGCCCCCTGTCGCCACAATCTTCACGGCGTGGCAGTAAGATTGCGCCAACTCTAGTTGATGCGGCGGCAGTTCCCAATTTTCCCAGGCGCTGTCTAATGCCTGGCGCACGTTAAACACCAGGCGCGGCGTCACCCCCAAATCCAACGCCGGATCGCCTAAGGGGGGCACGTTCACGTCGCGCAAGCCGCCGCTGGTATCCAGGCGCACGCCATACAGCACGTACCGGCGCGCCTCTGCCTCATCCCCCGCCTCAACCAAGGCCGCATATTGCGCAAACATCGCCTTCATCACGCGCAAACTGTCCAATATGGAGTCATTGTTAAAATCCACCAGGGCAATACGCAGTACTTCCGGGGGCACGTATTTGGCAAAAGCCATCATTGCCGCGGCCGTGTCGCTCAAAAAACAGGCAATGGCCGCATGGGCAATGGTGCCACCGCCGCCGCCACCCCACCAGTCGCCCTGCGCATCTGTGGAGACAAAAGAAAGCAGCCGCCCTTCATAATCCCGATTAAAGCGGGCGACGGCAATATCATAAGCATACCCATCGGCCGCCTGGACTTCATGTAGATCGAACCGCGCCGGGAAAAAGAGCACCTGCTTGCCCCGCGCCGCGCGCAGCACATTATAGACGTTGGTGGCAATGCGGCTGCCCCGGCTCAGAATGCCCAGCATGGGCGTTTCCAACAAAGCAAAATCCCGATAACGGCCGCGAATGTTGATCACCGGCTGCACGCGCAGGGCATCCCCCTGATACTCCGTGGTGGCGCCATCGTGAACGGCCGTTACCCGCAAATGCTGCCACGTTTCCACCCACTCCCCTTGCTCATCAAAATACCCGGTGCAGTGCCGCAGCATCGCCAGCGCCTTATCCACGCCCACAATGACCGTTTTCCCCGGCCGTCGCGTGAAAAACTGCATCTCCACTTCCAGGTCGCCCACATTCAACCCGGTCGGATCACAGCCAATCTCCCGCGCAAACTCCCCCTGATATCCATCATTTTGGCTGACCCCATGCAGCATCGCCAAAATATTGGCAAAATACTTATCGGAGTACCAACCGCGGCGCATCCGCTCCACATCCAGCTTAAAAGCTTCATTCGTCAACCGCTGCCCATTAAACACACTCATCTTGTTTCAACCTCACGCTGATTAAAATTAGGTAAATCGCACAGGGAAGTGTCGCTAAAAATTGTCATTTCTAACGCTTCCAGGAATAATATTAAAAATGTACTATCACTATAGCCTGCATCCAAACAGCAAACAAATCAAAGAAGAGGAGAGTAGAATGAAAAAAGTGATTATCGTTGGGTTCGTGTTACTGTTGTTGTTAACAGCGTGTGGCGGTGGGGGCGCCGCCACCACAGAACCAGTGGCGCAAAATAGCGGGGCGAACACGGCCGTTGCCAACAATGAAGCAGCGGCCGACACGCCAGGCAATCCAATCGCTGCTGAACCAGTCGCCGCCGCCGAAGAGCCAACGGCCGTTAGCGAACCAGACGCGGCAAGCGAAGAACCTGCCGCCGAACCAGAAGTCGTTGAACCCGCTGACGAACCGGCCGCTGACGATCCTTACCTCGGCCGTCCCCTCAGCGGCATAGACCCTGAAACGGGCATGGAAATCAACCCGCCAACAATCCTCAAAGGGACAGAGTTCATTGTGCGCGGCAAAATCACCAGCATGAACCTGACCCCCCAAACCAAACCAGAATTCCTGATTGAATCGCCAGACGGCGTCAGATATCGTGTGCAAAGCCAGGGCTTGGCTGATATTTACCTGGTTGATGGCTCACAATTGAAGCCCTTTGAATATAAGCAAGGCATGTTTGTGCAGGCAACCGTTTTCCAGGAAGCCAACGCCGGCGCGACCAATGTCGTCCAATCAAGCGACCTGATCATATTTGGCCTGCCCTAACCTGGACAAGCCAGAAAAGAATTTAACGCAACGCCTTTCTTCCTTTGCCCCTTTGCGTTAAAAATTCTTGCACATTATGCAAACATCTCATTGGAAAGGTGCTAAGCAGTTGTCTAAAGATGCCGGGACGAGACATTTGTACACAACAAAAAAGGGGGCCATACGGCCCCCTTTTTTGTTGCTATAGATATTAAGAAAAAGATTTGGGGTTTTCTCATAGCTTGCCAGGGGCAGGCCAATCGTAAATCGC
>JACSRF010000443.1 GCA_014879875.1 Anaerolinea sp.
CAGGCTGTGATGCGTGACGAGTGATGCGTGACCAGAGAGACCACACGCATCACTCGTCACATGTCACGCTGAACCCCATGAAATCCTGTAGAGCCGGAACACAGAGCTACACATCTGTGTACCTGTCTTAGAGGCTTGGCGTCAGGCGTCTTACGGCCGTTCTCCGTTTAGCCACCTGTTCACAAACGTCAACACGGCCGTTTCCACCCCCTCGCTTGCCATCTCAAACCAGGCAATACGCGGGTCGTCGGCGCGAAACCAGGTCGCTTGCTGGCGCACAAAGCGGTGCGTCTCAAACTTGACGCGCTGCACTGCCTCCTCCAGCGTCAGTTCCCCCTCCAGGTGGGCGTAAAGCTGCCGGTAGCCGAGGCCGCTCATGGCGGGGAGGGAACGGCCATAGCCCATCTCCTTTAACCGCGCCACCTCCGCCAGCAGCCCGGCGGCCATCATCTCGTCCACCCGTTGGTCAATGCGCGTATAGAGCGCGGCGCGTGGACGATGCAGGCCGATCATGACAATGCGGTAAGGGGGCGGGGTTTTGCGCTGTAAGTCGGTGATGGGACGGCCGCTGACCAGCGTCACCTCCAGGGCGCGAATGACGCGGCGCACGTTACGCGGATCAATTTGCGCCGCCGCCGTTGGGTCTAGCTGCTGCAACCAGCGCCCCAATTCCGCGCCGCCTAATTTTTCCAGTGCGGCGCGTAAGGCGGGCTGCGGCGGCACGCGGGGAATGCCCCACCCTTCCGCCACCGCCTGCACATATTGCCCCGTGCCCCCCACCAAAATCGGCAGCCGCCCGCGCGCCTGAATATCGGCAATAGCAGCATAGGCCAACTGCTGGTATTCACCCAGGCTGAGCGTCTCGTCCGGAGCGCAGACGTCAATGAGGTGGTGTGGAACTTGCGCTTGCTCGGCTAGGGAAGGCTTGGCCGTGCCAATATCCAACCCTTTGTAGAAGAGGCGCGAATCGGCGGAGATGATTTCACCGCCACACCCACTGGCTATGCGCAAAGAAAGCGCCGTTTTGCCAACGGCCGTCGCCCCCACCAGGATGAGGAGGGAGGGGGAAGAGGAGAGAACCCTTCTTCCCTCTTCCTTCTCCCTTCTTCCTTCTTCCCTCTTCCCTCTTCCTTCTTCTTTCACCATCCCATCACCGCGTTCGGGATGTGGTCACAACGCAGCAGCTTACCATGCTTGTCTAGCTCAACGGCTACCAGGTCAATGCGCCAGTCTACCTCGTCCAGGTCATGCGCATACAAGTAATGCAGCCCAAGCTGCAATAGTTTGCGCGCTTTGTGGGGGGTGATCCCTTCTTCAGGTGTGCCCATGGCCTGCCCGCGTCGCGTCTTTACTTCCACAAACACCAACGTTGCGCCCGCTTGCATTACCAGGTCAATCTCGCCGCGCGGACAGCGCCAGTTGCGCTGCAAAATCTGGTAGCCTTGCCCTTCCAGGTAGCTGGCGGCCAATGATTCCCCCCAACTGCCGAGTTGTTTACGGCCGTCTTTACCATTCGCCATTGGTCCGATTTTCTCCATTCTGCGGTGGTTTTCTCTCTTGCACAGCGCGCAAGGGGCCACTTTCGCGCTTTTCCGGCGGTTTTAGCAAGCCGGTAAGTTGATCGAGCATGGGTTGCAGCCGCTCACGATTGCGCGTCCAACGGCCGTGCGCCTTCTCGCGCCGCAGATCCGGACGCGTTTGTTGCAGTCGTTCATATAAGGCGACTGTTTTGTTGACGGTATGGCAAATGTCAAACCGTTCACTGTCGGCGCGCGCCGCGTCCCCCATGGCCTGACGGCGCGGCGCATCTAGCGCCAACCCAACCATCGCCGCCGCCAGCCCTTGTTCCGGATAATGGGTCAGCAGCCCGGAGCGATAGGGCTGCACGGTGTCTATGATGCCAGGGGCGGCCGGCGCGGCCACCGGCAGCCCGGCAGCCATCGCTTCAATAATGGTCAAAGGGTGTACTTCTGTCACCGAGGCCGTGACAAAGGCGTCGGCCGCAGCCAGATAGTTGGGAATGTCGGTATACTCCAGCGCGCCTGTAAAATGAATAGCGGCGGCAATGCCCAATTCCTGCGCCTGTTGTTTCAGGGCCGCCTGCATCGTCCCCCGGCCGATCAGGAGCAGGTGAATGTGGGGCGCGATGTCGTGGGCAATGGCAAACTGTTCCAACAACAGCGGCAGGTTTTTCTCCGGGGACAGGCGGCCGACATAAACAAACAAGGTAGCCGTTTCCAGGATGCCGAGGTCAGCTTTGGTGAGGGGGGCATGAGGGTAGCGAAACGGCCGTAAATCAACCCCATTCTCAATCACCTGAATTGGCTGGCGCACGCCAAAATCGAGCATGATCTGGCGCACGCTGGCGGATGGCGTCACAATCACGTCCGCCAGGTCGGTGAAGTCCGGCCAAATCTGGCGCATGATGGCGTCGGCGGTCGGCTGTGGAATGGGGATGTAAGCGCCAGTGTAGAGATCGTAACGGGTATGATTGGTGTAGACGACAGGGCAACGGCCGTAACGATGCGCCATTTCCACGCTCATGAACAGGTGGTGGCAGTGAATGATCTCCATCTCCGCCAACAATTCCTGCGCCTCGTGTGTATAGCGCATACTGATGTAGTAACCCGTATTGCCTGCCGGAATTCCCGGTGAACGCACCACCCCCGGTTCATCGCCGGCGGGGTCTGGCTCGCCTAACGTAAATATCAGCACATCATGACCCAACGCCTCTAGCTGCTGTTTATAGAGAGAAATCATTCGTGTCACGCCGTTCATCACCGGCTTATAACACGCTGTTACCATGCCAATACGCATATTGCTAACGATATCCTTGAGCTATAGCCTCATGTATGTACCAATAACCAGCGGCGCAAATGGGCCAATCCCAATGTGCTGGCCCACTGGTCAATACTTTCGGGATGGCCGCCAAACGAACGTTGGGTGACGGAAACGCCATGCGCGGAAGCCAACGTAACCAATATCTGGATGCCCCCCGGCGTGATGTTGCTGTAAATAACCAGCCCCAAACCAGCGCCACTCCTGCGTAATAATTCCTGTGCGGCCGCGCGGCACCACGAGGAGAGGTCACTATCTGGCCTTAAATACGCCATCTGCAAAAAATCGGCCAATTCATCGCCGGTCGTGAGGGGCGTGAAGGCAATATGCCTGTCTGCCTCGGCCAGCTTATGCAGCAGCTGCGCCACAGACCTGTTAGTGAAACATTCCGCCAGAGCCAACGTCATGCCGCTTTGAGACAGCAAATTCAACACCACTTGCTCCAGGCGATCTTTCCCCTCGCCATAAATATGGTCGCCTAAACGCAGCGTCACTTCCTGTCGCAACTGCGCCAACGTCTGCTGCACGGCCGTTTCAGCGGCGGCTTGCGTCCACAAACGTATGTCTGTTTGCCCGGCGTAAGAGTTTAAGGTCACGCGCACATCTGGACCAGTCGCTAAATCGGCTAACTGCTGCCGCACACTGCTTTCCATGACCCCCACTGCCCGCAGCAAAATCCACCCTGAGACGCTGACCCCAACTTGTTCGCGGCTTAAACGCTGCTGCAAATAAGGTAAGACACGATTCTCTAACAAATAAGCCAGTTCTCGCCGCTCGCTGGGAAGGCAAACGAGAAGGGCGTTTTCGACAAAAACGCCCGGCTCTGAGGCGTCACTGTTGGCGGCCGAAGACATACAGTTGACGCCATCCAGGTTTCGCCCGGTTAACTGTGATACCGCCTGCCTGGTCAGATCAGATTCATACGCGCCACCGATGATCAGAACCACGTCGGCGCGGCGCGCAGCCACGCGCAGGACGTCCAACAGAATATCTATATCTTCCCCAACAACTGCCCGGCAGAGAATATGCACGCCAATTTCGCGCAAGCTGCGGGTGGCGTGCGTCGAGTTTGTGTCCACAATGTCACTCATCAGCAAAGGGGCGCTGACGCTGACAATTTCGACTTTCATGGCGCTCACAGTAAGGGGTTAGAGCAGCGTGGTGAATCCGCCTGATACGTTCTTAAGGTTAGATGGGCTGTCAGACTTTTCATAAACTTCTATCCACTTCACGATTTGCATACCAACGGTGCAGCGATTTTAGCATAAAGAAAACAGCGTCGCAATCTTGACAAATTGGGTCAAATGTTCTAAGATTCATCATATCTATACGAAAATGATGCGAGGTATTTTTGCCAATGAACGAAAACAGACAACGGTCATTATTCCCTGAACCTGGCAGTGACGAAGCAGGCAGCAGTCGCTCCTTAACAGCAGAAGCCTCTATTCTGGCAACGATGGGGCAATTTGAAGTACACATGCGCGACGAAGGGTTTGCCCTGAACACGGTGAAGGCTTTTGCCAGTGACGTGCGCCTGTTGGGTAAATACCTGGGCATAGGTCAGCCTATTGGGGAGGTGAGTACCAAGAATTTGAATGATTTTCTCAACTGGCTGCTGTATGAGCGGGGTGTGCCGTGCAGCCCCAAGTCATACGCGCGCCGGGTGACGACGCTGAAGGTCTTTTTTAAGTGGCTGCAAGAGAGCGGCGTACTGCCGGTGGATCCGGCAACGGCCGTGATCCAACACAGCGTCAAAAGCCCCCTCCCAGTCGTGCCCAACGAAGGGGAGCTGGAACGCGCGCTGGTTGTCAGCAATGCGTGGCGGCAAGCTGATGAGCAGCGCAAAGCGGATGCGCGTCCCCATTTGCTGCTGACGCTGCTGTTGCAAACCGGCATCAAGAAGAGCGAAGCGATGAACATGGTCCCTAACCACGTGGATCGCAGCGATCCGCAGCAGCCGATGTTGTTCATCCGCTATGCGAACCCACGCTTGCGCTACAAAGAACGTAAGCTGCCGCTGGAAGCATCGTGGCTGGTTGTTCTGGATGAGTATCTGGAGCAGTACCAACCGCCCGACACACTGTTCACCTGCACACCGCGCAACCTGGAATATATTTTGCGCGACGTTGGTGACGCGGCCGGGTTGAATCGAGGGCTGCTCTCCTTTGAAAATTTGCGCTGGGCCTCGGCTTTGCGTGATTATCGCCAGCGTGTGGAGCAAGATGACATCCGGCAAAAGTTGGGGCTGTCTAAAATAACCTGGCGCGAAACCAAAGCCAAACTGGAAAAATTACTGGCGCAGGAAGGTTCATGAACGCGCACGACGGTAGGCTTACTATGACAGGGACAAAACGAAACTGGATGTGGTTGGCGATTGGGTTGGCGGTGGCGCAAACGGCCGTCCTCACCCTCATTGGCCGCCCCCTGACCACCCCCGCCGCGCCACAGGGCATTGTCTCGTTTGAATTTGCGGGCACGCTGACGAACGCGCAAGCGATCATCGCCTCCTGGGACGCGCGCACGCAAATTGTGGCCGGCTTGAGCCTGGGGTTAGATTTCCTCTACCCGCTTGTGTACGCAGCAGCGATTGCCTTGAGCTGCCTGGCGGCCGCTCCCCATCTACCTGGACGTCTGGGCCGGTTCGGCCCCGTCATGGTCGGGGGAATGGCGGCGGCGGCCGTCCTCGACTACATCGAAAACATCAGCCTGATTCAACTCTTGTTGGGCAGCAGCAGCGCGTTATGGGCGCCGCTGGCCTGGGGCTGCGCGGCTGTTAAGTTTACGCTGGTCTTTTTGGGAATGGGCTACGCGCTGGTTGGCGGGACGTTGGCGCTAAAAAAACGAGCAGGCTATTGAGTTTGACAACAGATTGGCAGGATTTACGGATTTTCCTTACTCGACTACACCAATCCGCAAATCCTGTAAATCCGTGTCCTAGCAGCTTGTCGGAAAAAGAATTTTGGACGCAGATTTTCCTGATTAACGCAGATTTATTGGCATTTT
>JACSRF010000678.1 GCA_014879875.1 Anaerolinea sp.
ACCGGTCACGTGACCGGTCACATATAGAGGAGAGAGAAAAGTGACCCATCCCCATGTAACCATTCGTGACGTCGCCGCGCGCGCGGGCGTTTCGCACCAAACCGTCTCCCGCGTGATCAACGGCCGTGAACGTGTCAACCCCGACACAAAAGCGCGGGTTGAAGCGGCGATTGCAGAATTGGGTTATCAACCAAGCGCCATTGCGCGTTCGATGGCGATTGGTCGCAGCGGCATCCTGGCTTGTATCTCGCCCAATCTCACCGACTACACCTTTGCCAGCATCATAGATGGCGCAGAACGAGGGGCGCGTGAACGGGGTTATTTTCTCATGTCTGCTTCGGCGCACGATGCCGAGACGTTTGCCGCGCTGGTGGAGCAGCTTGTGCCCAGCCGCCAGGTGGAAGGGTTGATGGTGATTAATCCGTATGCCGACGGCCGTTTTCAACACCTGCCCCCTAACTTTCCCACCGTCTTTGCCGGGGCGCGTCCTCGTGAAGAGGGGGCTAACTCCGTCTCCCTGGATGACGTCGCGGTGGGGCAGGCGGCTGCGGCCCATTTGCTGCGCCTGGGGCATCGGCGCATCGGTTTGGTGACGGGCATCATGAGCGAAGATTGTTCGCAAGACCGCATGGCCGGCTACGAAGCGGCGCTGCAAACGGCCGGGCTGCCCCTTGAACCAGACCTGATCATCGAAGGCAACTGGCAGGCGCATTCCGGGTATGATGCCCTGATGCAGTTTGCGCAAAGCGGCGCTTTACCCGACGCGATCTTTGCCCAAAATGACCAGATGGCCGTAGGCGCGCTGCGCGCTGCCAGTGATTTAGGCGTCAATGTCCCGGCGCAGCTTTCTGTCATTGGCGTTGATGACATCCCTCTGGCTGCTTACTTCGACCCACCCCTCACCACCTTGCGCCAGGATTTTGCGCACATTGGGCAGGAAGCAGCGCGTTTATTAATTCAGGCAATTGAACAGCCAACGGCGCCGCGCCAACATGTGCGCTTGCCGGCGGCGTTCATTGCGCGTCGGTCAACCGGCCCTGTGGTCTAAGGGTTCGCTCGTTAATAACTTTTGTGTTTGCTGTGGTCGGTCTCCTGACCGTGCCACCTGAGTTAATTTTGAACGAACCCTAAGGATAGATTGGCGATCCTGATCCTGTCATCTCTCAGGGTCAATCTAGATGGATTGCGCATGACGCAAGCAATCATTTTGAGATGACGCAAATTGGTCCAATGACGTGTTATTGTCAACTTAATATCCATGTTTATGGAGGAGAATTAGTCAAATGAAACAGAAACGATTTTGGTTAGTAGTTGTTTTGATGCTGGCGTTAAGTCTGGTGTTGGCGGCTTGTGGCGGTGGCAATGCGGCTAATGAGCCGGCGGCCAATGCTCCCGCTGTTGCAGTTGAAGAACAGGTGGCGGAAGAACCGGCCGCTATGGCCGAAGTGACGCTGCGCTGGCGCACGCGCCCGGATAACCAGGCGGAAATTGACGTGTACCAGGCAGTGAGCGACGATATTGACGCCAGCCTGGCGAATGTCACGATTGTGTACGAACCGGGTGGCAGTGAAGGGTCGAGCTATCAGGACGTATTGAAGACGGAGTTGGCGGCGGGCACGGCGCCCGATGTGTTCTGGATTCCCGGAACGGATGTGGCCGACTTTGCCAAGCGCGGTTTGATCATGGACTTGCGCGACATGGCGGATGCGACGGCCGGTTACAGCGACGCCGATTTCTACCCTGGGCCGATGTTCCACCTCACCTTCAACCCGGAGACGGGCAACACGGGCGAGACGCTGTGGGGCCTGCCGCGTGACGTGTCTACGTTTGCGCTGTACCTGAACCTGGACCTGTTGGCGGAGTCTGGCGCGCCGGACCCGCGCGAACTGGCGGCGAAGGGCGAATGGGATTGGGACGCCTTCATCGAGGTGGCGGCGGCCATTGACGCCCTGGGCAGCGACATCTTTGGTTACGGTCAAAATGCGTGGTGGGGGCCGTATGGGTATTGGATTAACGCTGCCGGCGGTGGTTTCTTCAACGAAGACCGCACCGCCTGCGCGCTGGACACGGCCGAATCGTTGGCCGGCCTGGCCTTCGAGCAGCGCATTTACACGGAGTTTGATGTCGCCGTGCCCTATGGCGAAGACAGCGAACCGCCGTTCCTGGCCGGTAAAGTGGGCATGTTCCAAAACGGCCGTTGGGCGACCCCCGGCGCCCGCGCCAGCGCCAACTTCAACTGGGACGTGGTGGAACTGCCGGATGGCCCGGCCGGGCCGAGCAACTGGCTCTTCTGGGGCGCTTACGTGGTCAACGCGAACACAGAAAACCCTGAAGCAGCGTGGGAGTTGGTACAGGCGCTCACCACCGCCGCAACGCAGGGCAAGATAGCGGAACTGGGCGCGAACATCCCCAGCCGCGTCAGCCAGGCAGCGTTGGATGCGTTCGTCACCTTCACGCCGCCGCTGAACAACCAGGCGTTCCTCAATGGTCTGGCGCGCAATCCCGCCACCGAAGGGCCGCTGTGGGCCGGGAATTGGCCGGAGTTTGACGCGGTGATGGGGCCGGCAGTGACGGCCGTGCTCAATGGCGAACTCTCGATTGACGACTATGCTGCGACTATCTGCGACGAAGCCAACAAGACTTTTAGTAAATAAATAATTCTACGAGAAGCCGGGCTTTGCAGAAATAGCCCGGCTTCTTTGTGGCAACATGGAGGATGGCATGATAACTGCGTCGCTTGCTTCCCCAAAGAAGGCGCCAGACGGCCGTGCTGCTTTGTGGTTGCGCCTGCTGCTGTTGTGGCACGCTCTGACGGTCATTGCTGGTCTGGTCGGCGCTGTGCTGGTCTGGACGGCCGTTGGCGCGGAGATGGCGCAATGGCTGCGGATTTTGGCGTCGGTATTGTTGGCGGCGCTGGCGGTGGGCAGCGGGACGGCCGTTTACTTCATCAGTCGGCGGCGGCATAACGGCCGTGTCATCTCCTTAGCCATTAACTATCTCGGCTTCCTTTTTTTCCTGGTGGGCGGCCTGCATCTGCTCAATTTCTTCGTCGGCATTGATTCGCTGGCGAATACATTTGGCCGCGGCATCCCCTTCCTCCTCACCGCCTTCGTTGGCTACCTGGTCAGCGCCGCCGGTGATCGGTATGAATATAATCTGGCGCTGCGCCAATCATTGCAGCGCGCCGGTAAAATAATTGCTCTGGCGAGCGGCGCGGCCTTTTTGCTGGCTGTCGGCATTTTCTCTGGGCTGGGGGCGCTGCTGGCCGGACTCACGAATGGTACGGCCGTTCTCTTTGTGCTGGCTGCTTTTTTCTTTGGCCTGATGGCCTGGGCGATGTGGCAGCGGCCGGTCGCCAAACTGTTTAACGCCACCAACGCCCATGGCGAAATGCTCGATGGCTACCTCTTTTTGTCGCCCAACCTGCTCGGCTTCCTCATCTTCTTTGCCGGGCCGCTGCTCCTCTCCCTCTATGTCAGCTTCACCAACTCCGACGCCTTTGGCAATGCGGAATGGATTGGGTTGGACAACTACGCCAAAATTTTTGACCTGGACGCGGCCGCATTGTCCGCGCGCGATCAACGCGCTAACGAGGTGATGGACGCCACCATTTACAGTGAACTGACGCGCTTCACCCTGTTTGGCCGCAGTTACGTCATTGGCGCGCAAGATAAGCTGTTTTGGATCGCCCTGGGCAATACGTTGAAATTTGTGCTGCTGGCTGTGCCGCTCAGCGTTATTCCCGCCCTGTTCCTGGCGAATTTGCTCAACAGCAAAATACCGGGGATGCGCTTTTTCCGCGCCGTCTACTTTTTGCCGAGCGTGGCGGCCGTTGTCGGCATTGCCCTGGTGTGGCAATGGTTGTACAACGCGACCATTGGTTACATCAATTATGGCATTACCGTATCTGTGAATTTTCTCAACACCATAGGCATTGCCGC
This sequence comes from Anaerolinea sp., assembly GCA_014879875.1. GTDB lineage: Bacteria > Chloroflexota > Anaerolineae > Promineifilales > Promineifilaceae > JACSRF01. Next base: position 3,942 of record JACSRF010000678.1, read on the forward strand.
GGTCGATCCCCAGGTGCGCTGGCTTTCCGAAAGCAGCACGGCGCTCATTGCCGTCATCATCATGGCTGCCTGGCAGTGGATCGGCTTTAACACGGTGCTGTTCATGGCCGGGCTGCAAAATATCCCGTCGTCGCTGTATGAAGCGGCGACGGTGGACGGGGCCAACCCGCGCCAGCAGTTCTGGCGCATCACGCTGCCGCTGTTAGCGCCAACGACCTTTTTTGTCGTTACCACCACCGTCATCCAGGCGATGCAGGTGTTTGAACAGGTGTTTATTGTGATGCCGGGGCAAAATCCGGCCGGGCCGCAAAATGCGACGTTGACGATGGTGCTGTACCTGTACCAAAAAGGGTTCCAACGCTTTGAGCAGGGGTATGCCTCGGCCATTGCCTGGGTGCTGTTCCTCCTCATTTTTGGCGCGACGTTGTTTCAATTCCAGCGGCAGCGCGCCAGTGGAGCGGAGGGGTAAGCCGTAAGCCGTAAGCAGTAATCCGTAATCCGTAATCCGACGCCCGACGCCAAGAGGTTCATGATGTTCAAATCTTACCGACTGATCACGATGTTGCGCCGCACGGCCGTTTATCTGGTGTTGACTGTTTTTGCCTTGGCGATGTTGTTTCCCTTTGCTTATATGCTGGCGACGTCGTTTAAGGAGCCGAAGGATACGTTTCGTTACCCGCCGCGTTTGCTGCCGCGCACGGCGCTGACAATCGAGATGCCGGGCGAGGATGCGCCGCTGCCGTTGTATTATGTGGAGATAGACGGCGAGCGGCGCGAATTTGCGCTGGTGGAGAGTAATATCCGTATCGGCATTTTTGCGGACCCAGATAACCCGAATGAGACGGTGGAACGGCCGTTAACCGACGCCACGCCAAAAGGGGGCTTTACCAATCAGGAAACGGCCGTTGTCAACGACAAAGAAGTACCCATCTACCAATTAGAAGTCGCCGGTGTAATGCGCGATCTGGCCCTGGTGGGGCAGACGGCGCTGGGGCGCTTCGTAGACCCGCAAGACCCCAGCGTGACGGTGTTGCAAAATGTGCGCCTGAGTGATCCGGTGGAAGCGATCACCGCCCGCCCGCAAAATTACAGCGATGTGGTGGCGCTGCAAAGCATGGATCGCAGCCTGACGAACACGGTGTTGGTGACGCTGGCCGTCGTTTTTGGCACGCTGACGACGTCGGTACTCGGCGGTTATGCCTTTGCCCGGCTGCGTTTTCCCGGCCGTGACAATCTATTTGTCTTTTACCTGGGCACGATCATGATCCCGTTCGTCGTCCTGGTGACGCCGATGTACCAGTTGATGGTGATGATCGGCTGGGTCAACAAAATCGCCTCGTTAGTCATCCCCTGGATTTTCAGCGCCTATGGCACGTTTTTAATGCGCCAGTTCTTCCTTTCCATTCCCAAAGAGATTGAGGAAGCGGCGTTCATTGATGGCGCGTCACGGCTGCAAATTTTGCTGCGCATCTTCCTGCCCGCCAGCACGCCGGCGTTGGCGACGCTGACCACCTTCACCTTTTTGTATTCGTGGAACAGCTTCTTCTGGCCGCTGGTGGTGATCAACACCGGCAACACCAGCAACCACGTCCTCACCCTGTCGCTGAATGTGCTGCGCGGCCGTGCCTCCGACAGCCCGAATCTGATCCTGGCCGGGGCGGCCATTGCCATCCTGCCGCCGATGATCATTTACATTTTCGGGCAGCGTTTCTTTGTGGAGAATGCGGCCAGCAGCGGCGTCAAAGGTTAACGCGATAGGATTTACGATTAACGATTTGCGATTAACGATTTGCGATTTACGATTTACGATTTACGAAGGACGATGATTAAGGAACGCGGATTAAATAAGTTACGCTGATTGACTGACAAATCTCATCTTCGCGGTGACGACAGCG
>JACSRF010000242.1 GCA_014879875.1 Anaerolinea sp.
TGAATGAAAATCTGTAGTCCGAACATCCTTGTTCGGACATCGAACAGGGATGTTCGATTTACAAAGGAGCTAACATGAGCCGTAACCGTAATAATTTTGAAATCCCGGAAGTCTTTCGCAAAGCGATGGAAGATGCAGGTTGGGATTTGGGTAATAATAAAGAGGATGATGAGGGAGGAAATAGCGGGGGCGATGGAGGGAACGGCCGTAAGCGGCCGCCATTGCCACGTCGTCCAACTGAGCCACAACGCCCGAACCGCATCATCTGGCTGCTGGGGCTGTTTTTCCTGCTGCTGCTCAGCCTCAACTGGATCGTCACCACCTACACCGAATGGTTGTGGTTCAATGAACTCAATTATCAACAGGTCTGGCTGAAACAGTGGGGGGTGCAGGTACTTAGCTTCGTCGTTTTCTTTGCGCTGGCAGCGGCCGTGCTGCTGCTCAACTGGCATCTGGCGCGGCGGTGGGCAAGCAAAAGCACTCCTTCTCATTATCCACAATTCCTGCAATTCTCCGGGTTCAACTGGCTCATTAACGGCGTTGGCTTGTTTTTTGCCTTTGTCTTTGGCAGCGCCGCCGCCAGCCAATGGGAATCTATTTTACTCTATCTCAACCAGGTTCCCTTCAACATCAGCGATCCCCTTTTTGAGCAAGATATTAGCTTCTACCTGTTCACGCTGCCCATCTATCAGTTTTTACAGGGATGGTTTAGTTCGCTGCTGCTGTTCACCATTTTGGGGCTTCTCTTCATCTACTTCATCAACTACCTGCCCGATATTCAGCGCGGCCGTTGGCAAACCCCAATCACCCCGACAATGCGCCAACACACGGCGCTGCTCATCGTTCTCTTTCTGGGATTGTGGGCGCTCAGCCATTGGCTGGATATTTACAACCTGCTTTATTCTGAACAGGGCGTGGTCTTTGGCGCCAGTTATACGGATATGAACGCGAACCTGTATGGTTTATGGGCACAGATGGTATTGATGGGGGTAACGGCCGTTGCCGTCGCCTTTAACATCTTCCGCCAAAACCTACGCCTGCCGCTGTTGACGGCAGCGATCTGGCTGGCCGCTTCGTTTATATTAGGCGGTGTTTATCCCAATCTGTTGCAGCGTTATGCGGTCGAACCGAATGAAATTGTACGCGAAAGCCCGTACATTCAACATAACATCACCTACACGCGGCTCGCCTTTGGCCTGGACCAAATTGAATCAAAGGAGTTCATCTATGGCGGCGAACTGACGCAGGAAGATCTGATTGATAACGAGATCAGCTTCCGCAACATACGCTTGTGGGATTATCGGCCGTTGCAGGCGACGTATGAGCAGTTGCAGGCGCTGCGGCCGTATTACGAATTCAGCGAAATTGACATAGACCGCTACATCATTGACGGGGAACAGCGCCAGGTGATGCTCGCCGTCCGCGAACTGAATAAGGCGAAACTGCCCAACCGCACCTGGGTCAACGAAAATCTGGAATTTACGCATGGCTATGGCCTTGTCATGAATCCCGTAGACCAGGTGACGCGCGACGGCCGTCCCGAATTCTACATCAAGGATTTACCGCCGGTTAGCATCATCTCCGTGCAAATTGATCGGCCGGAAATTTACTATGGCGAGTTGACCACCGACGTCGTCTTCGTCGGCAGCGACCGGGACGAGTTCAGCTACCCCAGCGGCGATGAGAATGTCTACAGCAGCTATGCGGGCGCAGGGGGCGTGCCGCTGGACAGCGCCTTAAAACGGCTGGCTTTTGCCCTGCGCCTGGCGGATGCCAACGTGATGTTGAGCGATGAAATTACGCGGGAAACGCGGGTGCAGTTTCACCGGGAGATTAGCCAGCGTGTGAAGCAGGTGACGCCCTTCCTGACGCTGGATAGCGACCCCTATATTGTGGCCTGGAACGGCCGTCTCATCTGGATTCTCGACGCCTACACAGTCAGCGGCCGTTTTCCCTACGCCACGCGCATTAACGGCATCAACTACATCCGCAATGCCGCCAAAGTCACCGTTGACGCCTACGATGGCAATGTGACCTATTACATAACCGCCCCTGAAGACCCCATCATCCAGGCCTACAGCCGCGCCTTCCCCGACCTCTTCCAGCCATTGTCTGCCATGCCCGAAGGGTTACAGGCACACCTGCGCTATCCGGAAGACCTGTTCACCATCCAGATGCAGCAATATCTCACTTACCATATGCAAGACGTGCGCGTTTTCTATAATCAGGAGGACCGGCGCGCGTTTCCCAACGAAATTCTGAATGGGCAGCAAACACGTATGGAACCTTATTACGTCGTGATGCCCCTGCCCGGCGGCGAAACGGAGCCGGAATTCCTGTTGATACAGCCCTTCACCCCGGCGAACAAACCGAACATGGTTTCCTGGATTGCGGCCCGCAACGATCCCCCTCATTACGGGCAGCTTATTGAATACGAACTGCCCAAGCAAGAATTGATCTTCGGCCCGATTCAAGTTGAGGGACGCATTGACCAGGAACCAGAAATTTCAGAGCAATTCTCGCTGTGGAATCGGGGTGGGTCGAGCGTGCTGCGCGGCAACCTGATCATCATTCCGGTGAATGACAGCTTTGTGTATGTGGAACCGGTTTACTTGCAGTCCAGCACCAGCGCCCTGCCAGAACTGAAACGGGTCATTGTCGCCACCAATACGCGCATCGCCATGCGCGAAACGTTAGCGGAGGCGCTGCTGGCGATCATCGAAGGCGCGCCGGCCGTCGCCGCCATTGAGGTCCTTCCCGCCATAGACAGCGCCACCGGCGAGACGGTGACGGAAACCGCGCCAGCGCCCACGCCGGCCGCCCCCCCCCCCCTTGTTGACGGCGACGCCACGCTGGAAACGTTAATCCAATCGGCCAACGACCACTTCACCGCTGCCGAAGCGGCGCAGCGCCGTGGCGATTGGGGCGCCTACGGGACAGAACTGGAGGCGCTGCGGCAAGATTTACAACGCCTCTTGGAATTGGCGAACACGACGCCATAAGTAGGGGCAAGGCAGGCGGGCGATATCTCGACCGATCCCCAATGACTTTTCTCCGCCTGCCTTGCCCTGACGCTGGTCATTGGTCATACCTATGGAAATTTGTGCCATTACATCGAACGTGTCCGCCGACTTCCTGACCCCATCTGGCGTGCCGACGTGGGCAGAACGCAAACTGCTTTGTTCAAGCCCTGCGTCAGGCGCGGCCGGACCTCATCGGTTTACAAGAAGTCACGCCGCGTCAATTTCACTTTTTGCAGGCGCAACTGCCCGAATTTACCCCGCTGACGGTTCCGGTCACCGACCCCACGCCAGAGGCCGCTGCGGTATGGCAGGCGAAATATGCCAGGTTTGGCCTGCCTGACATTCCCAGTCCCTATGAAACTGTTCTGTTTTATCGCACGGACATGTTTGAACTGCTGGCGACGGATCATTGGTGGCTTTCGCCCACGCCAGAGCGCCCCTTCATTGGCCTGGGGAACAGTGCGCCGCGTGTTGTCTTATGGGCGCATTTACGGCCGCGCGCTTTGAATGAGGCGTTTGTCATCTTCAATACGCATATTGACCATCGCTGCCCCCAGGAGATGGTTGCCTTGTGCCGCGAGAAATTCACCACCTTTACGGCTCGCGCGGCGTCGCAAATCTTCATCGGTGATCTGAACTTTAATCCCGGCGATCCCAATTACGCCTTGCTCATCCAAGATGGGTGGCGCGATGCGCATGAAGTAACGGCCGCGCCTGAAGCGGACACCTTTTTGTACAACTTACCAGACATACCTGGCGGGCGCATTGATCATATTCTCTATCGTGGCCGCGGACTGGAGCCTCGTTCCTGGATGCGCCTGGCGTCACCTGATCCCGACCGGCGCATCTCTGACCATGACCCGGTCTGCGTTCGCTTTGCGGTGGGCGAAGGAGAGTCTATGTACCGGTAATCGGTAATCGGTGATACGTAATCGGTGATCCGATGGGCGCTACCTATGGTGAATACGTGCGGATAGCGGTATACGGACTTCGGGCTACGAATATCAGGAGCAGCAGTGTGAAGAGCGTAACGGCCGTCCCCACCCAATAAATCGTCGGCGCGAACTGCCATTCCACCACATGCTCCCCGGCCGGGACGCAGACAGCGCGCACGGCCGTATACGCCGTCAACCCCTCTACCACTTCCCCATCCACCGTCGCCCGCCAACCAGGGTACGCATTCTCCGCCAGCAGCAGCAGCGCCGGGGCGGCGCTTTGCGTGCGTATGCGCCAATATCCCGGTTTCGTTGCCAAAATCTCCGCCGTGCCTGCTGCGTCGGGCGCGCCGTTTAAGGCGCAAGGGGGCGGCGCGTCGAGGATCGCCGTCGTCGTCGGGTCGAAGTCGGGTTGATGCACGCGGTCTATGGCTGTGGGCGCGTCGGGGATGATTTCGGCGCGATAGACAAGCCGCGCCACCGGCAGCACGCGGCCGCGTTGGTAAATCCAGGTGTTGTGGCGCTGTTCCAGCAAAGTTAACGGCCGTTCCCCCTCCGTAAATTGGTCTAACGGCACAGGGGCGATCACATACGCCGCGCCCAACACGTCATACGCCGACGAGCGGGGGTCGGGCACGGAGCTTGCCAGGGCGATCATCGCTTCTGGCTGCATGGAGGCGTAACCAAACAAGCTGTAGGTCTGCGTCGCCAGCGGGAAATTTTGGCTGAATTCCGGCACGCCCCAGGGCAGCACGCGCGCCACGTCGGCGCCAATCACGGCGTTTGCATCTTGCCAGATGGGGTCGGGAACGGCCGTTTCCAGGCGCACCATCTTCGCGGCAAACAGCCACATATCGGCGACGGCCAACACGACCAACGCCGCGCCCCACACCCGGCGGCGGCGGGCGTCGGGCGTGGTCAGGTAAGCCCACAACAGCGCGCCCCCCAAGGCGACCATCGTCAGGGCAATACTGTAGCCGCCAATCTGATGCCACAAACGGCCGCTCGTGTCCGTCGGGTGCAGCGCCATGAAGACCGCCCCTGTTGCCGCCAGCGCGGCGAACAGCGCCACGCCAAAGAGGGCGATGCTCCAACGCCAGTAGCCCGCCAACCCCGCCCGCCGCTCCGCCAGCGGCGCATCCAGCCAATGGGACAGCGTATGCCCCAACAAGGCCGTCGCCGCCGTCAGGAAGAGGAACGCCGCCCGCCCCGGCGCGCGCACCAGGCGAAATGGAGGCAGCCAATCGAAAGCGAATTTGTAGAGCACGCCATACCGCCCCAGCGCCAGCCACAAGCCGACGACCATCAGCAGCACGTAAAACCAGGTGAGGCGGGTTGGGCGGCGCAGCGCCAGCAAAATGCCCAACAGCGCCAAAATACCGGCGTAGTAGCTCAATTCCTCAAAGGTGGGCACGCTCCAGTAGCCGGTGCGCGTTGGTTCGCCGAAAAATTCCGGCACGACCAGGGTGATCAGGTGCGCGGGGGGCAGCGAGTAGTCGGTGGCGAATTCATAATCGGCGCTGGCGACGCGGGCGGAGGCGGCGCTGAACTGGACAAAGGGCACAAGCTGAATCGCCGCCAGCGCCAACCCTACCACGAGCATCACCGTCGCCTGGCGCAGAACCAGCCAGCGACGGCCATTTTCCGTCCACCACAAGTACAGCGCAAACGCGCCCCACACCAGGCCAACGTATAAAAACGAAGGCAAATGCCCGGCCAATATGCACAATCCGAGGGGCAGACCGGCGCGCACGGCCGCTGCCCATCCCCCATGACGCACACTCCCATGCAGCGCCAGCAGCAGCCAGGGCATCCAGGCGTCCAGCGCGTACACCGTGCTGTGCCCGGCCCACAGCCGCCCCGCCAGC
>JACSRF010000343.1 GCA_014879875.1 Anaerolinea sp.
GCCACAGAAGAACTTTTATTTTTGCCATTTTTGAGCCATTTTGGCTCTGATTGCACAAAACTTACGCTAGCATCCGCGGTCGGTAAGCCGTGATCCGTAAGCCGTAAGCCGTGACCCGACAGCAACTCCCGTTATGAAATCTGGCTCTTTGGGAATTCAGTGGGTTGACAGGTTGCCGAAGGGTCGGACCCTCCACGAAATCCTGAAGAACCTGAAACCATACACGGTAGGGGCAATCCGCACGGCTCACGGCTCACGGCTTACGGCTTACGGCTCACCCCTCCACCGTCAACACCACCGGCGACTCCTCGCCCGACACCCCCGGATTGTAATAATCATAGGCGCTGCTCGCCGGCGTTTGCGCGCGCAGCGGGAACTTCGCTGTCAGCCGATAGCTAAAGCTCAGCGGCTTCTCCCCGCTGAGATTGCCGATGTAGAGGATAATCTGCCGCCCCGTCAGCTCATACCGCTCAATGGTCGCGCCAGTGTACTCCGCTCCGACGCTATCGAACTGCTGCACCAACGCACTCAAATCCTGCGTGTTCACGCTAAATCCCGGCGGAATGCCCAGGTCAATGAGCGCCCAATCGGCACGGCCGTCTGGCTCATTCAGGCTCACCGTCACATCCACGCGCACCGTATCATCCACCTGCAGCTCCGTGCGGTCATACTGCACGCCAATGCTCACCAAATCTTGCCCCTCCAGCAGTTCCGGGTAGTCGGCCAGCTTCTCCCAGGGCAGATAATAGCCGCCCGCCACCTGGTACATCAGCTTGCCCTTCCCCTGCACGGTAATGGCGACTACATTTTCGCCCAAAGGCACATCGTCAAACGTCACCATTTGCACCACGTCGTAATTTTGCGGCGTGACGGTCAGGGTGCGGGTCTGCCCGTTGTTCAGGGTAATGGTCACGGTGGCGTTCACGTCATCGCTGCCCAATTTGGCGCTGGCGATGAACGCTTGCAGCGCCAAAATCGTTGCCTGTGTCGTCTCCCAATTGCCAAAGCTGTCCTTGTTTTGAATCAGGTAGAGCAGCCCCTTGTTCGCCAGATCGGTGTAGCCGCCGCTGTGGATGAAGGCCAGCGTCGCCAGCGCCGTCGTTTCCATATTGCCCGCGCTGCCGTAGCTGCCCATGAAGGTACGGCCGTCCATCCCCCAATACGCCGTCTCCCCCTCAAATTGCGCCAGGCCTGCCAGCCGTTGCAAAATGGCCTGCCCCTGCTGCGTGGCGTCGGCGGCGACAAAGGCATTGGCGATCAGCGCCAGCGCGTAGGGGTCATCCACGCCACTCTGCTTCTCCGCCAGATAGCTCAGGCCGCGCTGCACGCGGTTATCACTGCCATAGCCCGCCCGCCCCAGGCTCCACAGCACATACGCGGTGGTGATCGTCGGGTCACTTTCTGGGCCGGAGATGAACGTGCCTTCCACCCAGCCCTCGCTGCCCCACGAACCGTCGCCGTTTTGCTGCGCCAACAGCCATGCGGCCGTGCGGCTAATCAACGCCGGGTCTACGTTGTATACCTGGCTCATGTCGTTAAACTCCTGCACGCCGTAAGCAGTGAGCAGCACCACCGCCGGTTCATCGCCAAAGAGGGAGAAGCCGCCGCCGTTGACCTCAAAGGTCGTCAGCCGTTGGTAGCCGATGTTGATGTAATCTTCCGCCTTAAACTGCACTTCGGGCGAAATCTGGCCGCTGCTTTTCAGGTAATCCAGCACCAGCACGTTGGGGTACGTACTGCTGGAGGTTTGCTCAAAGCAGCCATTGGGCATCCGCAGCATGGAGTCCAACCCTTCCACCACCTGGCTGACCATGCCGGGATAAATTTTTACCATCACCTGCTGCGTGCCGGGGATGGCCTCGGTGGGGATGAAGATGGCGGGCTGCGCCGTCACGCCTGGCTCCAGCGCATCGGAGGCGGTGAAGCGCAGCTCTTTGCCGTCGGGGTAGACGCGCACCTGCTTGCGGATGGCGTCGCTCTGTTCACTGCCAATGGCTGTGACCTGAAACGGCTGCCAGCCGAAATTGAGGGCGCGAATGCGGAAGTAGACAACGGTGATGTCGGCGCCCTCAATACTGATCTCCTTCGTGGCATCGTCGAGCAGTTCAAACCAGCTTTCCTGCTCCACAGTCAAGCGCACCGTTTGCGCGTTGGGCAGGTAGTTAAAGACGCCCACCGGCACGGCAATTTCATCGCCGACAGTGAGGGCTTGTGGCAAATCAAGATTGACGAAGAAAGGTTGGAAGACGCGCAAGGAACCGGTGGCGCTGCCCAACCGCCCATCTTGCGTGGAGGCCAGCGCCGTCAGCCGCCAGGTGGTGATAGAGTCGGCGACGGGCACATCTACGGTCAAATTGCCCGTTTCGTCGGTGACGCCATCGGGCAGCCAGAACATCGTTTCCGGGAAGAATTGGCGTAGGCGCGGCGCTTCGCCGCCGCTGGCGGTGGTGTCGGTGGTGGTGTCGGCCGCCTGGGCCATGGGTGCTTCGGTGGCGGCCATTTCCACAGCCATTTCATTGGCTACGCGAAAATCACCGCCGTCCAGGCCGGCGGTCACTTGTGACATGCCCCCCATGCTGCCCGCCATGCCGACAACGGGCAAGATCATGAGGGAAAGAGCAGCAAAGGCGGCGGCAGCAGCCAACAAACGGCGCTTTTCTTGCGCAAAGGCCACAGCGCGCAGCAGGAAGGCCAGGGGGATGAGGAGGATGAGGATAACGGCCGTCAGCAACACCTCATCACCGGGATCAAAATCCGCCCATTGCGCCGCCCACCCCAGGGCGATTGCCAGCGGGACAAACAGCCAGATCAGGCCGGTGCTCCAGCGCAGGGCGCGGTCTTTGCGCCACCAGGCATAGGCCGTCAACCCCAAGAAGCTGACCAGACCGAGCAACAGCAGCCCGATCAGCGCCCCTTCGCCGCGCCAGCTTAGCCAGTAGCCCAACTCATCCAACAGCCCACTGATACCGAGGAGGACAAAGAGAATGATGATGCCCACGCCCCAGCCCAGGCTGCGCCACAACTGTTTTTGCCGCCAGAGGGTGACGGCCGTTACACCCATCACACCCAACGGCAGCAGCAGCAGCAGGCCAAACAGCGCCGCGCTGAGGCCGCCAAAGTACCCTTCGCGCCGTTCGTTGGCGCGCGCCATGTTGTCGTTGCGCGAGTTGGCATTGAGGCTGAAGGCGACATTTTGCGGCGCAGCCTCAGCTAAGGAGGCTTGCGCCGCCCCTTCCTGCGCCTGGCGCAAAATCGGGTCGTCTACCGGCGCGCTTTGCAGCAGATCGGGCACGGAGAAGCCGTGCAGCTCATATTTGGGCTGCAACAGCTCTTGTTCTAAAAGGAAGTACAGCTTGGCAAAGCCAGGGTCTTGTTCGGCGAGGGCGAAGACGGCTTCATCCACGACGGCGAGACCAACGGCCGTTTGCGCCCCTGCGCCATCTTCCCCGCTGGTGGTGATGTTGAGCACGGCCGTTTCTCCCGGTCGGTACTCTTCCTTATCTAATGCAAAATTCACGGCCAGGTCGTTGGCCTCATCCACCAGCGCCAGGCGCGTGTCGCGGACGATGCTGCCGCTGCGCAAAATTTTGTAGGCGTGCAGTTGCAACGTGCCATACATCTCTGGCGTCAGGTCAATGGCAAGTTCGGTACGGCCGTTGGTGATGTCTACGGCGCGGGTACTGATGGTCTGCCCCTCGCGGATGATGTCCAGGTAGACGCTGCCGCTTTGCGCCGAGGTGAAGATGGTCAGGTTCATCGTCTCGCCGACGCGGTAGGCTGGTTTTTGCGGACGCAGCAGCACCGCTTCTTCCTGGTATTCCCCTTCAAAGTAGAAGGTGCGGCTGGCGCTGGCGCCTTGCGTGTCGGTGGCGGTGATTTCTAGCTCTTGCCAGGGATTGTTGGGGGTGACGGGAACGGCCGTTAGCCCATACGCGCCCGTCTCCGCACTCACCGACTGCCCTTCGCTGGTGAAGGTGACGCGGACGCGCGTCTCGGCCGGCGCGCCATCCGGGTAGCTGGTCAACACGTAGAGCAAATTCTCCAGCCCAGGGCGGAAGACGCCCCCTTCGGGAATAGCTTCGATGATCAGCGCGTTCTGCGCGACGGGCAGGGTGAGTCCCTTGCCCTCGGTATGATTGGTCTGGTCGGTGATGTTGGCTTGCAGGTAAAACGTACCCAGCCCCCCTTCCAAATCGCTGCCGGCGATGTAGCTGGGCAGCGTGAACTCGAAGTTGTAGACGCCTTGCGCGTCGGTCTGCCCTTGCAAGGTGAAGGCGTCCTGGCGATCAAAGTCGAAGGTGAACCCTTCCAGCGCGACCTGGCTGTCGTTGACCGGTTTGCCAAAGAAGTAGACGGCCGTTAGCGACCCATGCACCACTTCCCCCGGCCGGTAGTAGCTCTTCTCCGTGCTGAAGGTGATGTCAAACTGCGGCAGCACGTACCGCTCCACCGTCACCGTCTTTTCGGAGAAGGTGTTACCCAATTGGGCCGTGATTTTGTACGCGCCGCTGTTCACCTCGTCGGCAAGCTGAAAGTCAACGGCCGTGACGCCATAGTCGCTGGTGGTCAACGTCTGGCGGAAGACGGTGTTGCCCTTGCCGTCGGCGATGGAGATTTCCAACGGCTGCGCGGCGGCGGGGGTCAGGTCGAAGGTACTGAGCGCCAGGGCGCGCAGGTGGATGATCTGCCCCGGCTGGTAGAGCGGCTTGTCGCTGCTGAGCAAGATGCGATAGTCGCGCGCCAGGGTGATGGGGCGCTCGATGCGGTCATTGCCCAGGCGGGAATTTGTTGCGACGATGAGGGTATAGTTAGATACGGCCGTGTCGGGCACAGCAAACGAAACATCGGCGGAACCGCTGGCGTTGGTCTGGCCGGTGTACACCAGTTCGGCGCGGCCGCCGCCGGCCGGCTGCAAGCTGACGGCGATGTCGGCGTTTTCCAGTGGCGCGCCATCGGCGCTGTTGCGCACAGCGACGCGCACGGCCGCCTGGCTGCCGGGGACGAGTTTGTTTTGGCCGAAGATGAGGGTTTCGTGCTGGCTGAGGTTGTCAGGTAGATTGGCGTAGTGGGCGGACAGCCAGCCAAACGCGCCAAGCAAAATGATCAGGGTGAATGTGATGCCCAAACGGAGGCGATTTTTACGGGACATGCGGTTCTCTCCTTCATGACAGTGGAGGCGAGGCAGTTGGAGGCGGCGTTGGTTTTTAGCGCGACATATTGCGCCAACTGCCTCGCCCTTACCCTTATAGATACATTGTACCCGGTAAGACGCTGTAATTGGAAGGACGGTTCCCATGAAAAGAGGGCGTGAAACCAACGCTTTTTGCAGCCATGCTTGAAATACGTATAAACTTTGCTTAAACTATACGTACAAGAGGTGGATGATGCTTAAAGAAAAGACAAAATTAACTCTGCTGATAGAAACCGAACTGATTGAACGGGCAAAGCAGTATGCGGGGAAACACAATACGTCTATCTTGCAGCTTGTTTCGCACTATTTAGCCAGTTTGGAACCGGTTGCGAAAGAAGATGAAGAATTGACGCCATCTGTGCGCAATTTGCTTGGCAGCCTACCTCCTGGTCCGGGCATTGAGGCTTATTACGGCTATCTGGAAAACAAGCACAGGGATTGAGATGCGTATTCTTGTAGACCTGAATGTTATCCTGTTACACTGAGTCATCAGTTACACAGAGAACACAGAGGAGACACGGAGATTCACAGAGAGATTGGGAAGTTTTTTACGCTTGATTTCTCCTGATCTCCGTGTCACTCTGTGTATCCTCCGTGCAACTCCGTGTAAC
>JACSRF010000680.1 GCA_014879875.1 Anaerolinea sp.
CGGCTCTTCGAGCTGCGGCTCTTCGAGCTGCGGCTCTTCGAGCTGCGGCTCTTCGAGCTGCGGCTCTTCAAACTGCGGTGGGTTATCCGGGTGCAGTTCAGCGCGCAGCAACGGCCGTACCGCCACCGTCGCATAAATCGCCTCCGCAATGACGCCAGCCATCAACGCCGTCGCCCCAATGATCACGCCCGACCATGGGGTAAACAACGCCAAACCGGCAACCGTCCCCCCAGAAGCGAGCAAGCGCACGGCCGTTCCCCAGGCCACCTTTCGCGTCTGCCCAAAGCGAATCATAATTCCCTGCAAAAAACGACGCCAGGCAATGGCTGCCGACCACAACGTCATAATTTGCATGCCCGGCTTCACCCAACGCGCTACCTCTGGCGGCGCTTCCAACCAGGTCACGACGACCACATGAAACAGCGGCGTAAAGGCCACCAAAATGGTCACAACTGTTAACAACAAGGCCAAATGCACCGTAAAGCGGCGCACCAGGCGGTAAGACGCATAATCCTGCACCAATGCCGTTGACGTCGCCAGCATGTTAATAACCGGGCTTTCAATCATCACCGACAGGCTCATCACAATCCCCTGCGCCGCCAACATCACCACTTCATCCGGGAGGCGGTTAATGGCGGCGGTGATGATGGGGCCTTCGGCCGTCATCAGCAGCCAACTGGCAAATAATGGCAGCCAAAACCAAAAAATATCACGTTGTTGCAGATGTTTATCCATAAGCCACCATTATAGCGTTAGACGATCATTTAATCCCTATTCCGGTTTAGAGATTAAACTTCTAAACTGGAATAGTAACCGTTCTCCCCCCTTCGACAGGCTCAGGGGGCGAGAGTGAATGATTACCTGGAATATGACAAATAGCGCCAGATTCAATGACGTTACCCACCCACACCCCATTGCCACAGATGGTACAATGAACATCATTATCGAGTGGAGCGTTTGCTATCCACTCCCCTGTTATTCCCAACTAATTCACACTGAGAGGTAAACAAATGCGCGAAAAAGTCATTCTCATAACCGGAGCCGCTGGCGAAATGGGGCAAGCCCTGGTGCAAGAGCTTTCCCAAGATGGGGCGAACAATCGGGTCTTAACGATGGATCTGAACCCAATGCCCGCTGAATTTGCGAGCATGACCACCCACATCACGGGCGATATTTTAGATGAGCGGCTCTTTGCCCGTCTGGTGACAAAATATGATTTTGACGTTATTTTTCACCTGGCGGCGCTGCTCTCTACACGCGCCGAATTTTCACCGGAGCTGGCGCATCGCGTGAACGTAGACGGCACGCTGCTGCTGCTGCAAATGGCGGCCGACCAGTCGCAAGCGCGCAACCGGCCAGTACAGTTCATCTTCCCCAGTTCCATCGCCGCTTATGGGATGCCCGACCTGGAGACAAAGGCGCGCGACGGCCGTGTCCGTGAGTGGGATTGGAACATGCCAACGACAATGTATGGCTGCAACAAGTTATATTGCGAACAGCTAGGCTCTTACTTCGCTCATCACTACATGCAGTTGGCCGTGAACCGGCCGGTGATGCTCGATTTTCGCAGCCTCCGCTTTCCCGGCCTGATCAGCGCCTTCACCTTGCCCACCGGCGGCACCACAGACTACGGGCCAGAGATGCTGCACGCGGCCGCCCAGGGCAAACCATTTGCCTGCTTTGTACGCCCAGACAGCGCCCTGCCATTTATGGTCATGCCCGATGCTGTGCGCGCGTTGTTGAAGTTAGCGACAGCGCCGCGGCAGGCATTGACCCGCGACGTGTATAACGTCACCAGTTTTAGCATCACGGCCGCTGCCATTCGTGAGCGGACACTGGCTGCATTTCCTGGGGCCGAAATCAGTTACGACGTTGATACGCGGCGGCAGGGCATTGTGGATAGCTGGCCGGCCGACCTCAGCGACAAAGCAGCGCGGCGCGACTGGGGTTGGGAACCCGTTTATGATGTCGATCGCGCCTTCAACGAATATTTGATCCCCAACATTCAGCAGCGGTATCATAAGATGTCGTAACACAGGTACACAGACAGAGTTCACAAAGATGGCACAGAGCTATACAGAGAGAGCAGAGAGAACAGAATGGCAGAAACACAAGGTTTCCTCTGTGTTCTCTCTGTGAAACTCTGTGTTTCCTCTGTGTAGCTCCGTGTTCCCAATCCGCTTCTGTATAGTTACAATCGTGATGCAAATTATCTAAACAACAGGAGAAAACAGATGACAGCTATTTCTACCCTCGACGGCATCACCTCCCACATCGTCAACACGCCACGCCTCGCCATCCACGCGCTCAGCAGCGGCGCGGCCGATGGCATCCCCGTCCTTTTCATTCATGGCAACGTCTCCTCCGCCACCTTTTGGGAAGAAACGATGCTCGCCCTGCCCACCGGGTATCGCGGCGTCGCCCCAGATATGCGCGGCTACGGCGACACCGAAGCCAAAGCCATTGACGCCACCCTCGGCCTCGATGACATGGTTGAGGACATTCACGCGCTGGTGCAAGCACTGGGGCTGAGCAAATTGCACATCGTCGGCCACAGCATGGGCGGCGGCATTGTCATGAAGTACGCCATTGCCCACCCCGCCGCTCTGCTCTCCATCACCCTGGTAGACACACTATCACCCTATGGGTACGGTGGCAGCAAAGGGGAAGATGGCGCCATGACCTACGACGATGGCGCGCCGAGCGGCGTCAACCCAGAATTTGTGCAGCTTTTGGCCGCCGGCGAGGCGGGCCTGGACAACCCCATGTCGCCGCGTAACGTGTTCCGCCAATTTTACGTGAAGCCCCCCTTCGTGCCCGCGCGCGAAGATGCGCTGATTGCGTCCATGCTCACCACGAAAATTGGGGATGATTGGTATCCGGGAACGGCCGTGCCCTCCCCCAATTGGCCGGGCGCGGCGCCCGGCGATCGCGGCGTGCTGCCCGCCTTCAACCGCAAATATTTCAATGCCAGCGCCCTACCCGCTATTGACCCCAAACCGCCCATTCTCTGGATTCGCGGTGACAGCGACCTGATCGTCGGCGACATGGCCATGTTTGACCTGGCGGCATTAGGCGCGATTGGCGCCGTGCCCGGTTACCCTGGCGCGGAGGATTGCCCGCCACAGCCCATGCTGGCGCAAACCCGCGCCGTGCTGGAGCAGTATGCGGCTAATGGCGGTCATTATGAAGAGGTTGTCATTGCCGACGCCGGGCACTCTCCTTTCCTGGAAAAACCGGCCGAATTCAACGCCGCTTTTCATAAGGTGTTGTTAGCGTAACGACATTGGCTGTAGCCAGCCTCTGACCGCGCCCGTACTTTACAGTGGTGGGAAAAGGAAACGGCCGTTACCTGGGAACCACATTCGGCAACTGGAATGTGGTTCCTACCTCAATTAAGGACGCGAACGATGTTACATAAATTCCGCGTTGAGATCGAAGACCTGGCGCAGCGGTTAGCAGCAGAGCTTGATCCATTGGGATTGGCCGAGCAGGCCGAGCACATTTTGGAGCAATTGGCCGTCCACGCGGCCAGCACGGAGCTATTTCAGCGGACGTTGGCCGAGGGGCTGGCGTATGCGGTGGAAGGGAAGCCCGTCCCGGCGCGCATGTTTGTGAAGTGCGCCGCGGAGGATTGCCCGCGCGCAGACGGTTGGTTTGCAGCGACGGAGGCGAACCGCTGCCACGTTTGTGGCAAGGTGATTTGCCCTTATTGCGATTATGCGCGCGAGGGGAAGCCGATCTGTTTTGTGTGCGATCAGGCCGGTTCGCGCAAAACGTCTAAAACGTCGGCGACCAGGTCGTAACGGCCGAACGCGGGCATCATGTACACCCCTTGCACAAACGGGCGTATCGCCCGCACAATCTCCTGCGCAATCAACACCCCTTCATGTGGCCCGTCGGCGGCGTCACGCATCCGCTGTCGCTGCTCGTGGGGGATGATCATGCCCGGCACCTCATTGTGCAAAAATTCCGCATTGCGGCTGTTGTACAACGGCTTCACCCCGGCGATCAGCGGCAAAATCGGCTCGCCATAGGCTGCTTCATACTGCGCCACAAACAAGCTGGCGGCCTGCGGGTTAAACACCGGCTGCGTCAGAGCAAAATCAGCGCCGTTGCGAATCTTCTTGCGCAGCAGCTTCATCTCCTGCTCCGGATCGGCCGGCGTCAGATTCAGGGCGCAACCCACCATAAAGTTGGTCGGATAATCAATGGATTCACCGGATTTGTCAACGCCGATGTTGAAATTTTGCTTGATCAGGTGAATCAGCCCGGTGGGCACAATATCGTAACTGTCCATCGCTTCCGGGAAATCGCCGATGCGCGTGGGGTCGCCCATCACCACAAACAAATTGCGAATGCCCATGGCATAAGCGGCGAGCAAATCCCCCTGTATGCGCAGCAAGTTACGGCCGCGCGTGGGAAAATGGAGCACCGTTTCTAATCCTACTTCTTTTTGCACCAGGTAAGCGGCCGCCCAGGCGCTCATGCGCATCCGCGCCAGAGGGCTGTCGGCAATGTTGAGGAAGTTCGCGCCGGCTTCTTTCAACATGTGCGCCCCTTCTAGCAGCCGTTGTGTGGCAATACCGCGCGGCGGACTCATCTCCACAGTGACAACGAAGTGGTTAGCCGCCAGGGCTTGCGCCAGGCGGGTTGTTTCATCGGCAACGGCCGTACCCCGACGCGGCCGTTCTACAACCTCCACAACCGGGACCGAAATAGCGCTGGGGGTGGGCGTGTCGAGCGCCTGGCGCATGGCGGCAATATGCGCCGCATTTGTGCCACAGCAGCCGCCAATCAGACAGGCGCCTGCCGCGGCAAAGGCGCGAGCATAATCGGCAAAATAAGCGGGCGTCGCCGGATACAACACCCGCCCCCCGTGAATTTGTTCCGGCCAGCCGGCATTGGGTACGGCCGCCAGCGGGATGTCTGGGGCAATGCGGCGCATGATGCTGATCAGGCGCAGCACCTGCGCCGGGCCGCCGCTGCAATTGACGCCAATGGCGTCCACGTCCAACACGGCCAACTGCGCGGCCAGGTCATCCGGTGTGTTGCCCAACAAGGTGCGATCATCACGGGTGAACGTCATGTTGGTGATGATGGGAATGTCGGGCGCAACGGCGCGGGCGGCGGCAACAGCCGTCGTCACTTCCATCACGCTAGACATCGTTTCAATGATCAGCAAGTCAACACCGCGCGGAGGGGCTGTGACCAGGGCGGCAATTTGTTCCTGAAAGGCGGCCTGCGCTTCTGGCAGCGTCACCCGACCCAACGGCGCCAGCCGCACCCCCAACGGCCCCACCGACCCGGCCAGCAGCACTTGTTTGAATGAGCCGTCAATGACGCGCCGCGCCAGGGCTACAGCGGCATGGTTAACGGCCGTTACTTCCTCCTCCAGCCCATGCTCCGCCAGCTTAAAACGATTCGCGCCAAACGAGTTAGTCTCAATCACATCGGCGCCGGCGTCAATATAAGCGCGGTGAATCTCGGCTACCAGCGCCGGATTACGCACACTGAGGGCATCAAAACATTCATCAATGGCAATGCCCCGACCATGCAGCACCGTGCCCATGGCCCCATCTAACAGCAGTGGCTTCTGCTGCAAACAAACCCGAAATTCCTCTCGCTTCATCTTCTTTCTCTTTGTATACCTCTGTGCCTTCTCCGTGTAACTAAACAGTTACGCTCTTCGCTGCATTAGACATTATCGGAAATAAGGGCATGGTTCAACACTGTCAAAATGTCCTTTACAAATGAAAAGCGTCATTCCTTCGACAAGCTCAGGACAGGTCTGAACGAA
>JACSRF010000198.1 GCA_014879875.1 Anaerolinea sp.
GTGCAAAGGAGCCAAGATGCGAAGTAAAGAGGCAAAGGTTTTCTCTTTTTCTTTGCCTCTTTGTCTTTTTTCTCTTTGTGCCTTTGCGTCAAATTCTTCTCTGGCTTGTCCAGGTTAGGACTTGTCAGCAAATAAGCCCGTAACAATATCTTGAAATCGGGCACAGATCACTGCCTGCCCCTTAACCCCTCCAGTTCAATCACGCTTGCTTACCACCTGAACGCTTACCCCAAAAGGCCCTGCGGGTTTAGGAAAACCCGCAGGGCCTCGGCTAAAAAACGTCAGTCGGATTACGGCTGTTTGATGATAACCGGCAAGTACAAGGTGTACAGCGGCGGTTCTTCAACCAACAGCGAAGGCAGCATCCCGGCCGCGCCGGTCACAGCCACCACGTCCGTCGCCTGATTGACGCCATCACCGGCGGCAAAGACGGTAACAAACTCGCCATCCGCCAGGGTGACGGGAATCAGGTCAAAGAGCAGGCTGCTATCTGCTGCCAGTTCAATGCGCAGGTCATAGGTTCCCGGAGCCAGCAACATATAATTGTAGATGTCACCATAGGCGACGTCCGCATAAAGAACAGCATTTGTGGCGTCGTCAATGATGTTGACAACGGTGTCAGCGGCAGCAGCAGCGAAGGGCGCCAGGTGTCCCAGGCGCAGATAGCCCGCCGTGCCACCCCCCTGCGGTACGTTGTCTACCAGGTGCGCCAGTTGCAGCGGCCACAGGTTCGCCCCACCATGCGCAACGACAGTATTGTCAGAATTGGGCGCCAGGGTGATGGCCCCGCTAACGGCCGTCATCATCGTTCCGGCGACTTTGATTTCCACAAAGTACGTCCCGCCCACAACCGTCAGGTAGCCGGAGCTATGGTTGTAGACAACGTTGGTGAGCACGGCCGTCCCATCCAGATAAACGTCCACGGCCGCGTCGCCGGCCGCAAACGGGGCCAGGTGAACAACTTGCAAGCGGGCGTCATCGTAAACGGCCGTTACCGTTACCGTCACCGTTTCCATCACGCCCAATGGCAGCCCGCCTGTGTCGAGCAGTTCGGCGCTGATGAAGTGGGTTCCGGGCAGCAGGTCAACGGCCGTTTCGTAGGTGGAGAGGGTGGCGACCGCTATGCCATTCACCCACAGCCGCCAATCGCCATCGTCGGGGATGGTGAAATCGGTGGTCGTGATGACAACAGGGACCGTAACGGTCAGGCCATTAGTACTCGTAAACACCGCGCCATCCACGGGGCTGAGGATCGTGACGGTTGGCGTGACGGCCGTGTACAAAGCCAGGCCCACAATCACCGGGTCATGGTCCGAAGCGCGGAACGGTTCCGGGCTGTACCACACAACGATCTGCTGCGCCGATTTGAACTCCACGTTGTAATCCAACGCGCGCGGCTCATCAGCGTTGATATGCCAGGCCGTCGCCCCCGTCACCATTGGCAGCAAGTCGGGGCTGGCCAGAGCATGATCCAGATGTCCCGCCTGCCCGTCAAAGACGTAGGAGTACGCCTCATCGCCATAAAATTGGCGCAGCAGGTCCGCGTACCCCTCGTCCACCAGCGCCATAATCGGGTCTTCCATAGCGTAGGAGTTCAGGTCGCCGATGATCAGGTAGCGGTTGGAACCGCTGCCGGTGGGGTCCGTCGCCAGGTAAGCGGCCAACGCTTCGGCCGCCGCCAGGCGCGTCAGGTTACAATTGCCCTGCCCATCGCCAATGTCTGGGTCGCCCACGTCATTACAGTCCGACCCCTTCGATTTGAGATGGTTGACGGCCACTGTCACCCGTTCACCCGTGCTGTTTTCCATAAAGGTTTGAATCAGCGTCGGGCGGTTCTTTGTGTCCAGGAAGTTCGGGTCTACGCTGCTGTCCAGAATGGCGTAGTCGCCCACCGGCGTCACGTTAGCCGGCTGGTAGATGAACGCCTGCTTGATGGCGTCTGTGCCAATGACGCCGGTGTTAATGTAGGCGTAGGTTCCCGCCCCGGCCAGGTCATTGAGACCGGCCACCAGGTCAATGACAGCATCGTCGTTGATGTGGTTTTCGATCTCGATCAGGCCCACCACGTCGGCATCCATGGCCACAATGGCGTTGAGAATCTTGGCGCGCTGCCGCTCAAACTCGAAGGCCGTGTTGGCGCCGCGACAACCCATATTTTGTGACGGGCCGCAGATGGGATTGCCCGTGTCCAACGTGGTGAAGTAGTTGAGGACATTGAAGCTGGCGACGCGCAGCGTACCACTGACCACGTCGGGCGTTTGCGGGCGTTCGGCCGTTTCGCTGAAATCTACCAAACCAATTGGCTGAATGCGGTACGCGCTGGCGCGGTAATCCAGCACGCCGGTCAGATTATGTACCAGCGCGCCGGTGCGCAGCGTGTTGGTATAGGTCAGGCCAGGATCGGGGTAGATGACCGTACTCGGGTTTTGCGTATTCAGGCCATCATCGAGCATAATGCGACTGCGGTTGTTCTGGTCCTGCAATGCCAGGGCGGGCGCGCCGGGGGTCACCAGATTAGTTGGGTTCCAGAGGCGGTCATTCACCGACAGCATCAGCTCGCCATAGCGGGCCAGGTTGTAATGCTCCGTCGCCACCAGGTCATGGGTAAAGGAAAGCAGCATCCCTTCCACCGCTTCCCATTCCATCATGTCGTCCACCGGCAGGGTCATATCGGCCGGCGTCACGCTTTGGCCGGAGGCGCAAATGGCGACGTTGCTCACCGAAGCAACCTGGGTGAGGTTATTGAACTCTGTCGCTGCGCCGCGCACACGCACCAGATCGCCAGGGGCAACGGCCGTTGCCGTGTGGAAGACAAAGATACCCTCCGATGTGGTCGGGTCGCCGTCTACACGGTCATCCCGCTCTTGCAAGAAATAGCCGCTAAACTGTCCCGACCCCTGGTAATCGCCGACGACCACCGCCTCCACGACTACCGTTGTGCCAAAGATGGGCGTCGTCAGACCATCGCCCTGGATGAAGTGAATGGGCACGGCCGGGTCGCCACACGCGCCAAACGTTGGAACCGGGCCAACGGTGAAGCTGAAGCGATAATCGGCCAACATGTTCAACCCCAGGCCATTCGTCACCTGGTCGGCCAGTAAGTTCACGCTGCAAATTTCGCCAAGGGCAAAGGGCACCGCGGGCGTCAACGTGTAACTGTCGGCCGGGCCGGCAGGCGTGCTGCTGGCGGCAACGTCCCCACTGATACTGCACGTGATGTCAAACCAGGCGGCCGTAACCGTCACCACTTCGCTAAACTGAATAGTGACCAGTGTGTCCGTGAGGACATTCGTGGCGTTATTGGTGGGAACAGTGCCCAACACAACCGGCGCATCCACAAACAGATGCAGGTCGCTCAGACTGCGCGGCTTCACCTGGTACGTCGTCTGGAACTGCGTGCTAAAACCGGTGACGCCGAGCATATCCCCATTCTGGATGCCCAGGTTACACAGGTTAATGCCAGTCGCGGATTCAATGCGCACCGTCGCCGCGCCGCTGCCATCGTCCAGGGTGATGTTATACGCTGAGCCGCAGGTCGCGGGCATATTGCCGACCACGCCCTCAATCTCAATCAGCCACCCTTCGCTAACGCCGCTGGCAACCGCGCCGGTGGTGTAGGTGATGGGGGCAATCGGCAAGCCAGAGGTGACGACGTCGAAGTAATAAAGCGGCGTGATCATCTGTTCCTGGTTGTTGAAGCTGCCGCGCGTGGCGACCATGCGCACTGTGTCGCCCAGCGAAATGGGCGGGTCGGCCACGAAGAAGGCGGCAATGCCGCCGCTGGCGTCCTGGAAGGCCCATTCAGGGGCGTTGTTCCAGGTGTTGTTAGTGGCGATGACCTGCCCTTCCAGGGCGAAGACCTGGCCGTTGCTGCCGGCGCGGGCGTCGGCGATGGGCACAGGCACAAAGTTCACGGTCAATTCGCCTGTCTCGTCTATAGCAAAAGGAATGCCGTTCACGCTGGCATAGGTCCAGGCAGCATTGGGGTTGCCAACGCCCCAGTTGGCGTCGTAACGGGTGGCATACGCAAAAACGCCGGGGATCGTGGGCGTAATGACGCCGAAGAATTCGTCATTATTGCCGGTTTGGACGTTGAAGCTCATGGGGAACCATGACCAGGTAGCGGGATCTGCGCCGCCGCCATAACCAACTTGCGCCCTCAAGCCGCGCCCTTCACCGGCCGGGTCGGTCACATTGGGGATGTAAAGTTGGCCGTAGATATTTTCTGTGGCTACCCCCATATCGGTTGCGGTGATTAGCGGCCATTGCAGGTTGGCCCAATTGACGACGACGTGGCGATAGTCATGCACGGTGGCGTCACCGCTGACGACCAGGGTGCGGTTGTCGGTGTTCAACCATTCCCACTGCTGGCCGCTGGGCACGGTGTCGGAAACGATGTATTTATAGGTGTAGGT
Organism: Anaerolinea sp.; assembly: GCA_014879875.1. Classification (GTDB taxonomy): domain Bacteria; phylum Chloroflexota; class Anaerolineae; order Promineifilales; family Promineifilaceae; genus JACSRF01. The sequence goes on from JACSRF010000198.1 coordinate 4,416, forward strand.
ACCGGCAGCCAGACCGGGCACGGTCGCGCTGAACACGGCGAAGCCGGCGTCGGCTGTCAAGGAAATGGCTGTGCTGTTCCAGCCGTTAAAGCTGCCTGCCAGGTAAACGGATTCACCCGGCTGTACCACGTCTTCCAGGTCGTGGTAGACGAAGGTGATGTCGCCAGCCAGGGATTCGGTGGTGAAGGTGAAGGGGTAATCGGCCGTCAGCGTCATGCCGCCGCTGTTGCTGACCTCATCGGCCAAAACGGTGACGGTACAGGATTCATCATACTCAAATTGAGTGGCCGGGGTGATGACATAAGCCCCGGCCGGGCTGGCCGGCGCCGTCGTGCCGGTGATGACGCCGCTGGTGGTGCAGGTCAGGTCGAACCAGTTTGCGGTGACTGTGACGGCTTCGCTAAAGGTGATGGCAATGGTGGCGTCCAACGGAACATTGGTTGCGCCATCCTGCGGGTTTGTGTCCACCACGCTGGGTACAGGGGTACAGCTATAGGTAGGGGAACTGGTATTACGCGGGGTAGGTGCATTTGCGGTGAAGTCGGCGGCATTATCGTCGGTGTCAACACAGCCATTGCCATTACGAATAGCGGACGTCGTGTTGCTGAGAAGAGGTGCAGCAGCCGTTCCTTCAAAAAAATTTGCTGTCCCAAAACCAACCAGATCAATAATTCGGGCAAGTTGATCAGCGTCACACGGGGTCGAACCGCCATTACAACCTAAAGAAGTTGTGCCGGTTGCCAGGACAACTTTGCCGGATGACCCACTCAAGTTGATTGGAGTTGGATCTGTTAAGTCTGGCGTTGGTAATGGGCTACCATTGGCGCCGCCCGCTTCTTGAACAAGAAAATACTGACCGGGCTGTAAAAGCACATCCGGCAACTCAGTTAGCTGAGTGTCACTTGCGCCAAAGTTACCTGTACCAGTAGCACTGGCATATTGCAGCGAGAGTCCATCCAAAGAAACAGGTGAACTACTACTGTTGAAGATTTCTATGAAATCATGGGTATAGGGAGCGCCTGTGTTGCCGCCACCGCCATAGACCTGGCTGATGCGCAGGTCGTTAGACAGGGGAGCATAGTGATCGTCTGGTGCAGCCTGAACGTTGGCGTTCAAGGCCGCGAATAAGGCGAGGAAAAGGAGAACGGCCGTTCCCACCGAAATTCCTACTCGCCACAATCGTTTGTACGTGTGTTTCATGTGAATCTCCTTCAAAGCGTGCTGATCCGGCCAAAGCGCCGGATCTGACAATAAAAAGTTCCAGTTTGACTTACAAAAGGTAGCTACTGAGCATCTCTGACTGCCATACCCGCGAAGAGCCTATTCCCGCGAAGGCGTGGAGCGGGTATCCATTGTGGATTCCTGCCTTCGCAGGAATGAC
>JACSRF010000349.1 GCA_014879875.1 Anaerolinea sp.
TGACGAGTGATGCGTGTGGTCTCTCTGGTCACGCATCACTCGTCACGCATCACGGCCTGTCAACTCCCTAAGTTCCCAAAGAACCATCTCCCTTTTTAAGCTAAAAGCTGAGACGTTATCGGTAGGGTAGCGGTGATCTGTTCTTTCATGCGCCGGCCCACAGCTTCCCAGTTATAGTTTTCCCGGACGAGGCGGCAGCCATGCTCGCCAAACGTCCGGCACTTTGCCGGATCATCCAGCAGTTGGATCAGTCGCTGCGCCAGGCAATTAATATCGCCAGGTTCCACCAGGTAGCCATTTTCGCCAGGGATCACAAAATCAGGGATCGCGCCGACACGGGTAGCGACGACCGGCAGCTTATAAGAAAACGCCTCAATAAAAACGATGCCAAAGGGTTCCAGTTTGGTGGGCAGGCAGAACATCGAGGCGCGCCGATAATACGCCTTTAATTCAGCCAGTGGCAGCCGCCCCACCACCTCGCAATTGGGCACGTCCACCTGGGGCGTACAGCCCACAATGGTCAGGCGGGCATCGGGATGCGCCTGCAAGACCTGGCGGAAAGCGTGTACCAATTCTGGGCCGCCTTTCCGTTCCCAATCCACCCCCACAAAGAGGATGTTTTTGTTGCCATACTCGTCATTATCTAGTGGTTCGGCATCAGCCTGGACATTACTGCCGGCAAAAACACAGGTAACTTTGTCCGGGGGGCAGCCATATTGCTCCACGAGGGAACCGGTGACATGGCGGCTGCGGGTGAAAATATGGCTGGCGTTCTGGTAAATGGTGCGCTCCAGTTGCAGCCAGGATGGGGAGAACAGCCGGTTGTGGTCTTGAACGGCGTAAAGCAGGTTCGCCAGATTGGTATGGTCGGTGTAGATAAAATGGGGCAGCCGGTTAGCGCTGGCGTCGTACAAAGATTGCATCTGAAAGGAAAAGACATAATCTGGGTCAGCCAGCTTATTGGCCATCAATCGTTTTATCTGGTGAAACAGATAAGGTGTGCGGAAGTAGCACTCTTTGACCTGTTTCTTGCCCGCCAAAATTTCGGGGCCGTACTCCTGCACGGTGTGTAAAACATTGATCAGCGCCATCTTTTCGCGGTGCGCCAGCAGTTCTTTGATGTCAATGATCTTGACCTCGAATTCAGGGAAGTTGACTTGCAGAGCGCCAGCCACATGGGCGCTGGCCAGGGGCACAGATCCTTTTTGAATGAAGGCGATTTTGTGGGCCATGATTATTTTTCCTCGCCGGGAATTGTGGGCTGGCGGCGGGGTACGCGCTGCCAACGAGTGGATTGTTTACCAGCCAAAAAACGGCCGAGGCCGAGCAAAGCCGCCAGGTTGCTGTTCACCAGATAGGTAGGTAAATAGAGGAGTTTGCCAAGTTTGCCGCCGGGATGGAGGTAAGAACCGAGCACGGCCGTGCCATAAAACCCCATCTGACACAACAGCAGCAGCCGCGCCAACGGCCGTGCCTGCAAGACCAGCGCCAGGTTGGCGGCCAAAGCGGCAATCATCGCCAGCGGTACCAACGGCCGTAAAAACTTGTGCGACACAATTTGCCAGACGAGTAACGGCCGTTTCCAGGGCAGCAGCTCCCGGCCGCGCCAGATAGCCTGATAACGGCCGGCCACAATGCGCGCCCGCCGCGCCATTTCATCCTGCGCCGTCGGCGAAATCCTTTCTGTAGAGCGCGCTGTGGGCACATACACAACCCGATAATGGCGATGCAGCAGCCGCACCGCCATATAAAAGTCATCGTTAATGATGTCCTCCGGCGGCGGTTCAAACAGGCGGCGGCGCAGCGCCAGCATTTCACCAGCCACGCCAACGGAGGAATGGACGGCCGTTTCCTTTTCTTTGATAAACGATTCATACCGCCAATACAGCCCTTCGGACTCACCGAGCACACCGTCCCCTTTGGCAATCACCTTGGCCCCACTGGCCGCGCCCACGCTGGCATCCGCAAACGGCCGTACCAGTTCCCGCAGCGCATCCGCCTGATAGAAATTGTTGGCATCAGAAAAAACGACGATTTCCCCGGTGGCGTGGGGCATGGCCCGGTTAATGGCTGCCATTTTCCCCCGCCGCGCCGGTTCATAATTCAGGACCACACCGCGGTCGGCATAGCCGGCCACAATTTGCGCTGTGCGGTCAGCCGAGCCATCCGCCGCTACCAAAATTTGCAGACGTGCCGGTGGATAATCGAGCGCCAGGCTGTTTTCTATCTTCTGGGCAATCGTCTCTTCTTCGTTATAGGCAGCGATCAAGAGGGTGACGGTGGGGGTATGAACGGCCGTACTGACGGCCGTCAGCGCCGGGCGTGGCCACAAGCGGGCCATCACCGCCAACAGCGCCGGATAACCGATGTAGGTATAAAGTATCACTCCGACTGATAACCCCAAAATGATAACCGCCATGAAATATCCTTACCTGCTCACCATTTCAGGCAAAGGCTGGGTGGTCGGCGTGATGACACGGCCGTACAACCCCACCAATTTCGCCGCCGTCGCTGCCAGCCCATACGCCGCCACCACCTTTTGCCGCCCTCGCCAACCCAGGTAATGCCGCCTATCCACCAGCGTGAACAGCGTTAAGATCGCTTCCAGCCATTCATCCGGCTGGTTGGGGGCCACCAGCCAACCGCTCTTTTGGTGAGTGATGATGTCCGGCGCGCCGCCCACACGAGTAGCGATCACCGGCAGCCCGCTCGCCAGCGCCTCCAACATGGCATTCGATAACCCCTCCGTGGCCGACGGCAAAATAAAGAGGTCGGCCGCTTGCAGATAGGGGGCCACATCTGCCACATTCCCCAGGAAATGGATGCCTTCCCCGGCCAATTGGGTTAATCGTCCTTCCTCTGGTCCCGTGCCCAACACCAGCAGTTGGGCGCGGGAATAAATTTCTCTGACTTGAGGCCACAACCCAATAAGTTGATCCACACATTTTTCCGGGACAAGACGACCGACGTAGACGGCCGTTTCCCCCTCACCCAGCCCCAATTCCTGGCGCAGCCGCTCTTTCTCTGGCGGTGGCGCCGGGGCAAACCGCTCTGTATCCACGCCGTTGGGAATAAAAACCCGCTTCTCTGGAGCCACCCCCCACGCCGCCAATTCGGCGTCAATCTCCTGGCTGATGACGATGAAACTATCCACCTGCTGTTTGAATGTCTGCATCCGTTGCCGGCCAAATGGTTTACGCTCCAGTTTTGCCAGGTCGCCCAGGACGCCGCCGCGCAGCACTTTGGCAACCACCGGTGTACCGAAACGACGTTTGGCAGCAACGGCCGTTGTCGTCGGCGATAACAGCTCATGGGCGTGAATGACATCGGGCCGCAGCCGCTGCAACAAGGACAGCGCCCCCAGACTAAATGCCAGCGACGCCACCGGTTTCGGCCCCGGCGCGGGCAGCCGATAAACCGGAACGCCCTCTATCAGTTCAAACTTTTTCAGGCCCGCATATCGCCGCGTAATCACAGACACATCCACCCCGTGCTCTTCGAGCAGCGGCGCTAAGGCCGCCAACTGCCGCTCCGCCCCACCCAGGAGAGGCAAATACGCTTGAATAATCATCGCTATATGTAAACGCTGCCAGCTCATACCGTAACCTCCTGTAACAACTGAGATGGAGAGATGGGCAAATGCAGCCCCAGTTGGGTATACACCGCTTCATATTGCTGAATAAATCGTTCCGTGCTAAAGAGAAGCTGCACGCGCTGCCGGGCCGCCGCTCCCAACGCCAGCCGCGCGGCCTCATCCGCCAATAAGGTCAACAAGCCATCGGTCAGCGCCCCCACATCGGCCGCCGGAATGACCACGCCGGAGCGCCCGGATTCCACCAGTTCGCTGTTGCCGCCCACGTCCGTCACCAGCACCGCTCGCGCCGCAGCCATCGCCTCAATCGCGGACAACGGCAGCCCCTCCCAGCGCGACGGCAGCACAAATATGTCAGTTTGGGCCAAAATGTCGGGAATATCATGGCGCACCCCGGTGAAGATCACATGCTGGCTGATACCCAGCGCTTGCGCCTGCTGCCGCAGTTCATTTTCCAGATGACCTTTGCCTACCAGGAGAAAAGTTGCCTGTGGATAGCTTTGCAGCACGACTGGCGCGGCTTCCAGCAGCAGGTGCTGCGCCTTTTGCGGGTTTAAGCGGGCCACGTTGGTAATGACAGGGCCGGGATACCAGCGGGCATCGGGAACGCCAGCCGGAACGGCCAGAAAAGGCTCCATCCGCACCGAGTTATAGATGGCGCTGATATGGTCTTCTGGGATACCCCACTGGCTGATGTACAAATCCCGAATCTTAGGCGACACGCCCACCAGATGGGTGGTCAGATAACGCGCCGTGAACCGTTCCAGCCAATATCGATCGCGGCGCTGGCGCGCGTAGTTGTGGGGCATGTTGTGCATGGTGGACAGGACCGGAATGCGTAAAGCACGGCCCACCAACCGTCCCGCCACGTCGGCGTCCGTCAGGTGAGTGTGAATGAGATCGATCTGCTGCTGGCGGGCGTATTGGTATACGGCTCGCAGCGCCGCCGGGTCGTAAAAGCGCCGGGAATTCAGCGTCAGCAAGGGAATGTGCAGCCGCTCAAATTCGGGCTGTAACGAATTTTCGCCAATGACGCTCAGGCTGCAAACGTGCGTCTCGAAGCGGCGCGGGTCTACTCGTGCGGCCAGGCTGAGCACAATTTGTTCCGCGCCACCAATGGTCATGGAAGACACCAGTTGTAAGATGCGTAAAGGTGATTCGCTCATATCAATACTCATGGCAACCGATTTTTAATCAGCCGCGACTATCTTGGCTTTGGGTAAAAAAGCTGAACGCAGCATCGTAACGGCTTTCAGCATATCGTCTCGCTGCAACAGGAAGACGGCGCCGCCATAGACGAGTGCGCCGACGGCCGTTTCCACCACCAGTTCCAGGAGTGGTATGGCATTGGTCAGAAACTGCGCTGCGGTCAGAACAGCCACGGCCATCAAACCCCCGGCAGCTAAGCTGGGATAAAAGGTCTTAGCCAATTCACGTAAGGGAACGTTAACCAGCCGGGCAGCCATCGCCAACTTGACAATACCGGAGACAAACGCCAGCAGCACCTGCATCCAGGCTACGGCCAAAATCGTGCCGTAAGTAACGGCCACCCACCACAAAGCCGGTACGGTGACAACGGCCTGGATAAAATTCAGTTTGGAAAGCAATCCCGGCTTCCCGGTCGCTTTGTATACGCTGCCCGCATTAAAAACCAGAGAGCGCAGCAGCGTGTAAATGGAGATAGCGGCCATCACCGGAATAGCTTCCGCCCACTTGTCCGTGAAAACAGTTAACACAAACGGCCCGGCCACCAGAGCTAATCCCAGTCCCATGGGAATCGTGATCATGGTTAAGTAGCGTGTGGTCATCAGGAAACCACGTTTAAGCGCCTGTGGGTCGTCGCGCATCTGGGTGTAAATGGGGAAGGTGACGTTGCCTATAATGTTGCAAAACTGCTTTACCAACAGTTCCGGTACGCGAAATGCCAATGTATAGACACCCAGCGCCGCCGCCCCCATAAAACGGCCGATCACCAGATAATCCATATTGAGCATGAGGATGCCCAAGACATCTATGGCCGCGACGCTGGTACCGTAAGACAGAAACGTCCGGGCGGCCTTCTGTTGGAAATGGAAAGCAGGCCGCCAGGGAACGACGATCCAATAAGCGGCCGTTTGCACCAGTACCCCCACCAGATGACCCAAGATCAGGCTCCACGCCCCAAAACCCATCAGCGCCAGGGCAAT
>JACSRF010000157.1 GCA_014879875.1 Anaerolinea sp.
GTCAGGTGAACGGGATGCTTCCCCGTTCGACTTCGCTCAGGGCCGAAGACTTCGTTCAGCATGACGCTTCTCATTTGTAAAGGACATTTTAACAGTAGTGAACTATGCCAGTCCGTGTTTTGCGTATTGTGTCTGGATACGTAATACGTAGTAGGTGAGTTAACGCACAATATGGTCAGTCATGCGCGCCACGCGCGCCATGATTTTGACGTCGTGGACGCGGATGATGTCCGCGCCGCGATCAATGGCAATGGCGACGGCCGCAGCCGTGCCTTCTATTCGTTCTTCTGGGGGCAAATTGAGCGTGTACCCAATAAATGATTTGCGCGATGGGCCAACGAGAATGGGGTAGCCCATGTCTATAAATTGCGCCAGTTCGTTGATTAACTGCCGGTTCTGGCCGACTGTCTTGCCAAAACCGATGCCGGGATCAATGATGATTTGCTCGTCGCGCACGCCATGGGCCAGGGCAAATTCAATACTTTCCTGCAATTCGCGCTGAATGTCCAGGATGAGGTCTTCGTACTCTACACCTACGTAACGGCCGCCTAACTGCGTTTCTTGGGTCACATCTTTGGGTTTGCTGCGATTGTGCATTAACACCACCGGGCAGCCGGCGTTGGCGACGACGTGAACCATATCCCGATCCATGCGCAGCCCCCACACGTCGTTGATCCAATTGGCGCCCGCTTCCAGGGCGGCTGTGGCAACGGCCGCGCGATAGGTGTCAACGGAAATGGGCGCGTCTACAGCCTGGCGCACCGCTTCGATCACGGGGATGATGCGGTTCAGTTCGTCGGCGAGGGAGATGGGGACGCTGCCGGGGCGGGTGCTTTCGCCACCGATGTCAATGATATCGGCGCCGTCGGCGATAAATTGTTGGGCCTGGGCGACGGCTTTGCTGACGGCCGTTGCTTCATCTTGCAGCATCCCATCACCGGAAAAACTGTCTGGCGTGATGTTGACGATGCCCATGACGTAAGTGCGGCTGCCCCAATCAAACGAGGCTAGCGAGTTTGGCAGTGGTTTGTGGGCTGATTTCATGGGAATGGACAAGGTTCAGTTCTCCCAGGCCAGTTGTAGGGGCGTTTCGGCAAACGGGGTGACGTCGCTGCTGTCAACTTGCTGCCGCAGTTGGGCAATGGTCAGCCCCAGTTGGGGGTGACGCAGCGTGGGCGCAATGTCAGCCAGTGGAACCAGCACAAAAGCGCGTTCGGCCAGGTGCGGATGGGGGATGGTCAGGCGTTCATCGTGGATGATCCAATCGTTGTAAAAGAGGATGTCAATGTCAATGACGCGCGGCCCCCAGGTATAAGTGACCTGACGCCCCAAGGCGGCTTCTAAATATTTGAGATGGGTCAGTAAACCATGTGGGGTTTCGTTGGTGGTGGCGGCGGCGCACAGATTAAGAAACGCAGGCTGTTCGGTGACGCCCCAGGGGGATGTTTGGTAAACGGGAGAAACGGCCGTTAACAAACAAAATTGGTTCAAACCCAATACGGCCCGTTCTAGATTCATGAAACGGTCCCCCAAATTGCTGCCCAGGCTCAGATAGATTTGATTCACGTGCGCACCTTTTTCGTTTTCCCGATGGTGCAATTTTGGTAATATTGCACAAATGACGCGCTGCATCATTTGTGTTACTTTATAACACAGTGCGTCATGAGTGTCAACTTGGAGATCGCTTTCTTTGCCTTATTCTCATGCCCAAATCGGCATGACCGGTTACAATAATGATTCGCCTGCGAAATGCGAAACGTCTGTAACGTAAACTTTCCAGTTTACGCGGGCAAACTAGAAAGTTTGCCCTACATTTTTTAGGAGAGGGAGTAAGAAATGAGCAATCAGACGCAAGATATTGATCCCGATGATGTGCGCTTTTTTAGCGGCCGATCTAATCCGGAACTGGCGGCAAAAATTGCGGCTTACCTCAATTTACCCTTGGAGAAAGCCCATTTTTCCCGGTTCAGCAACGACAATTTGTTTGTGCAGTTGGGGGCCAGCGTGCGCGGCCGTCGCGTTTACATCGTCCAATCACTTGTCCCACCGGTGAGCGATCACCTGTTGGAATTGATGATGATGCTGGATATTGCCAAAGGCGCTGCGGCGCGCGACGTTCACGCCATCATCCCTTATTATTCTTATGCCCGCTCCGATAAAAAGGATGCGCCGCGCATCTCCATTACGGCGCGGTTGGTGGCCGATTTGCTGCAAACGGCCGGGGCGACACGGGTTATGACGATGACGCTGCATTCACCACAAGTCCATGGCTTTTTCAGCATTCCCGCCGACCCTCTGACCTCGCGCGGTTTGTTCGCCGATTATATGATTGACAGCAGCGTAGATTTATCTGATTCCGTTGTGGTGGCTCCAGACGTAGGTGGGGCGAAATCGGCCGCACGCTTTGCCGACTTGCTCGATTTGCCCACGGCCGCCGCGCAAAAAACGCGGGTGTCCGATTCTGAAGTGCGCATTGGTTCCTTGTTTCAACGGCAAGTGGCCGGGTTTCGTCACGCCATTATTTATGATGATGAGATAGCCACCGGCGGCACCGTTGTGGAATTGTCACGCCTGTTGATTGAAAGCGGCATTCAAGAATTGACCATTATTTGCACGCATGGCTTATTTTTGGGGACAGCCATCGGCCGGTTGCAGGCGATGCCGCAGATTCGGGAGATCGTCACCACCGACACCGTGCCGCGCGCGCCGGAGCGGCAGTTACCAAACATGACGGTCTTGTCTACGGCGCCTGTGTTTGGGCAGGCGATTCGGCAAAATTATTTACATCGCTCGATTGGCGAATTGTTTGATTTTGGTGAAGAGAAGCGGTATCGGTAGTGTAGAAAGTCGGATGTCGGATTTGCCGACGTCTGGTTACAAATAACTTTATGACGAGGATGAACGATGGACGAACAAACTGAAGAATTTGGGATGGCTTACCTGGATAGTTGTGACCGGGTGACGCTGCTGTTGATTCACGGATTCCCGTTGAGCAGCGCGATGTGGGAGTTACAAATTGAGGATTTGGGGGATATGGTGCGGGTGGTGGCGCCGGATTTGCGTGGACACGGCCGTTCCGCAGCCTCACCCCCTCCTTACGATGTCGCCACGTTGGCCGATGACTGCGCCGACTTGCTCGATTACCTGGCTGTGCCGGGTCCCGTCATTGTTGGCGGCCTCTCCATGGGTGGGTACGTGGCCTTTGAGTTTTATCGCCGCTACCCAGAGCGCGTGGCCGGGCTGATTTTGGCGGCGACGCGCGCCGGCGCGGATACCCCCGAAGGCCAGGCCGGCCGGGACAAAATGGCGGCGTTGGCGCAAGAGGAAGGCGTGGAAGCAGTCGCGGGGGCAATGCTGCCCAAGCTGTTGGCCCCGGCCACCTATGAAGAGCAAGAAGACGTGGTGGAATTTGTGCAAGAAATGATGGAAGAAACAGCGCTCGACGGTGTTTTGGGCGCGTTGGCGGCCATGAAGAACCGGCCCGATTCCACACCGACACTGGCGCAAATTGGCGTCCCGACGTTGATCATTCATGGCGCGGAGGATCAATTAATCCCGTTGGCCGAAGCGCAGGCGATGCACCAAGCCATCCCCGGTTCGCGGTTGGTGGTGATTGATGACGCCGGGCACATGCCCAACCTGGAACAGCCCGATGATTTTTCGGATGCGGTGGCTGACTTCCTGGAGCAGTTTTTGGATGATGAGTAAGGCGTGAAGTGTGATGCGTGATGGGTGATGAACATACGATCTCGTTTCACATTTCACAACCTGCCCTGAGCTTGTCGAAGGGTTTCACGCGCCCTATAACAGCCAACTCCCTTCTAGCCGCAGCAGCCACGCCTTTGTTTCCAGGCCGCCAGGGGCTGAGTAGCCGTGTAGTTTGCCGTCACTGCCCAGGATGCGATGGCAAGGGATGATGATGGGGATGGGGTTACGGCCGTTGGCGTGCCCGACCGCGCGGACAGCCTTTGGGTTGCCAATGCGCTGCGCGATGTCGCCATAAGTAACGACACGGCCGTACCCCACCGCACACACCTCCCGCAGCACCGTTTGTTGAAAGGGGGTCATGACCGACCAATCAATGGGTAGGTCAAATTCCTGGCGCTCTTTGCGGAAATATTCGTCTAGCTGCGTGGTTACGGCCGTTACCGGCCCCTCATCTACCAGCGGCAGCGCTCCGGTCAGCCCTGCGACCTGCGCCACGAAGCGTTCCCGGTCGCCCCACAAACTGACCGCGACTAGCCCAACGTCATTACACGCCGCCCAAATCTCGCCCAACGGCGTTGTGGGTAACTTACCGATCCATACCTGGCTCATCGCCTTCCTCTCCTTCTCCCCCTATACCACTATCCTTCTCTGTGCCCCACTGGTTGACTAATCTTTTGCCTTGATGACGACAGCGAATCGGAGTAAACGACGAATTTTTTCTTTGATGGTTCCCATTCGTTTATTACTCAAATTCGCTTAGTCACCCCGAACCTGAGATTTGGCCGTCAATCAGCCGCGCCCCGTTTTCATCATATCCCGATGAGGTGATATACGGCGATGCCAAAGGCTACGGCCGCATTCAGCGAGTTCTTCTGACCGACCATCGGCAGCGCATAAATCCGGTCGCACACGTCTAAAATGGCCGGGTCCACGCCTGCTTTTTCATTGCCGACGATGAGTACGATGGGCTGTGGCGAATGGGACCTTGGCGCGTCAGACAGCAGCGCCGCGTTGGGGTGCGCCTCTAATGCCCAGAGCAAATGCCCTTGTTGTTTGAGGGCAACGGCCGTTGCCAACCCATTGTTGTGCTGCGACCAGGAAACCGTTTCCTGCGCCCCCAAAGCCGCCTTCGCCAGTTTGGGATGCGCGGGCGTGGCCGTCATCCCGCACAGGTACAGGTGTTGCACACCGGCGCCATCGGCCGTGCGGAACATGGAGCCGACGTTATGAATGCTGCGGATATTGTCGAGCAGCGCGGCGAATGGGCGCGCCGGTGACGGAGGCATTGGCGGCTGGTTGTGGTGAAAAACGGCCGACACAATCTGCGTCGGCGTATGGCAGTGGGGACAAACGGCCGCTGGCGCATCCCCACTTACGGCCGGAAAACGAAAGCGGCACGCGGGATTGGGGCATTCATACATCTGAAACAATTCTTTATTTCCTCCTGCTTCTCTCCGTGAAACGCTGTGATGCCTCCGTGCATCTCCGTGTTCCAAAATAACGTCTGAATCGTTACAAAATGTCAGCCTTGCCCAGGCCGCAAGATCATGTGGTTTTCGGGGCGTGGATTGACGGTGAAGCCAAATTGCGCGTACAGCGTGTGCGCGTCGCGTGTGTCTAGCGTCCATTTGCGCAGCTGTTGCAAAGCTGGATGCGCCAGCATACAGGCGACGAGCCATTTACCCAACCCTTGTCCGCGAAACGGCCGTAACACAAACACATCGGCAATATAAGCAAAAGTCGTCAAGTCGGTGATGATCCGCGCAAACCCTGCCTGCTGCGCCGGCCCATCGCCGTCGGCGTAAAGGCCAAAGCAGAGCGAATGCTGCACAAATTGCGCCACCGTCTCACGGGCAATACCCGGACACCAATAAGACTCATGCGCCAGGAAATGGTGAATGGCGTCAATGTCCAACTTCGCCGGGTCCGTGCTGATGAGAAACCCTGCCTGCTGGTATTCCACAATCGTTAAAGGCGTCATATTCCTGCGTCTCCTTTCATAAGGAACGAGAATTAAACAACTTGCTCATTTTGTTTGACAGAATGAACCTTTTGCCCCGATGACGACA
>JACSRF010000216.1 GCA_014879875.1 Anaerolinea sp.
CCATCGAACGCCTGTGCTAACATGAATACATGAACACAGACGGCCTCTGGTTCCTAAACGGCCGTTCCCGCATACCTCCGTAGCGTTTGCCGCACCTGTTCCACGTCTGTGGGCACGGTTTTGCGGGCAAGCCCGTAGCAGATGATGGCAGAGATGACAAACGCCTGGAACAACGCCAGCCCAATGGCGTAATTGAGGGGTGACACGGCCGTTGGGGGGGCTATAGTGGCGTACAGGCTATCATTCCTAAAACAGGTGTTTAGGCCGTTGGTGGCAGCCTAACTACGGATGAAGCTGTCGAAAAACGGCCAAAGCGGGGCGTGAAACCCACATTTCTTCGCAGCTTATCCTTCCTTTAGGGCGGCTCAGGCTCATACAAACATACGAACACATACCTTGACAAGGTGTAGCCAATTGGCTACACTCGTGACATGATCGAAATCCGTAAAACCGAGACCTTCGTTAAGTGGCTCGATGGCTTGCGCGACATAAAGGCGCGATCTCGTATTCTTGTACGAATCGAAAGATTGGCTGCCGGAAACCAAGGAGACGTCAAGCCGGTCGGTGAAGGGGTTTCAGAATTACGGATCGATCACGGTCCTGGCTATCGGGTGTATTTTGTAAAACGAGGCCAGGCAGTGATTATCTTGTTGGCTGGCGGTGATAAAAGAACGCAAGCAAAGGACATCAAAACCGCCATACGCCTCGCACAAAATTTGTAGGAAACTATCATGACTAAAACTGTCACAACTCGTTACGATGTTGCCGAACACCTGCGTACACCGGAGGAGATGGCAGCTTATCTAGAGGCTTGCCTTGAAGAAGCAAACGGTGACGCAGCATTTATCGCTAAGGCTCTGGGCGATATCGCACGCGCTAAGGGTATGTCACAAGTCGCACGCGATGCTGGCGTGTCACGCGAAAGCCTTTATAAAGCTCTATCAGGGGAAAGAATTCCTGGCTTCGATACTATTCTAAAAGTCACAAAGGCACTCGGTTTGAGGCTTCATGCGGAAGCGGCCGTCATAGTCGAACAAGGAGCTTCACCAGACGTGCAAGAAACGGCGTACCAGTAAGCCTGCTCATTGGGCTACGTGGCGCGAGATTAACAATCGGTAGGTTGGCGGAAGGCGTCGGTGAATGAGCGGCCGTTTCAACAGGCCAACTCAGGTCTCGCGGGGTCGCCCAACACCGCGTCCACCCGACCGAACCGCTGTCAGGTTTTGGATGGTGAAGGTATTGGTTTTGCGGTTCGGTGGATTATCACGGCCGTTAGGCGCAAAAACGAAATAATGTGAGGTCTATCGTCCATGAAACCACAAATTTCTTATGTCATTTGTGCTGTGCAGAGAAGCGGCAGTTTCCTGTTGTGCGAAGCTCTGAAGAATACAGGCTTGGCGGGATTCCCCGAAGAATATTTTCTGAATGGAGAAGGTTGGGAAAATAATCCGTGGGCACGTCAGCATGGAGTAATCTCTCGCAGAGATTACCTGAATTGGGTCTTTGAGCAAGGGACTTCATCCAACGGAGTTTTTGGAACAAAAGTCATGTGGAATTACTTCCACACCATGCTCAAAAGCCTTCAAGAGCTTCCGGAATACAGAGGATTGAATGCCTCGCAACTCATGGCATCCTTATTTCCGAATGTCCACTACATTTGGATCATCCGACGGGATAAAGTGCGTCAAGCTGTCTCATGGGCGAAGGCAGGGCAGACCGATGTGTATGCCTGGCACAAAGGGGAGGCGCCTGTCCCTACACGAGAGCCAACGTTTGATTTCGAGTTCATTGACCAACTATATAATCTAATTGTAGAGGGCGAAGCGGGTTGGCAGCGCTTTTTTGAAGCCTGTGGAGTCCAACCATTCAAAGTAGAGTATGAGGAACTTATGGAAGCCTATGAACCCACCGCACTCAGAACTCTTGATTATTTGAATGTTTCCTATCCGAAGAATTTGGTTTTTGGTGAAAGGCGCATGCAAAAACAAGCAGATGCTTTGAACGATCTATGGGTTGAGAAATATATTGCAAGGAAAGAACAGGCACGTATAAGCGCCTAATACAGCATGCACCCGACTGGTGGAAGTTGGCGCGTTTTCAAGCAGGTTTCGTGGCTTGAGGCTGGTTCCGTCAAAGCGGTATTATCTCGTCCCGCCCACCAGCGGGCAACGCCAGACGTTGGGCTACACGGCGCGGGTCGCCGTCTTGAACGGGGCGCGGCAAGTTGGGGGTAGTTGGTTAGCAAGAGGCGCTGATGGGTGACGGCCGTTTCCGCATACCTCCGTAACGTTTGCCGCATCTGTTCCACGTCTGCGGGCACGGTTTTGCGGGCGAAGCCATAGCAGATGATGGCGGGGATGACAAACGCCTGGAACAACGCCAGGCCGATGGCGTAATTGAGGGGGGGCACGGCCGTTTCTCCCAATTTCGTGAACAGCGCCCCCGCCAGCCCCACACTGAGGGCGCTGCCCAGCGCGCGCGCCAGTGCGAGGAGCCGGATGAGGGCAGCCTCTCATGTCCGGTTCTGAATCAGCGGTGGGGGCTGTGAAGCCCCTGCTGACTGTAATAAAAGTAAAGTTGCACGCAGCCATTCACAGATGCTACACTCATATTAAGCGCGGATAACAATTGTCCAAAATGGGCTGCGCCTTGATACTGCAGGAGAAACGGGCAATGCTGTTTTCCTCGTGGCCCCAACCCTGCCAATACAATAGCGAATTAACCAGAATAGACTGTAAGGAGAGCTGCTATGTCCCATCTGACAATATCCTCGCCACCTACCGGTCGTGATAACCTGATTTATCGTGAAACAAAGTGGTTAGCCCTGTTTATTATCCCCTTTCTTATTGCGGCTTTTGCCCTGCTGTACTTTTGGCCCAACCACACCGATAAAACTTTCGCCTGGACTATCAGGCCGACCATGACGCCGATGATGTTAGCCGCAGCCTACATTGGCGGCGTCTTTTATTTTGCTGGCGTAGTCAGGGCGCAGAAATGGAGCCATATCAAAGTCGGTTTTCTGCCAGTGACCGCCTTTGCCTCGATCTTGAGTATTGCCACCATTTTGCATTGGGACCGTTTCAACCACCAGCATATTTCATTCTTCACCTGGACATCTCTCTATATGACGACTCCGTTTCTGGTCATCGCTACCTGGCTCCGTAATCGGCGGCGGGATCCGGGGACACCAGATAAGGCTGATGCACTTATTGCCAATTCCTGGCGCTGGCTGATGGGCGCGGTTGGGGCAATCACCGTGGTCACTTCCTTGCTGCTGTTTTTGCAGCCAGCCATGATGATTGACGTCTGGCCCTGGACGCTTACGCCGCTAACAGCCCGCGTCATCAGCGCGATGTTTGCCCTGCCGGGTCTGGTGGGATTAGGCATTGCCTGGGACGCGCGCTGGAGCGCCGCCAAACTGATTTTGCAGTCTCAAGGCTTTTCCATCGTATTCATCTTGATCGGCGTCATACGCGCCTGGGAAGAATTTGATCCCGACAATATCGTTACTTTTCTTTTCACTGGCGGTCTGCTGTTTCTGCTGGTGGGTATTGCTATTTTTTATTGGCGCATGGAATCAAACCGGCCTAATGGCTGAAAATGGAGGGTGGTGTGGCTCGCTATTTGTTTGTGACAACCTGGCAGCTTGAGACGACGATTGAGTCCGTCTGGCAAACCATCAATGAGCCAGAAAAATGGCCGGAATGGTGGCCTGCGGTCAAAAGCGTCACCAACTTGGCCCAAGGGGATGATCAGGGCATTGGCCGTAAATGGCGTTTTGTCTATGTTAGCAAGCTGCCATACAAGCTGGCTTTTGAGTCGGAAATTGTGCGTAAGGAACCTCCCTTTATATTGGAAGGTAAAGCGTATGGGGAGTTGGAAGGAAGCGGCCGTTGGGAACTTAGCCAGGAAAATTCTGTTACCGCGGTGCGCTATATTTGGGATGTTGCCACGACCAAAGGGTGGATGAACCTGCTTGCGCCCCTTTTACGCCCCCTCTTCAGTTGGAACCACAATATCACCATGCAAGCCTGTAGTGAAGGGATGGCACGTTACCTTGGGGCCAGGCTTGTCAGGAGCGCCTCTGATGACTCATAATAATCGTGCCATAGGTCAACACGCCATCGTTATGGGCGGGAGTATGGCCGGGCTGTTAGCCGCCCGCGTCTTAACCGACCATTTTGAGCGCGTCACCCTCGTTGAGCGCGACCAGTTCCCCGACACGGCCGAGCAGCGCAAAGGCGTTCCCCAGGGACGCCATTTACACGTTCTTTTGGTCAAGGGCGAGCAGATCATGTCCATTCTTTTCCCCGGATTGGCGGACGATCTCATAGCGGCCGGCGCCGTCCAATTTGATTTTTGCCGTGATTTACTCTGGTTCCAGAGCGGCGGGTATAAAGCCCGTTTCGCAGGGGGGATTATGGGGCTGGCTCTGAGCCGCCCGCTGCTGGAAAGCCATATACGCCGCCGCCTGCTGACGCGGCAAAACATAACCTGCCTGACCCAATATACCGTAACCGGCTTGATCGCCACGGAAGACAACCAACGCATTACCGGCGTTAGCCTGCGGTCGCCTCACGGCGAAAAAGGAGTTGACACGCTAACGGCCGATCTTATCGTTGACGCTACTGGGCGCGGTTCCCGTTCGCCCCAATGGCTGGAATCGCTGGGATATGCCCGTCCCGAAGAAAGCGTGGTGCAAATTCAACACGCCTACGCCTCGCGCATCTACCGGCGCGATCAGGCGCTACTACCCGACGCTCTAAGCGTGATGACCGCCCCCATGCCCCCCGACGGCCAGCGCGCCGGCGCACTGGCCCCGCTGGAAGGCGAGCGCTGGATGGCTACGCTTGGCGGCTGGACGGGCGACCATCCGCCCACCGACGAGCCGGGCTTTTTGGAATACGCCCGCAGCCTGCCCAACCAAGACATCTACCAGGTTATCAGCCGGGCAGAACCGTTGAGCGACATTGTGATTCACAAAATGCCGTCCAATTTACGTCGCCATTATGAAAAAATGAAACAGTTCCCCCAAGGTTATCTGGTGATGGGCGACGCGGTATCCAGCTTCAACCCCGCCTACGGTCAGGGTATGACGGTTAGCGCTATGGAAGCGGAACTGTTAGGGAAATGTCTGCTTAAAGCGCCTTCGCCTAACCATCTGGACAATCTGGCCGCCGCGTTCTTCAAGGAAGCGGCTAAAATTGTCGAGGGCGCCTGGTCGTTGGCCGTGCGTGAGGATTTTCGTTTTCCTGGCGTCACCGGCCCCAAACCGCCGGCCACAGACCTGATCAACCGGTATGTAACCCGCTTTCACCAAAGCACCTTTCACGATCAGGAAACGAGTTACGCCTTCTTTCAAGTTATGAACTTGATCCAGGCGCCAACGCTTTTGTTCCACCCGCGAATTGTCTGGCGGGTCATCAGGAGTGGCTTGGCACGGCCGTAGCCTGATTGGCCTACTTTGCGGTAAGGATACCGGTTCTCCGACAAGCTGCTAGACGGCCGTTCTCTGACGGTGGCGCGGCAGTGGTATTTGGATGCGACGGGGAAACGGCCGGTGTTGGTGGGGTGAAGGAGTGTTCTCAGCGACGTTCGCGCGTGAACATTTGACAGGTGACACGGCCGTTGAGGGGTGCTATAGTAGGCTATCATTCCTAAAATGGGTGTTTAGGCCGTTGGTGGCAGCCTAACTAAATAGTTAGGCCGCAAACGTCGCCAAAGTGGGGCGCAAACCCTAAAAACAGGCCATTTTGCGGCCTAAC
>JACSRF010000155.1 GCA_014879875.1 Anaerolinea sp.
TGTCCGAACAAGGATGTTCGGACTACAGATTTTCATTCATGGTGGTGCGTACCACGCATGTCGTCTCCTATGAAAAAGCAGGGATGTAGGGATTTGGGGATTTTTCTTAATCAATCCCTTCATCCTTCAAGCCCATAATCCCCGCTCTTCATGCTTTATGATACATCTAAATTCCCTCGATTATAACGAGAAACCATTGAAAGACAGGATCAATAACCGTTGATTAACCTACGAATCTTCCATCATAATGTAGGGCAATTTGACAAATTGCCCTCCATAATACGTGACCAGAGAAAATCACGCATCACGCATCACAGCCTGCCCTGAACTTATCGCAGGCTTTCACGGCATCAACCCCGCAAAATCCTGAAGACTCAGAATAAAGAAGAAAAACTTCATAAAAACACAGGTTGCGCTATAATTAACCCAATTCAAAAGTTCCCCGTAAGCGGGGCGCGCGACGATGAATGAAAATCTGTAACGCGATTTAGCAAAGGATGATTGATCATCCGGCGGGTCGGGCAAACGCGCAACTCAGTTGCAACACACCCTTTAGCAAATCGCACTACATGTACGAAGGAGATAATTATGACATTTGATCGGTTCGGCCGTCACATTAACTATCTGCGTATTTCGTTAACCGATAAATGTAATCTGCGCTGCGTCTACTGTATGCCGGAGGATATGACGTTTCGGCCGCGCGCAGAGTTGCTGCAAGATGATGAAATTGACCGGTTGGTGCGTATTTTTGCCGGGTTAGGCTTTCACAAGTTTCGCCTGACCGGTGGCGAGCCGACGGTGCGGGCAAATGTGGTGGATATCGTGGGGCGCATTGCGCACACGCCCGGCGTCAAGACAGTCGCCATGACAACCAATGGATTGATGCTCAAAGATCTGGCGCGACCGCTGGCTGCTGCCGGGTTAGCACGGGTAAACGTTAGCATAGATACACTGAATCCAGACAAGTTCAAGAAGCTGACGCGCTGGGGTAAGGTGGAAGATGTGTGGGCAGGTATTAATGCAGCCGAACGCGCCGGTCTGCACATCAAGCTGAACGCGGTTGTGGTGCGCAATTACAATGACCGGGAAGATGTGGTGGACCTGGCACGGCTGACGTTTTACCACGATTGGCAGGTGCGTTACATTGAGATGATGCCATTTGGCGACGTCGCCGACTTTCAACAGGCGGGCATTGTCAGCGAAGAGGAACTGCGACAAACGATAACGGCCGCTCTCGGCCCTCTAGCACCGGTTAATGATGGGCAGCTTGATGGCGAGGCAAGCCTGTATCAATTGGCGGAGGCCATGGGGACGCTGGGTTTCATCAGTTCCGTAACGCAGCCATTTTGCGCCAGTTGTACCAGGGCCAGACTGACGGCCGACGGCCGTTTGCGTCTCTGCCTTCTCCGCGAAAAAGAAGTGAACCTGATGGATCCTCTGCGCAACGGGGCCACTGACACCCAATTAGAAGAAATTATCCGTGAGGGCATCTGGTGGAAGCCCTGGGGGCACGGATTGGAACAAAACGTTATCCCCCTGAACCGCGTGATGTCGGAGATAGGCGGTTAGCGCCAACGACTTCATCACTTGCGCCTGTTTTTCAGGACGCTCACTGGTTCCCGATCATCGGTTGTAGATAAGTTTTGACACACTGTACGCTGGCGCCAACGGCCGTCGCCAACTGCGCCTGCACCTGATCCAGGGGGATGGAGCGAAACAAATGCGCGTGCAACCAGGTAGGATCATCCACATAGGCTGTCAGGATAGCAGGCGACAGGTGCAAACGCCCGGCATAAACGGCCGCCGTTTGCAAAGCTGCGCCGGGCTGCAACTGCGCCACAAGCAGATCACGCCAGGCCAGCAAATCGGCATCGGTCACAAAAGGCAGCCAATGTGCTGGTTGCGCTGCAGCCAGGGTGGTAACGGCCGTATCCGGCAGCGATAGGTAGGCTTGTTTATCCAGATACGTCAGCAGTGTGTGATGCAGCAAGCGGCGGTGGTCACGGCTGCCCAATCCGGCGGCGTCTACAAAGTAAGGCAGTGAAATTTGGCGGTACCAGACCAGATCCAGCAATAAATGCGCATTGTAAGCGGCGACAAATACGGCCTGCGCCGGCAGCAGCGTCGCCGCGTCGGCCAATTCCGGGTACGTCGCCAGCATCAGCGGATAAGCCTGGCTATCAGGGGCCGGCGGGATGTCGTAAAAATGGGTTTGCGGACGTGGCGCGCCAGAGATGGTTTGTACGTCGGGAGCGACGCTGCCCAGGTAGAAGGCAGGCCATTCAGTCTGGAGCAGCTCTGCTAAACGGCCGTCTGGCGAGCGACCATCTGCCACTACCTGACGCCGTATCTGTTCAGCTATCTGCAAGTGCGTAAATGGCGTTGGCATAATCTCAACGATGCCAGGCAGGGCATTGAGATGGCGCATACCAGCGCGTGCTGACACGCCCCCGCAGCCGTCCCAAACTGGGCAGGCAGGCCAACAGCACTTGTGGGTTGCTCTGATCAACCTTGACAATTTGCTGACCCAGGCGTGCTTGCAGTGGCGCTTCTACCGCATCCGCGAGATCGCTATGACCGCCCGTCGCCAGGGGCACAATCAGAGCGACCGGAACAGCATATGCTTTAATGGCGTACACGCGCCCGGTTGCATCTACAAAATCATAAATGATGTGTTCGCCAAAAGTTTGTAAACCGGAAATAGGCTGGCGGCCCAACACCAACAACGAGTCACTAAACACGTTGCCGCGTCGTAATTCAATGGCAACCGTCCATTGTGAGGCAATTTTAGGCGAGACGCCACTGCGAGCAGCCACGGCGCGGCCATAATGGTCAAGCACGTTGCTGGCATAAAGGCGGGGGACGCGGCTGCCGGCCATCTCCCACCCGCCACTATAGGCGGCCAACGCAGAAAAGAAATCACCCCCTGACTGTTGCAGAATGGCCGACAAAATGGCCACGCCCCACTGCAAATTGGTCGAGGGCTTTGTTAGCTCTTCGGCGGAAGGTCGCCATTCCAACCCCGGCCCGGCGGGCATGACGCCCATCAGCCCCACAGCGCCAGCCCAGCTTTTCACCTGGGGGTCGCCATGCGACTCTTCCTGGATAACGGCCGCGATCAAGTCGGGATCGATACCATACTCCTTAGCGATGACGCCGATGTGCGCAGACCACTGCCGAATGTTGCTCTTCCAATAGGGAGATAGAACCTGCTGCGTGACGGCCGTTTGGTGCAGGCCGACACGCGCCTGCGCCGATTTGGCAGGGGGCGGCGACACTCCCAGCGCCAGGAGCGGCAGCATCATCAAAACTATCCATCGCCAAAAACGCCACATATGAATATTTTAGCACAAGTAATCAGAAGCCAGTAACCTGACCGCATACCGATTACTGGATATCAATCACGGAACTCAGGGTAAAATCGAACTGAATGAGGGATGGTGGCACCCGCCACCAATTGACACGGGCATGGGACAACGGCCGCTGGAGCGGCGGCTGCTGCGCCAACGGCCGTCGTCCCCGCACCGATTCACGCACAGTCGCATCTGGCAGCAAAATCGCCTCTACCAACGTCCCGGCCGCAACCGGCTGTTTGCGGTCGGTGTACACATACAACGGATATTTCGCATACAGTTCCAACGCTCGCAAAAAACATTGCGTCTCCGCCCCGTCTTGCTCAAAGCCAAAGATCTCGCCGCGCGGAAACTGCTCGCCAAACTCGGCAACCCACTGGTACAGTCGCAGTCCGCGCTGCTCCTTACCCCAATCATCCAAAATGAACGCGGGGAAGATGTGCTCTTCCCGCCCCAGAGTCACAAAGGCAAAACGAAGGTAAAGGGAAACGGCCGTCACTGCATCCGGTTCACTGTCTAACAGCAGCAAGGCGGAACGGCCGTTCTCCGTCAATAATTTTCCATGAACGTGTTGGCTAATTGCTTTCATCTCAACCAACAAGTTTACCACCACGACTGCCAATCTCAACACCGAGCAATCGCAATTCTCAACTTGAAAATAGAGGCAACGTTTGAATCTGCTTGATCTCTGTATTTATTCCCGATAATGTCTAATAACCAGGAATTCTTGCAACGATCTCACGGTAGTTTCCCACTCCGAAATTCGTATACCTGTTTCATTAAACATTTTTCGATCTGGAATCCACTTGTATGGATGATATGGGTCAAATTTACCTGAAACATTTTCCATGAATAGAAGCTGGTTTTGTATATAGACCGCTTGATCAATCCTGTATAAGGGCCACCAAGTTATAAAGTTGGCAATGTGAGGATCAATCATAGAAGTAATTAAACATGATCGTGTTTCACCGGTTACAATCCTGGTAAGTGCATTAATCCAACTCTGTTCATAGTCTTGCTGTGTCCAATAACCAAGAAAAGATTCGAACTTTTCCTGAAACTTCCCGATTGTAATAATACCCTTCTTAGATGATCCCTGAGCTATTTCTGGATCGTTGAGGAAAACTATTGAAAAATCCATGTTTAAGGTCTTTACCTGTACCGTTAAATCGGCATTGAATGTTCCTAGTTCTAACGGATTTTGTTGCTGGTACTTTTCGTCCAAAATAACCTATTTGGGCAACGCTGTATCTTGGGGTATCAAGTTGTACACCAGCATATATGTGGTTTCGGCAATTTCCTTGTAGCATAAAAGCAAGTAAATTTGTCGTTCACGACTGTTTTTTTGCCTAAAAGACCATTAGCAACAAAATCCGTTAGAATCAGGAAATTTTAGTTAGCTTCTCCAAATCAAGGGAAACAGTTTTGTACTTAAAGCAGTCAATATAAATACGTCTTTTCACTTCTTGATTCGTATAAAATTCTTCCTTATTTCTATACTCATGATAATATGCGACAATATTTTCATCATTATCCTCTAGCATACTAAATCTTAGAGGGGCACGATACTCCTCTATAACTACCGAACTTATAAGAGGGGAAAATAAGGTCTGCCAGTTAATTATCCACAGACTTGGAGGTTCGAAATCTAGTTGTAATGTTACATCCTGTATGCTTTGCGGGATCGATAAGCTTATTTTGTCACCAAGCGATGTCATTGGAATAATGAGTGAAAGTTTAACCGGTGTTCCCAGCTTGGCAGCATGTTCTATCAGTTTTTGAAAAGCCTGAATTGAGATTGTTACCATTTCTTGCTGGGGCGCCATATTACCTAGTAGGTCATCGATATGTATATGGGTGTGCCCCTCTGCAATTAAGATGGTATGAGACATAATAGCTTCTATCCAATTTTCAATTGCTGAATCAAACATCATTTTTTTCATGGCAATTTCCATCCGTATTTTTCAAGCCATCTTCTCATTGCATTTGTTATTGCTGGATGTGTTCCTGTATCATGCCCCCATGTGCCGTCTCTGTTTAAAGTGGACCTATAACCATTAAAGTGGACATGATCTTGGTTACCGGGGATATTAGGATCTGCTTGGTCAACGCGCTTGATCCCGTGAGGCACTTTGCCAGGCTGAATCTCTTTATTCATCTGTTTACAAGAATTATGCACTAACCATTGCCCATTACCAACGACATAAGTATGAGCAATAGCAACAGTGAAATTGCACATAGTTTGTGGGTTAGGGGTAGAGATCAGCGATTCCACTGCGCCTGTCTGTCACGCACCATTCCTAATTTCGTCGCCAACTTGGAGGTCACCGGCATGAACCCACTCACCAGCAACAGTATAGAAAGGATGATTGGGTGTGGTGACAAGCGTTTCACCGTC
>JACSRF010000154.1 GCA_014879875.1 Anaerolinea sp.
TAAAGTGCTTATATAAGAACATGGAAACAACACAATACGCGCTGTTTCCGTTTAGACGGAAATCTCTATAACATGATCAATTTCCTTGTTGTGAGTGTTGGCAATCCGCCCTCCTGGCCCGGAGTCGATGCTTTAGCCGAAAACGCACTGGCTGAAGCTTCGATTCCAGCAGCCGGGGGGTGGCTCTTGCCCGAAAGCATGCGGGCAAACGGTCTGCAACGAGCGAAATCGAAGCGGCCGTTCCCCTTTTATAGTATATATGCTAATATAGACGGTCGCTCTTACCCGACTCCGCGGAACTACCCAAAACCTCAACCACCCGGCCACGTTTACCCTGGTTAACTGACAAATTCAACTTTTTGCCCTGATGACGACAACGAATTGAAGTAAACGACGAATTTTTTCTTTGGTATTTTCCGTCCGTTTATTACTCAAATTCGCTGTCGTCATGAGCGTGGCGGGGTCGGCTCAGGCAATGATGCACAAATGTTCTATCAAAGGTATGCTCCGGCAGCAACAACGACCAGAAGTAAACCAGCAGCGAGGTGACTATGAGCGAGACAACAGACCAGGAACTTATCTCCATCGGCGAAGTGACCATCCCCTTCTATGAGGACCGGCTTATCGTGCAGTTGGGCGAAGACGGCGAAATCTATGTGGCGCTGCGGCCGATTGTGGATGCGTTAGGCCTTGATTGGTCAGGCCAATTGCAGAGAATCAAGCGGGATCCCGTCCTGAGCGAAGGAATAACAACGATTTCTGTGGTTATTACACCCGCGCAAATGCCCCGTGAAAGAGGCGAAGGGGACAAGATGCAAGTGGCAACCCGAACCACATGTCCGACCAAACTGCGTCCTCGCGGACGTTGTACATTAACAGCATGTATTAGGGATTTGGAATTCTCGAACCCCTACATATGGGACAAGATGCCACACATCTCCCGTATGTTGATCTTTTACCCCGATATGGGCCATCCGACAATGGGCAAGCAATTCGCGCGGGATGTGCTATCATTTTTGCAAGAAGGGTAATTGATGTCCACACCCATTTTAGTCACCAAGCTCTACATCCCGCCGCCGCGGTCGAACGCGGTCCCGCGCCCGCGGCTGGCGGCGCGCCTGAACGCCGGATTACGCCAGGAGCAGGGCGCCGGCCATAAGCTGACGCTCATCTCCGCCGCCGCCGGTTTTGGCAAGACCGCGCTGCTCAGCGAATGGATCGCTGATTGTCACCTGCCGGTCGCCTGGCTCGCTTTGGACGAAGAAGACGGCAACCCCGTCCGTTTTCTGGCATACCTCATCGCCGCGCTGCAAACGGTCGCGCCCGGCGTGGGCGCCGGCGTGTTGACGGCGCTGCAAGCGCCCCAGCCCCCGGCGCAGGAAGCGCTGCTCACCGTCCTGCTGCACGAATTGGCCGCCATTCCCCACGATTTCCTCCTCGTCCTGGACGACTACCACGCCCTTGACGCCCCGCCGGTTGATCAGTCCCTCGCCTTTCTGCTCGACTATATGCCGCCCCAAATGCACCTGGTCATCGCCACCCGCGAAGACCCGCCGCTGCCGCTGGCCCGCTTGCGCGCCCGCGACCAGCTCACCGAACTGCGCGCCGCCGACCTGCGCTTCACCCCAGACGAGGCGGCCGAATTTCTCAACCAGGCGATGGCGCTGGACCTCTCCGCGGCGCAGGTTGCCGCCCTGGAAGCGCGCACCGAAGGGTGGATCGCCGGCCTGCATCTGGCGGCCCTTTCGCTGCAAGGACGCGCAGACAAGACCGGCTTCGTTGCGGCTTTCAGCGGCAGCCATCGCTTTGTGCTGGATTACCTGGTGGAGGAGGTGCTGCACCGGCAGCCCGCGGGCGTGCAGGATTTCCTGCTGCGCACCGCCATTCTCGACCGGCTCTGCGGCCCCCTGTGCGAGGCCGTCTTGCAGGACACGGCCGTTTCCGGGCAGGAAACCCTGGCCTATCTGGAGCGCGCCAACCTGTTCCTCATCCCCCTGGACAATGAGCGGCGCTGGTATCGCTACCACCACTTGTTCGGCGAACTGCTGCGCCAGCGGCTGCACCAGCAGCAGCCGGACGTCGTGACCGATTTGCACATCCGCGCCAGCGCCTGGTATGAAGCGCATGACCTGGAATTAGAAGCCTTTCACCATGCGGCAGCGGTCAACGACGTGACGCGGGCGGAGCGGCTGCTAGAAGGGCGGGGGATGCCGCTGCTCTTTCGCGGCGCGGCGCAGCCGGTGCTGCGCTGGCTGGCGTCCTTGCCTACGGCCGTTTTGGATGCCCATCCCGCGCTGTGGGTTACCTATGCTTCCGCCCTGCTGTTCATCCAGCAGGTAGCCGGCGTGGAGGAGAAGTTAAAGGCAGCCGAGGCCGTTTTGCCGAACGATGCCCCCGACGCCAAAGTGCGTGACCTGATCGGCCACATCGCCGTTATCCGCGCCACGGTGGCCGTGACCCGACACGATGCGGAGAGGATCATGGTCCAGGCGCAGCGCGCCTTGTCCTATCTGCACCTGCACAATCTGCCGGTGCGCACCGCCGCTACCTGGGCGCTGGGCTACGCCTCTTTTCTGCAGGGCGACCGGGCGACGGCGGCGCAGGCGTACCGCGAAGCGTTAGCCGCCAGCGAGACCATCGGCCATTTCATCATCGTCCTGATGTCTACGTTAGGCGTGGGCGAAATTCAGGAGGGAGAGAACCGGCTGCATCTGGCGGCAGAGACCTACCGCCATGCGCTGGCCCTGGCCGGTGATCCGCCGCTGCCGGTGGCCTGCGCCGCGCATCTGGGCCTGGCGCGCATCCATTACGCCTGGAATGACCTGGAAATGGCCTTGCAGCACGGGCAGCAAAGCCGCCAATTGGCGCGGCAGATTGAGAACACGGACCGTCTGGCGGCCGCCGATCTGTTTCTCGCGCGCCTGATGCTGGCGCGGGGCGACGCGGCGGGCGCGGCGGCGCTGCTGGGGCACATCGAGCCGCAGCTTCACCAACCGCACTTGGCGCTGCAACGGCCGGAATTTACGGCCGTGCAACTGCTGCTCACCCTGCGTCAAGGCAATCTGGCGGCGGCCGCCGCGCTGGCCCAGACCCACGACCTGCCCCTCAGCCGGGCCAGGGTAGCGCTGGCGCAGGGCGACCCCGCAGCGGCGCTGGCCACATTGGTCGCTTACCGGCGGCAGACCGAGGCCAGGGGTTGGGCAGACGAACGGCTGAAGGCGCTGATTTTGCAGGCGTTGGCGCACCAGGAGTTAGGGGAGCGGGAAACGGCCGTTGCCGTATTAACCGAAGCGCTGACCCTGACCGCCCCGGACGGCCTGATCCGCCCCTTCGTGGACGAGGGGCCGCCGCTGGCGCGGCTGCTGGCGGCGGCCGCCGCCAGCAGCGTCATGCCAGACTACGTACGCACGCTGTTGGCTGCCGCCGCAGCGGAGAGGCCGGCGGACGAAAACAGAACGCAGCAGCCGTTAATTGAGCCTTTGAGCGAGCGAGAACTGGAAGTTCTGCACCTCGTCGCCCAGGGTCTTTCCAACCGTCAGATCGCCGCACGGCTTGTGCTGGCCCTGGATACCGTCAAAGGCCACAACCGCCGCATTTACGAGAAATTGCAGGTGCAGCGGCGCACTGAAGCCGTGGCGCGCGCCCGCGCGTTGGGTTTGATTTAGCCCCCAGCCTGCTACACCTACCCCCCGACAAAACAACACCGGCAGACAACACCAAAGTGTCTATCGCGGACGACGCTGCGCTATTATGCTTTGGACATTGAATGAGCGATTACGGCCGTTACCACGGCCAACAACGTGAGCATATGTCCGCAAACCATGACGCAGCAACCGATGCGCAGGCCCCGCAGGTCTATCAAATCCGGCTTCAGGGTCATCTCGGCGGTCAGTGGGCCGACTGGTTTGGCGGCCTGACGGTGGATCTGACCGACGATGGCGAGACACTGCTGACCGGCCCGGTGGCCGACCAGGCGGCGCTGCACGGCCTGCTTAAAAAAATCCGCGACCTGGGAATGCCTCTGATCTCGGTCATTGGCGTGGCAACCGGCCAGACAGATCCTCTATTCGAACCACACAAGGAGTAACAAAAATGAAGCCAATCAACAAGGCTGCCACAATGCAAGATGCGCCAATAAATGTAAAGCTGAGACTTTCAGCATTGTGGGTAGCCATGATGTTGTTATACATCTATGCCGACATACTTTCCTTATTCAGGCCGGGCCAGGTCCAGGAAATAATAGCAGGGCGAATGGGACCTTTTGCAGCAACCCAGGTATCGTTGTTAACAGCCACAATATTGATGACGATTCCTGCTGTCATGGTTTTCCTGTCCTTAATATTGAAACCTAAAGCAGGCCGTCAAGCCAACATCATCTTTGGTGTACTCTATACTCTTGTCAACATTAGCAATCTGATTGGGGAGAGTTGGGCTTACTATCTGTTCTTTGGTGCTGTCGAAATTGTGCTTACATTGATGATTATCTGGTACGCATGGAGATGGCCTAAACAGGAAGAGTGGCCCAATAACATCGCTCTCGATCAAGGTGAAATTGGAGGTAACTTATGAAAGCAATCGTTCTCAATGCCTACGGTTCGCCCGCTGGCCTCAGCCTTAAAGAAGTCGCCAAGCCAACGATCAAAGAAAACGAGGCGCTGGTGCGTGTTCACGCCGCCGCCCTCAATGCGGGCGATGTTTTTTCGCTGCGTGGCAGCCCGTGGCTTATCCGCTTGAGCGTGGGTTTCCCCAGGCCCAAAGATTACATCCTCGGCTGGGACATGGCCGGGCGCGTGGAGGCGGTGGGCCACCAGGTGACGCAGTTCAAGCCGGGCGACGAGGTCTTTGCCTCGTGCAGCAGCGCATTGGCCGAATACGTGACTGTGACCGAGGACAAACTGGCCCCCAAGCCTGCCAATCTCACCTTCGAGCAGGCTGCGGCGCTGCCAACAGCCGCTCTCACCGCCCTGCTGGGCTTACGCGATGCGGGCAAACTGCAAGCAGGGCAAAAGGCGCTGATCAACGGGGCATCGGGCGGCGTGGGGACGTTCGCGGTGCAGATTGCCAAAGCGTTCGGGGCCGAAGTAACCGGCGTGTGCAGTACGCGGAATGTGGAGATGGTGCGCTCCCTGGGCGCTGATCACGTGATTGACTACACCCGCGAAGATTTCACCGCCAACGGCCAGCGCTACGACCTGATCCTCGATAACGTCGCCAGCCGCTCATTCTCCGACCTGCGCCGCGCCCTCACCCCGCAGGGCAGAATCATCCCCAACAGCGGGCACGGCGGCATGGCTTACGTCTTCAAAGCGTATTTGCTCTCGCTGATAATGCGCCAGCATGGCAGCATGTTCCTGGCCTCGCCCAGCGGCAAAGACCTGCTGGTTTTGAAAGAACTCACCGAAGCGGGCAAAATCAAACCGGTGATTGACCAAACGTACCCGTTGCGCGAAACCCCTACCGCTTTCCGCTACCTGGAAAAAGAACACGCCCGCGGCAAAGTGGTCATCACGATTGCATAAGCAAAAACGATGGACACAAAATTCATTCTCTCTGCAATCTGGGTCGTTTTAATGTTGATTTACCTGCTGGGCGATGTGCTGCGCAAAAAAACGAAAGGGCTTTACCTTGCCAAACTTGCGGCAGCGGAGCTTGCGGTGGCATAAACCGTGCGCTCTGACGATTCTTAGGAATGGCACTTAAATAAGTTGGTCAAGATTGGTTCAATCTTCGGAGATTGAACCAATCTAAATG
>JACSRF010000405.1 GCA_014879875.1 Anaerolinea sp.
GACCAGAGAGACCACACGCATCACTCGTCACATGTCACGCCGAACCCCATGAAATCCTGTAGAGCCAAATCGCAAATCGTAAATCGTAAATCCTATAATCTGGGCTGCCCATACAAAGGAGTCACATTTTCATGTACGGCACTGTTTTAGCTTTTCACAATATCATGCGCTGGGTTGTGTTGCTGGGCGGCTTGTTGGCAATTGGCAAGGCCATTGCCGGCTGGCAGGGCAAAAAAGAGTGGACGCCCATGGACAACCAGTTTGGGCTTATCTTCACCATGAGCATGGACGTACAGTTGCTCTTGGGACTGCTGCTTTATTTTGTCCTCAGTCCCATCACCAAGAGCATCTTTGCTGACTTTGGCGCGGCCATGTCCGACGCCGGCGCGCGCTTTTGGGCGGTTGAGCATATCTTTCTGATGATCGTGGCCGTGGCGTTGGCACACATCGGCCGTTCGCGCGCCAAGAAAGCGCCTACCGACGTCAGCAAACATCAACGCACGGCCGTTTTCTTTACACTGGCAATTCTGGCGATCCTGTTGGCTATTCCCTGGTCACGCCCCCTCTTTCCCGCTGGTTTCTAGCATCCGTAATCGGTGGTCGGTTATCGGTAATCGGTTATCGGTAAGAGCGGTCTCTACAAACCTGCCACCGATCACCGATTACTGATCACCGAACAGTCTTTGCCCAAAAGCACCGCGCCCCGGGGACGATACCCTTGGGGCGCGGTGGTTGTTATTCGCCCGGCCGGAACCCTGTTTGACCAGGGCCGGCGCGGCCAGGAACAGGCCGCGCTTTCTCTCTCGAACCTGGGAAGTTGTACAACCTGAACAGGTTCCTTTACCTCGGCCGCCAAGCCGTAACCGGGCGGCATTTCCGGTAGAGCCGTTCGGAGAGGAATGAGCCGACCACCCCACACGAAACCCGTTGTTGTTCCAGTTGTCGTGGTTGTGGTTGCGGTACGCCGCACGCGCGGTTTCGGCCGTCCCTACCGCCAGCTTGCGCCAGCAGCACACCTATTATACTACAAATCGCGTTGCAAGAGAGGACAGAGCGGCGGCGGCGCCGCCGCCGCCGGATCAGAGTAACAGAGTCCAGAGGGATCAGAGATCAGAGGTGAGAGAGAAAGGAGCCGACCACCCCACACGAAACCCGACGTTGCGCCAGCCGACGTGGTAGCGGAAGCGGTACGCCGCACGCGCGCGTCGAGAATCGCTGTAGTAGGAACCACCGCGCACAACGTGGCTTTCGTCGCGGTTCATCCGCTCACGGCCATCATCCGCCTGGTACGGGTAAGGCTTGTAGGCGCTGCTCGTCCATTCCCACACATTGCCAACCATATCCCAAACCCCATACGGGCTGACGCCGCCGGGGTAGGCAGTGACGGGCGTAGTCCCGCCAATCTTGGATTCCGTGTTGTTGCAGCGGCGGCCGTCCCAACGGTCGCCCCAGGGATAACGATACCCATTTAGCCCGCGCGCCGCCTTCTCCCACTCCGCCTCCGTGGGCAGGCGCAGCGGTTGGCCCGACTGCCGCGCCGCCCATGCGCAAAAAGCGACGGCGTCTGACCAGGAAACAAGCCGCACGGGGTGGTCATCCTGGTTGGGGGGGATACGGCCGTCTTGCCAATGAGATGGCTTGTCATGCCCCGTCGCCCGCGCGAACACCGCATACTGCCGGTTGGTGATCGGGTATTTGGCAATATAGTAACCGGGCAGGTAGAGGCGATGGCGCGGCTTCTCGTCGCTATCGGCGTCCGGGTCGTTGGCCTCGCTGCCCATCCAGAAATAACCGGCGGGGATATGCACCCACTCAATTTGCAGCCCCAGGGTGATGCGCGCGCTGCCGCCCCGCCCCTGCGCCGGCTGCGCCTGTTTCAGGGCGCGCGCCGCCTCCGCGTCCACCTGCCCCAGCACGTCGGCGATCACGTCTTGCAGCAGATGGTAAGCGCCCAGCGCCGCCAACACCCACTTCAACGCCGCCGTCCCCGCGTCGCCCAACAGGCGCAGCGCCGCCCCCGTCTGCGCCGCCCGCAGCCACGCTTGCAGCAGCCGCTCCCCATACAGGGTGCAATGCAGCTTGCCGTCGGCGTCCGGCGCGCTGCGCAAGGCCCCCTGCACCTGCAAGCGCGCGATGGCCTGCGCCGGCGCCTCGCCCAGCAAGCCCTCCCAACTGCTGCCCGCAGCCAGCGGCGGATGGTCGTTTGCCGCCCGCCCCGGCAAAAAAGTGAACAAAAACAAGAGATGGCCGAGGGCGGCGCGCCAATTCCAGGCAAAGCTCCCCGGCTGCGGCGGCGTCTCGTAAACGTGATACGTTCTGCTCACCCTGTCCGCCCAGCCCCAGGTGTCTGGCGCGCGCAGGTAGAGCGCCGGGATCGCCCAAAACAGCTTGTCATCGGCGTCAAAATAGAGCGCCTGCCGCGCCTGCGTCACCGCCTGGTCCAACGGCAGCCCCGCCGCCAGCCGCGCATACAACACCTGGCTGAAAGGCTGCGCCGTCTGCTGCGGCACGGCAAACTGCATACCGATTACCGCCGGCAGACCGGCCCACGCCAACCGCTGCGCCAACCCCAGCAGCGGGTCGCCTGGCCCATAGTCGGCGCTGTGGCAGGCGTTAAACAGCGCCAACTGCACCGGCGTCCCTTGCAGCAAGGCCATCAGGCTGTGCGCGTCAACGGCGTCCGCGCCGTCAACGGCGTCCGCGCCGCCAACGGCGTCCGCGCCGTCATCCGCCTGGCACAGCAGCAGCGTCCCTTCGCCGTCCGCCAACTGCCCATGCCCGGTGATGTGCAGCGCGTGCGGCTGCCAGGTCTGCACCGCTTCGCGCAGCGCCGGGCGCGTCGCCCCATCCAGCCGCCGCCAGGCCAGGTTGCCGCCCGCAATCAGGGGCTGCAAGGCAGCGGCAATGGCCTCCGCCTCCTCGGTGACGCGCAGGTCGCCGGCCGGGTTGGCGCTGACCAGCAGCAGGCGCACTGGCTGCGGCAGCGCCAGCCGCTCTGTTGGCTGTTGGGCAAACAGGTAGCGCACCAGCGATACGCGCTCGTCCAGGGCAAGGAACCCCTGCCCGTTATGGCAATATTCCCAGGGGAGTTGGGCCACGTCGGGCAGGTCCGTTTCCAGGCACAGGCGCAAACGGAGCGCGTAGTCGTTGGGCAGCATTCCCCGGCTGCGCTGGTACAGGTCGCGGATGGGGGCGGGAAAGAGAAAGTGGTGCAGCGCCCGGCCAAAGGCGACGGCTTCATCCGGTGTGGCGATCAGGTCGCGCAGGTAGGCCAGGCGGTCGTGGAAGTCGGTTGTTGTGGGCAGCGCCGTCCACACCGCTTTGTCCGTTTGCCCGGCAGGCGAGTGGATGACGCGCAACGGGTACTGCCCCTGCTCGTTGGGGTTGCCAATGTGAATGTCGAAGTTGAGGTATTGGCGTATCTCCATCAGACCACCTGCTTTGCCTGGCTGGCTGACCTTATTGTACCGGTTTTTGGGGGGAGAGGGGAACGGCCGTTGCCGGCGTTTGTTGTGTCTTGCCAAATCCGGCTAAAGCCTCGACTCCTATGGCGACGGCCCGCGCCCGGCTAAAGCCTCGACTCCCACTTTAATACGGGAGTGGGTAATTGTTCACCCCCGCCCCTGAGCTTGTCGAGGGGGCCGTCGGTTTCGACAAGCTCGACCGACGGGGGCGTGAATAATTACGGGAGTGGAGGCTTGCAGCCGGAACGGATGCACATAACCTTACAAGGGCAGATAGCGTACCTGCCCCTCCCATTCCTCAGCCGCAGTATGCGTGAGTAAAATTCTCCCCTGACTGGCAGCCCACGCTAATACAGCCGGGTCATCAGCTTCCGCTG
This sequence comes from Anaerolinea sp., assembly GCA_014879875.1. GTDB lineage: Bacteria > Chloroflexota > Anaerolineae > Promineifilales > Promineifilaceae > JACSRF01. The sequence goes on from JACSRF010000405.1 coordinate 3,842, forward strand.
CCTCAGAATCCTGGACTCGCACGATATCCAAATCGGGTAGACGCTGCTGCAGGCCGCGCAAGATTTTGTTATTGAAGTTCTCGTCAGCCGCCAGCTTTAGCATCTCTTTCCCGCAATATCAACAGACGTTGGCGGAAGGCTTCCTGGTCGAATTGTTCGTCAATAAAACGATGCACCGCCTCACTCTCCGCCGCGCGCCGTTGCAGATAGGCATCCACTTCTTTTTGATGATCCAGATAGTAGCTGAGAACGGCATAGACGTCTGCCAGTTTGAGAACATCATAACTGGCGACGATTTCTTCGGCCGTGTCGCCATGGTGATAGGCATGGATGATGGTGTCCACAGGGATGCGGGTTCCCGTGACCAGCACAATGCCATCTTTGCTGATGCGCAATGGAACAGGTTTGGTTTCAATTACCAGTGTCATCTTAATCACCTCACACTGTTTATTATACTGGACACAGTGACAGGGTGATAGGGCGAACATATTTGTGACAAATGTCACAAGCGCCAGGTTACAATCGTCATTGCCTTGTGATAACCCCCTGTGCCATACTCCTGTAGGAATTTTCCCGTTCAGTGATGCAACTGGTGATTTTGGAAAATCGGACGGGCGATTTGGGAAAATCGCCCGACATTGACAGGAGAACATGATGCTTGTTGCCAAAGAACATGCGGACTACGCGCAGGCTTTCCAGGGCGAGAGCGATCCCCGCCTGGACGAAGTGTCCCGCGCTGTCAAACGCTTTGGGTACCAGCAGGACGCGCTGATCGAGGTGCTGCACATCGCCCAACATGCGTTTGGCTATCTGGACGAAAATCTGCTGACGTATATCGCCCGGCAGATGAAGTTACCCCTGGGGTGGGTGTATGGGGTGGCTTCGTTTTACAATTTCTTTTCGTTCAAGCCCCCGGCCGCCCATAACTGCGTCGTCTGTACGGGCACGGCCTGTTACGTGGAAGGAGCGCAGGAGATTTTGCAGGCGCTGGAAGCGGAATTTGGGGTGAAACCGGGACAAACGACGGCCGACGGCCGTTTCTCTGTCACCGATTTTCGCTGTCCCGGCAGTTGTGGCCTGGCCCCGGTGCTGGTGGTGGATGGCGAACTGCTAGGGCGGGAAACGGCCGCTTCTGTCATCGCCCGCATCCACGCCCAGTTAGCTGGGGAGCCAACCCCCAGCCAGGAGACATGCGCATGAACCGCAACGAATTGTACGCAATCGGCCTGCGCGAACGAGAACGACAGGAGCAACTGCGCTTCCGCCTGTTAAGCTGCGCCAGCACCCCCTGCCTCTCCTCCGGGGCCAAAGCCATCTACCAGAGCTTGCAAGAGAGCGTCACCCAAATGGGCTTGCGCGCTGAAGTGGACATCATCTCCTCCGGCTGCAACGGCCTGTGCAGCCGCGGCCCCATCGTGCGCGTGCAGGTTCCCAACGCCCCCGACGCCGTGTACACCTTCGTCACGCCGCAGCTTGCCGCGCAAATTGTGCGCCACCACGCCGGCGAAGAGGCGGACGTCAGCGACAACCTCATCCCCGCCGACACCCCCTTCTTCGCCAAACAACAGCGCATCGTCCTCGGCAACAGCGGCCGTATTGACCAGGAACGCATCGAAGGGTACATCGCGCGCGGCGGCTACACGGCGCTGGCGCACGTCCTCCGCGAAATGACCCCCGAAGCTGTCTGCGACGCCATCACGCGCAGCGGCCTGCGCGGGCGCGGCGGCGCGGGCTACCCCACCGGCCTCAAATGGCAGTTGGTGCGCAAAGCACCCAGCGACAAAAAATTCGTCGTCGTCAACTGCGATGAGGGCGACCCCGGCGCGTACATGGACCGCACCCTGCTCGAATCGGATCCGCACCGGCTGCTGGAAGCGATGGCCATTGCCGGCTATGCCGTCGGCGCCGACCAGGGATACATCTTTGTGCGCGGCGGCTACCCCGGCGCGGAGAAACGGCTGCACCAACTGGAGCGCGTCATCCGCAGCGCCGAAAAACATGGGCTGCTGGGCGGCCGTGTGCTCGACAGCAACTTCAGCTTCCGCATTGATATCCGCATCGGCGCGGGCGCGTTTGTCTGCGGCGAGGAGACGGCGCTGATGCTCTCCATCATGGGCAAACGCGCCCAACCTGTGCCCCGCCCGCCTTACCCGGCGCAGCGCGGCCTCTGGGGCTACCCCACCCTGCTGAACAACGTGGAAACGTTTGGCAATGTCGTGCCCATCATCCTCAATGGCGCAGATTGGTACGCCGGCATCGGCACAGAAAAGAGCAAGGGTACGAAGGTGTTTGCGCTGGCAGGCAAGGTGAATAATGGCGGCCTGATTGAAGTGCCAATGGGCATGACCCTACGCGAGATTATTTTTGAGATTGGCGGCGGTATTCGCGACGGCCGTGCCTTCAAAGCAGCGCAAACAGGCGGCCCCAGCGGAGGCTGCATCCCTGCCAAGCACCTGGACTCGCCGGTAGATTATGAAAGCATGAAGGCGCTCGGCTCCATCATGGGGTCAGGCGGCCTGATCGTCCTCGACGACACCAGTTGTATGGTTGAGGTGGCGAAATTCTTCATGCACTTCTGCGTGGATGAAAGCTGCGGCAAATGCGTCCCCTGCCGCGTGGGCACCATGGAAATGTACCGCCAGTTGGACAAAATTAGCAACGGCAGCGCCACTATGAAAGACCTGGCGATTTTGGAAGAGTTGTGCGAGATGGTACGCGAAACGAGCCTCTGCGGGCTGGGGCAATCGGCGCCGAACCCGGTGTTAAGCACGCTGCGCCATTTCCGCGAGGAGTACGAAGCGCACATCAACGAACGACGCTGCCCGGCCGGAACCTGCCAGATGAATGAAGTGCCGGCGCTGCAAATGGCTGAGGAACTGCCGCGCCGTATACAAGCGAGAGCCGCAGCCGTCTTGGAGAAGGAGGTCGCCTGATGTCTGTTATCACCCTTACCCTCAACGGCGAATTGATCAGTGGTCTAACCGGGCAAACGCTGCTGGAGATTATCCAGGAACATGACGTGGAAATCCCGACGTTGTGCCACCTGGATGGCATTTCTGAGCGCGGTGGCTGCCGTTTGTGCATGGTGGAGGTAAACGGCCGTCTCACCGCCTCGTGCGTCACCAAAGCCACAGAAGGGATGCACGTCAACACGCACACCGACAAGCTGATCAAATACCGGCAAATGCTCATGGAATTGATGTTTGCCGAACGCAATCACATTTGCGCCATCTGCGTCATGAACGGCCACTGCGAACTGCAAGCGATGGCCGCCCGCCTGGGCATGAACAGCGTGCGCTACGATTATCTCAACCCCGACCTGCCCATGGACGCCAGCCATAAACGCTTTGTCCTGGACCATAATCGCTGCATTTTGTGTACGCGCTGCGTGCGCGTCTGCAACGAAGTGGAAGGGGCGCACACCTGGGATGTGAAGGGGCGCGGCATTGCCAGCCAGATCGTCGCCGACCTTAATTTCCCTTGGGGCAGCAGCCCAAGTTGCACGAGTTGCGGCAAATGCGTGCAGGTGTGCCCCACCGGCGCGCTGTTTGAGCAAGGCATGACGGTGGCCGAAATGGAAAAGCGACACGACTTCCTGCCCTGGATTTTGGGCGGCCGTGAAAAGCATGAGTGGAACTGGTAGAAGGATAAACATCATGGCAAAAAAGCAAAAATCTGACGCAAAAATCCGCCTCGCCACCGCCTGGTTGGGCGGCTGTTCTGGCTGCCACATGAGCTTCCTCGACCTGGATGAGAAGCTGGTGGATTTGTTTGCCGCGGCCGACCTGGTGTACAGCCCCATTGCCGACATCAAGGAATTTCCGCATGACGTGGACGTGACGCTGGTGGAGGGGGCGGTCGCCAATGTGGACCACCTGGAATTGGCGGAAAAGATTCGGGAACGGAGCAAGATTGTCATCAGCTTTGGCGACTGCGCGGTGACGGGCAATGTGCCGGTGCTGCGCAATAAGTTAGGGGTGGAGGATTTGTTAACGGCCGTCTACCGCGAAGGCCCCGGCGCCATCCCGCGTGGCGGCGAAGCAGACAAAGTGATGCCCGCCCTCATCCCCAAGGTGCTGCCTTTGCACCAGGTCATCCCCGTGGATGCCTACCTGCCCGGCTGCCCCCCCGACCCGGAACGCATCTGGACGGCCGTCAGCGCCCTGCTCGCCGGCCAACCGGTAGAATTACCGGAGGAGATGCGTTTGTTTGGATAGAAGAGAGCGGAGAGCGTCACTCCTCTCTTCAGGAGAAATCATTATGACAAAAGTCGTTACCATTGATCCCGTCACCCGCATTGAGGGGCACGCCAAAATCACCATCTACCTGGACGAACAAAACCAGGTGGCGGATGCGCGTTTTCACGTCACCGAATTTCGCGGCTTTGAAAAGTTTTGCGAAGGGCGCAGCTTTTGGGAAATGCCCGGCATTACGGCGCGCATTTGCGGCATTTGCCCGGTGAGCCACCTGATGGCCTCGTCGAAGGCGGGGGATGCCATTTTGAACACGCGGCTGCCGGATACGGCCGTTAATCTGCGCCGCCTCATGAACTTTGCCCAATACGCGCAAAGTCACGCCCTCAGCTTCTTCCACCTCAGCGCCCCCGACCTACTGCTGGGCATGGAAAGTGATCCCGGCGCGCGTCACGTCGTCGGCCTGCTCAACCAATACCCCGACATCGCCCGCGCCGGTATTCGCCTGCGCCAATTCGGGCAAGATATCATTCGCATGTTGGGCGGCCGCAGCGTCCATCCCGCCTGGACGGTCCCCGGTGGCGTGCGCGAACCCCTCAGCCCCGAAGACCGCGACGACATCCGGCGGCGGCTGCCGGAAGCGTTCGACACCACCTTCCTGGCGCTCGACCTGCTTAAAGACAGCTTCGACGCCTTCGCCAAAGAAGTGGACACCTACGGCGAGTTTCCCAGCCTTTACCTGGGGCTGGTTACGGCCGCGGGTGGCCTGGAACATTATGATGGCTTCCTGCGCGTGGTGGACAGCGACGGCAAAGTGCTGGTAGACAAGCTGGAACCGGAACGGTATCAGGAAATCATCGGCGAGGCGGTGGAATCGTGGAGCTATCTCAAGTTCCCGTACTACAAACCGTATGGCTACCCCGGCGGCATGTATCGCGTGGGGCCGTTGGCGCGGCTGAATGTGTGCGACTTTGCCGGGACGCCGCGCGCCGACCGCGAACTGCGGCAGTTCCGCCGGTTAGGGCAGCACGGCCGTCCTGTCAGCAGCAGTTTCCATTACCATTACGCCCGCCTCATTGAAATTGTGTTTGCCCTGGAAAACATTGAGGCGCTGGTGGAAGACCCCGGCATCACGCGCACGCACATTCGCAGCCACGCCGGCGTCAACCAACCCATCGGCATTGGCGTCAGCGAAGCGCCGCGTGGCACGCTGTTCCATCATTACAAGGTAAACCAGCAGGGCATTTTGGAGAAAGTGAACCTGATCGTCGCCACCGGCCAGAATAACCTGGCGATGAACCGCACGGTGAAACAAATCGCCCAGGCTTATGTCAATGGCAATGGTCTCACCGAAGGGATTCTCAACCGCATCGAGCATGGCATTCGCGTCTATGACCCGTGCCTGAGCTGCTCGACGCACGCCATGGGGCAGATGCCGCTGCACGTGCAGGTGGTGGATGGGAACGGCCGTGTTGTGGATGAGATGAAGCGGTAACGGCCGTTTTGACTTTTGCCACGTAAAACGTGATCAGTGGTACACAAGCCACAAAAAAAGATGCGCATCTTTTGACAGGTGCGCATCTTTTGTAATCCTCCTAGTACCTCAACATTGTGATTTTGAGGGGTTCGCATCCTCAGATGCGAACTGGCAGCATCTGAGGATGCCGCACTCCTCACCCCACATTTTTAACTAGGAGTCTGTCGGAGAACCCCTTTTCGTAGCCGCGGTATCCTTACCGCGCTCGTGTAAGGGGTGTCCGCGACAGGGATGTCGCGGCTACAACTAAAACCAAATCACCTGGCGCGCGGCCGGATTGCTGTAAGATGACGCTATGTTACACCGTCATCTTACACACCAGCAGTTCACACTCGCGGCCATCGACGACATAATCGCTCGTGGCAAGCGCAGGGGGATAAAATGATTTGGGTAGGCTTGTTCTTTATTTTTGCAGGCGTCGTCAATATCATTTCTGCAAAAAAGAAGCGGTATTCATTACAAGGCCATGTTTGGAATAAACTTTATGGCGAGACTTTCACGCGAAACTATTATCGCATCTCCGGCCTCCTATTTGTAATTTTCGGCATCTATTTATTGATCAAGGGCATTTACTGACATTGTCTGTGTACTCTGCCAGCCAGGGGGGTGTAGTAACGACTTTAGTCGGAACTCCCCGCCGTCGGCGGTCAAATCACCGGCTCTACTTCCAGTCGCGCAGCCACTGCGCCAGCAAGCGAACGCCAAAGCCGGTGCCGCCGCGTGGCGTGTATGGCGCGTCTTTTTCGCTGAGAGCCATGCCGGCAATGTCCAGGTGCGCCCAGGGATAGCTGGTGAATTCCTGCAAAAAGACGGCCGATGTGCCCACGCCCCCAAAACGGCCGCCACTGTTCTTCATGTCCGCCACATCGGAATCAATGGCGCGGCGATAATCTTCATACAAAGGCAGCGGCCAGAGGCGTTCCGCAGACGCGGCGCTGGCCGCCAGTAAGGTGTCGCGCAACGGGTCGTCGCTGCTGAAAACGCCGGCGGCGACCCCTTGCCCCAGGGCGATGACACAAGCGCCGGTCAACGTCGCCAGATCAACGACCGCTTTGGGGTTATATTGCGCGGCGTAGACCAGCGCGTCGGCCAGCACCATGCGCCCTTCGGCGTCGGTGCTGATGATTTCAATGGTTTTGCCATTGCTGGCCGTGATCACGTCGGCCGGCCGGTAAGCGATGGCGTCGGGCATGTTTTCGGTGCAAGGGGTAATGCCAATCACACGCAGGGGAAGGTTGAGCATCCCAACGACCTTCATCGTCCCTAAAACGGCCGCTGCGCCCCCCATATCTGACTTCATCGCCCCCATTTTTTCGCTGGGCTTGATGGAAATGCCCCCGGTGTCGAAGGTGATGCCCTTGCCGACCAGCACAATCGTATCCAGATCGTCCCGGTTCCCGTTGTGTTCCAACACAATAAATTTCGGTTTTTCGCCCGCTCCCTGCGCCACCGCCAGGAATGCGCCCATTTTGCGCGCGGCGGCCCACTTGCGCCCGCCAACCACAATGTCCAGGCCATAAGCGGCAGCGATTTGCCGGGCAACGTCGGCCAGTTTGCTGGGGGTCGCGACGTTGGGGGGCATGTTGACCAGATCGCGCGCCAGGATGACCCCGGCGGCAATCGCTTCCCCGGCGCGCGCGCCCGCTTCAATATCGGCCAATTTGGCGGCATCATATTCAACAATGGTTACGGTTTCAATCGTGGCGCGCGTTTCCTGGCTCTGTTTGGGCGCAGCGTAAGCATAGGCAGCCAATAGGGTGGCCTCAACGACGGCCTGGGCAGCGGCCGTTGCCGGCAGCCCGGCGATACCGGCCCCATGCACAATGGTTGCCACGTGTTTCGCTTTCAGTTCCTGGGCGCGCTTGATGGCGGCGGCGGCTGTTTTGCGCGCCCCCTCCAGGTCATATCCCTCCCGCTTACCCATGCCAACCACCAGCACCCGCTGCGCCGGAATGTCGCCGCGGGGATATAACACTGCCACGTCACCCAGTTTGCCGGTCAGGTCACCACTGGCAATGAGGTCGCTAATCAGGCCATGCAGCGCCTTATCTACCGCGCCGGTGGCTCCGCTGGGCGTCACGACATCCTCAAAGAGATTGACGATGATGGTATCGGCTGACGCCGTTTCAATTGTGCCTTGCAAGGTTTGAATTTTCATAAGTTTCTCCTTTGGTCGTATTGTATCTACACTTTGGCAATCGCCCAAAACGGCCGTACAATTTCCCTATGAAATTACTAATCATTGGCGGAACCCGATTTTTAGGACGCGCTCTGGTAGACGCCGCGCTGGCCGCCGGGCATAGCGTCACCTTGTTCAATCGCGGACAAAGTAATCCCGGCTTATACCCCGACGTTGAAACCGTGCTGGGGGATCGGGATGGTGGGTTGGACGCGCTGCATGGGCGGCAGTGGGATGCCGTTATTGATACCTGCGGTTATACGCCGCGCGTCGTGCGCGCGGCGGCTGACACGCTGGCCGGGCAGGTCGCCCATTACACCTTCATCTCAACCATGTCCGTCTATGCCGATCCCAGTGTGGTGGGGATTGATGAGACTGCCCCCGTTGGCGTACTGGCAGATGAGACGGTGGAAGAAATTACCGGCGACACCTACGGGCCGCTGAAGGCGCTGTGCGAAAAGGCAGTGGATGCAGCCCTGGGCGCAGACCGGGCGCTGCACGTGCGCGCGGGGTTGATCGTTGGCCCGTATGATCTCAGTGACCGCTTTACTTATTGGCCGTATCGTGTTGCGCAGGGCGGTGAAGTGCTGGCTCCCGGCGCGCCGCAAAGGCCGGTACAGTTTGTGGATGTGCGTGACCTGGCGGAATGGGTGGTGCGCGCGACTGCCGCCCGGCTGCACGGCCCATACAACGCCACCGGGCCGGCCGGAGTGTTGATGATGGGCGCCTTTTTAGACATCTGTAAACAAGTGAGCGGCAGTGATGCCACCTTCACCTGGGTTGATGAACCGTTTTTGCTGGCGAACGAGATAGGTCCCTACACCGAAATGCCGCTGTGGGTCCCGGCCGAATATGCCGGATTTGATACCTTTGATTGCCGCCAGGCGCTTGGGGATGGGTTGACCTTTCGCCCGGTGGCGGAAACGGTACAGGCAACGCTGCAATGGCTGCGTACACGGCCGTCTGATTACGTCTGGCGCAATGGCATGAAACCGGAACGAGAGGCGGAACTGCTGTCTGCCTGGAAAAAATTAGGCTAGATCAATTTTATAAAATCGGTCTAAATGCTCTGAAATCGCCTTGAAATATTGTTTTTTTGGGGTATTATTGGGGCAAGTTTGGTCAGTTAAAGGTTGAGGGAAAAAACTCCTCCCCCCAAACTGGCACGAGAGAAACGCGACTGGAACAACCTGATCAAACTGAGGGCCTAGTTATCCTCTCTCTCAACCTTGACAAAGCCCGTTAGTCCAGGGCACCCCCCTCCTGGTACCTGGACAGGCAAGAGCCACCCCTAAAAAGGTGGCTCTTGTTGTTTTGGCGTATTGAGGAACCGTGTTTTTAATTAGGAATGGGGTCTCAGGGCGCTTGTTGGTTGTTGGCAATGGGGAGTGTGAAATGCACGGCCGTTCCGGTTGCTGCCGTTTTACCTATCCAAATGCGCTCACCGTGCGCCTCAATCACCATCTTGCAAAAATAAAGTCCCAACCCGCTGCCACTCCCTTCCTGTCCCCCTTTGGTGAATTTTTGAAACAATCGGTCTGAGATTTCAGGGGGAATACCGTGCCCTGTATCTGATACGGTTAGCTGAATATGGGCATTATCCATAGCAGCGATGGCGGCCATAATGCCAATGACGCCTCCTTCAGACGTAAACTTGATCGCATTGCCAACCAGATTTTGTAAGACACGGCTCAGGAGATCCATATCACCCCATACGTCGGGTAAATCGGCGGCGATGTGCAGTTCCAGTTTCAAGTTTTTGTTATCCATGAGCGGGAGCTGCCACTCTAATAAACCCGACATGAGTTGGGACAGCGAAAAAGTCCCCCAATTTAAGGTCATGTGCCCACTTTCCAGGCGGCTGATGTCTAAAATGGCGTTCACCAGGTCTAACACCGTTTCCATACTTTTATACGCGCGCAAGAGGATGCTGCGGCTGCGTTCGCCCTCCAAACCGCTGGCTAAGGTATCCAACAGATGCAAGGATACAGAGATAGAGGTGAGCGGTCCGCGCAAGTCATGCACCATGGTATGAATCAGGTCATCACGCATTCGTTCGAGCAGGCGTTCTTCGGTAACATCGCGCAGCACCACCAGGCGCCCTAATGGCAATGGTTTGTGCTGCTCTAGTACCGGCAGGCTGCGCCAGTTGATGGCATGGCCGCCAATTTCAAATTCACCCTCTGCGGCCGGCTCGCCGCCAACGCGCACACGCCGCAGCTCGGCAATGGTACACCGAACAACTTCTGGCGCATGGCGGCGCAGGCGCAACAGCGCCTCGTTGAAAGGGCGATCAATCCAGTCAGCGGGAAGGCCCGGTAACTGGAGAAAGGTGAGGGTGGGGTGGTTGACAACCAGGATACGGCCGTCTATCCCAATCATCATAATCCCATCCCGATCCGCTTCAATCAGGGCACGCAGCCGACTTTGTTCTTGGGTGATGGCCTGAAATAAACGCGCCTGTTCCATGGCAATGGCTGCCTGTTGGGCGATGGCCTGACATAAGGAGATTTCGTCGGCGGTAAATTCACGACGCTGGCGGCTTTCCCACAGCTCAGCATACGCGATGGTATGGCCGCTCACTTGCAAAGGAATGAGCAGGATACTTTGCGCTTGCAGATTGCGGCGATAGGCGTATGTGCTTTGACTGTGGTTCAGTTCAGTGATAAACAATGTTTTGGGTTGGCCGGCTTCCAGCAAGGCGGCTGTTCCCGACAGTATATCGGCAATGGAATACGTCAAATTGAGGTTGGACACACGTTCTTGTGGCAGCGCTTGTTCGCTAAAATATTCGGCGACGACCGTTCCCGTGCCCAGGGGCGCATCATAGCGGCAAATGTAAACGCTGGTGGCGCCGACGAGCTGCCCCATCTGCTCGGCCAGCGTACTGAGTAAGGTTGGCAAATCCAGCGTAGACGCCAGCAAACTGCCGGCGCGTTGTAACACCATCTGTTCGTGCAGCCGCTGCTGCATTTCTGTATAGAGACGTGCATTGTCCAGGGCGAGCACAATGGCTTCGCCCAGCGATTCTGCCAGTAAAATGTCATCTTCGGAAAACCCGTTGGGGCGATCAATTTCAATATTGAGTAAGCCGAGCCGCTGCCGACCGCGGCGCAAAGGGACGGCCAGCGCCGTATACTCTATCAGCCAGGTGACGTCCAGCGCAGAATCGGGGGAGATTTGCGTTTTCCCGGTGCGGTAGGCACGGCCGTTGACCCCTTGATCCATACGCAGCACGCCCACTGCGGCTTGAATCTTAAACCGCTGCCCCCCGGCATCGGGCATAGAGATAGCCACAGAGGGCCATCCCGTCAGGTCCGCTACCGTGGCGACGGCGATATAGGCAACCTGCGCCGGTTCCAGCGATTCGCCCATCGCCCGCAGTAATTTATAGGTGACAATTTGCCGGTCGGCGACGCGCTGTTGTTGGTATGACAGCAGCGCACTGTGCAACACCAGCGCCATCTGATCGGCAGCGATACGGATCAGGTCAATATGGTCGCTGGTGAAGGACGTCGGCTTGATGTGATACAGTGTGAGTACCCCTATTGTCTGTGTCGTTTCTGGGGTCAGGGGCACAGCCAATGCAGAGCGTATGGCGCGCATGTGCGTGGGTAAATTTTGCCATTGATCGTCGGCGGCCGTATCAGCAATGTAGACAACCTGTTGTTGGCGCAGGGCTAAATCGGCCAATGGTTTATGAAACACGGCCGTTTGCGTACCCATTTCCCCTTTATACCAGGCAGCGCCGTTTGCCACCTCAATGAACGACACACCGGCTATTTCTGTATCTAGCAAGTAGATGGCGCCATAGTAAGCGTCTGTCAGATTAACCAACGCCTGCAGCGTGTGTTGTAGGCCAGCGCACAGCGCATCTTTGTCGGTAATGGCCGGCGCCAGGGTGACCAGACTCTCAAAAAGCTGTTTTTGGGTACGGACTGCTTCTTCGGCATGGACACGTTCTGTTATGTCACGCAGCACCACCAGACGCCCGGTAATCTGGCTAAACCGATTATAAAACGGGGATACCTGTAATTCGAAGCAGCGTTTTTGCTGGTTAACCATCAGTTCCACTGCTGTTTGCACTTCGCGGGTGTAAAGATGAGGCAGCAGCGCTTCAATGCCATTGGGCAGCAGGGTGTGTAATGGTTTGCCCAACGTCTCGGTTGGTGTACGCTCCAAAATTGCCTGGGCTGCAGGATTAATCTCTACGATGTGGTTCTGCGCGTCGAGCAGCAACATGCCATCTTGCATCTGCTGCCAAACTGCCTTATGCGCCGCCGGCATCACTTCAAATAAACGGGAACGAAAGATGCCCCAGGCAATGAGCAGCCCACCTATGGCAAATCCAAAAGGGGTCAGGTCAAGCAGGCTGTATCCTAAAATGTAGAGGGCGTTACCTGCCCAGGGGATGAGCATACCGACCAGTAAGGAGATAGATTGCTCACGATTGACGAAAATGGAGCGTTGATACAAAGATAGCAGCAAGGAGGCGCTTCCTGCCAGCAGCATCCCATAGGCAAAAACAAAATGGAACCAAAACCAGGGGCCACGTGTGGCAATTGTGAGCAGCCAGATATCGCCGTAGCGAATCATCGTTGCGTTTTGCCAGATGAGGCCATGCAGGTTATTTGTCCATAACAACAGCAAAGTGATGATGGGAATGACAGACAGGAAAATGAGGTTGCGACGGTTGAGCCACTGTTGTCGTTCTGTGTATTGCAGGGCAAACCAGAGCCAGAAAAAGGGAACGGCCGTTACCCCCGTATACGCCAGCCGGTTGCCAAAGAGTAACGTAGCCAGGTTTTGCCCCCCCAATTCCACTGCATACCCCAATGACCACCCTGTCACCGCCAGCATTAAAAAGGCAAACGGCCGTGCCGCGCTGGCGCGACGACGTTGCCAGGCGTATGCAGTCAAAAGGGTTGAAATTAATGCCCCAATGAGAACAGGGAAAATGTAAGGCGTGTATTGCCAGTCCATTGCACCAATAATATACCTTGCGCCACTTGTCTCAGCCGTGAAACTTACGATTAAAAAGATATGACTGAAGGCATGAGAATGATTACCCAATGCCAGGGTTATTGTCAACACATTGCCATATATTCACACTGAATCAGAGCAGGGCATGAGGGAGTTTTCCTCCTGTGTAAATCGAACATCCCTGTTCGCTGTCCGAACAAGGATGTTCGGACTACCAACTACGCTCTTGATACCAAGAGGGCAGTTTTAGTTTCTATGCTATACTTGCCCACAGGTGACTGCGCTGATTGAAGGAAACAGTATGTCTGCAACCATACGCGAAAAAATTCAAACCCTCTTGCCGACGTCCGTTAACCTGGTTTTCTTCATCACTGCGGCCACAGGATACATACCTGCTTTGTTTAGCGCCGAACTGTACACGTGGCCATGGTGGCGTATCTTGCTGTTACCGGCAACGGCCGTGCTCTATCTGACCATCAGCATCCGGGGCTGGGATTACCTGGTTGAGCAGTCCACTTCATCGTGGCGACACGCGCTATATTTCCTCATTCAAGTCCCTTTTGTGATCTTCATCATTTGGTTCACCATGCCGGTTTCCAACACCAATTGGATTTTGATGATGCCCATTGCCGGGCAAAGCATGGGGTTTCGCTGGTGGGCTGTATTAGCGGTTTGTTTGGGATTGTTAGGGGGTTTTGGTCTGGTCCTGGCCGCATATATTCCACTCTCCGCGCTGTTGGGCACGCTTTCCACCATCAGCGCAGCTATTTTGTTTGTCCTTTTGTTTACGCGCGTCACGCTGCGTGAAAGCATCGCGCGCGCCGAAATTGAAACGCTGGCAAATAAATTGCAAACCGCCAATCAACAACTGCGGGAATATGCGGTTCAGGCGGAAGAGCTGGCGACAACAAAAGAACGCAATCGGCTGGCGCGGGAAATTCACGACAGCCTGGGGCATTATTTGACAGTCATTAACGTACAGTTGAGCGCCGCGCAGATTGTGCTCGAAAAGGATCCGGCGCGGGCGCTAGATGCACTGCAAAAATCGCAAAAGTTGGCACAGGATGGCTTGTCCGAAGTGCGGCGATCTGTCGCCTCCTTGCGTGATTCCCCGATTGACAAGCGGCCCTTACCAGACGCTATCCATGAACTGGTGGCCGAAAACCGCGCCACCGGTATTGTCACCGAGTTCATCCAACAAGGGGAGGAATACCCCCTGCCGGCGCAAACTAAACTCACGCTCTATCGCGCAGTGCAAGAAGGGCTGACCAATGCCCGCAAACATGCCCATGCCTCTCGTGTTGACGTTCTGCTTGATTACTGTCAACTGGAAACCATTGGCCTCACCATCGTGGATAATGGCGTAGGAACAAAGCAAATAGGAGATGGATTTGGGCTGATGGGGCTGCAAGAACGGGTGCAATTGTTGGGAGGGGTGATGGCTGTGGAAACGGCCGTTGGCGCCGGTTTCCGCCTGCACATCTCCTTGCCCACTTAAGCATGAGAATTTAATAACGTATCCGTTTGTAGTAACCGCTTTAGCGGTTTTCTGGACGGCTAAAGCCATCACTACAAACCCAAATGGACAAGTTATTTAAGCATTATTCCTTAGTGCCTTACGAGTCAACTTCTTGTACAGTGTGCAAGAAAATCATTTCTTTTCTGGTTTATCCAGGTTAGGAACGAGATTTGAATAATCTACACGTTAAGATTGGACAAATCTCAGAAGATTTGTCCAATCTTAGGAGACAGTATGGCTATTCGTGTACTTCTCGTTGACGATCAACCCCTTTTTCGTGAAGGATTAGCCACACTGCTCACCATGCACGATGTGATTGACGTGGTGGGCGAAGCAAATAACGGGCAAGAGGCGCTCGATTTAACGGCCGTGCTGCACCCAGACGTGGTCTTGATGGATGTGCGTATGCCCATCCTGGATGGCGTCGCCGCTGCCCGTTTGCTCACCCAACAAAACCCCGCCACCCGCGTCATCATGCTGACCACTTTTGACGATGATGAGTATGTTTTTGAAGGACTGCGCGCCGGCGCGGTCGGCTATCTGCTCAAGGACGTGTCATCGCAGAAGCTGGTCGAGGCCATTCAAACGGCCGTTCATGGCCAAACCTTCCTCCAACCCTCCATCGCCGCCAAAGTCGTTGCCGAATTCACCCGCCTTGCAAACCAGGAACCGATGTCCCCCATCCACGCCACCCCACTCAACGACCCCCTTTCCGAGCGCGAACTGGAAATACTACAAATCCTGGCCGCCGGCGCCAGTAACCGCGAAATTGCCAACCAGCTTTACGTCACCGAAGGCACCGTCAAAAACCACGTCACCAACATCCTAAGCAAACTCGGCGCGCGCGACCGCACCCAGGCCGCCCTCAAAGCGAAAGAGCTTGGTTTAATCTAAGCTCTAACGTCAATCTAATACCCGCCTTACACCATTAGCGAGTATAATTCTCGCCACACAGCAACAAATAAAAAGCTGTAACGCGATTTGCCCAACTGCGTTACATGTTTAGAGGAGATAACTATGTATAGATTCGATGAAGAATACGACCCTGACGAAGAGGAAGAAATAGAAGAACCAGAAAACGAGGCGCCAGAAAGAGAACCCAAAGACCTGATGTACAAGTTGCTCAAAACTCGTACCATCCTCATCTTTGGCGAAATTAATATGAAGCTGGCGCAGCAAGTCACCCATCAACTATTGATACTGGATGCTGACTCCCATGATCCTATCAAAATCTTCATCAACTCCCCCGGCGGGCACGTGGAATCAGGTGATACGATCTTCGACATGATCCGTTTTATCCAGTCGCCGGTAAAAATTATCGGCACCGGCTGGGTTGCCAGCGCCGGTGCGCTCATTTACGCCGCCGCCGATACGGGAAATCGTTACAGTCTGCCCAACACCCGCTTCCTGCTGCACCAGCCCATGGGCGGCATTCGCGGACAGGCGTCAGACATTGCCATTGAAGCGGAAGAAATCTTAAAAATGCGCCACCGCCTCAACCAAATTTTTGCCGAGCAAACCGGGCAGCCAATCGAAAAAGTGGCCGGCGAAACGGACCGCAATTTTTGGATGTCGGCGCAAGAAGCACAAGCGTATGGCCTGGTGGGACACATCGTTCGCTCTCTGGACGAAATTTAAGCCACAGCAGCGGATGATTCGTGAAACGTGAGGTGTAAACTTTCCCACCCATGTTTCACGTTTCACCAAACGCGCAATGGATAAGTTTTAAGGTTAAGGATATGTCTGCGCAGCAACCAAAATTTGGTCCAGAACAATACACCGCCGGGTCGCTCATCTTTCAACAAGGAGACCCACCAGAAAAGTTCTACATTATCAGCAGTGGTGTCGTAGAAATTTTTCGCCAGACGGAAGATGGCGCCGAACACGTACTCAACGTGCTTGGCCCAGGCGATTTTTTCGGTGAAATTGGCATGTTGCAATGGCAGCAGCGGCTGGCCTCGGTGCGCGCGCGCACCGACGTCCACGTGATGACCATGGGGCAAACAACATTCCGCAGTTGGCTGGATCGTTCGGCGATGACGGCCGCTGAAATTTCTGAGACGATGGCGCAGCGCGTCGCGCAAGATGCGGCCGTTCCCGACGTCGCCCTGCCACGCACTGGCCCATTGCCACCACTGGCTGACGAACCACAGGAAACGGCCGTTGCCTCCACCCCACCCGCTCTAACCACCCCCCAGACGGATTCCGGCCCCATGCAGTTTGCCGCCGGCGATATCATCGTCCGGCAAGGTGACATTGCCGATAAGTTCTACATCGTCGTCCATGGGCACGCCGAAGTCGTAGACGTACAGCCAGACGGCTCCGAACGGTTTGTGGCCTACCTTGACAGTGGCGACTACTTTGGCGAAATTGGGCTGCTGGCCGGCGACCGGCGCGTAGCCACCGTGCGCGCGCTTACCGACGTCCAGACCCTCTTTTTCAATCAGCACGCTTTCCGCCGCTGGCTGCAAAAATCTCCAGACAGCGAGGCAGAAATTATTGATGCTGTCCAGAAACGCCTCGGTCAGATAAGGGCATCGGGCGTTGGGAGCCAGTAATCGGACGCCCACGCCCCTACCCCTTATTTTCATCGAACCTGAAAGATAAACACCCCATCTGCACTGTACACCATCTGCAAGGCGGGGTTCTGCGCCAGTTTGGCCGGGTCAAAAAAACCGCCGCGCGCGCCGACAAAAATGTGGGTGACGCCTTGTGTTTGCAGCCAAACCACTTGCGCCGGGTCTGCCCAATCGTCAACGGCCGTCGCCGTCCCGTTAAACTCAGCCACCTCGCGTATCAATTGCCGCTCATACACATAATCGGCCGGGGGCGTGGTACTTTGCAACTGTGCCAGCGGCAGCAGCCAGGCGCCGCCATCGCTGCCCGTCCAGGTGCTGCCCAGCCACAGCCAACTGTTCACCGCCACTTTGGTCGTTGCCGGTAAATGGTCGGCCGCCCACGCCAGCCCTTCGCGGTCGGCCGGGTAAGCGAGAATGGTCTGCTCATTCAAGATGCCAATCTGCTGCCGCGCGCCAAACAGCAGCGCCGCCATGAACACGCCCGCAATGGCAATATGACCGGGAATTTGCAACCAGACGGGCTGCCGCAGCCACCAACGACCAGCACGCTCCAGCATCACCCCTAAAAAGAGCGCCAGCGGCAGAAACAGCGTAATATACATGCTGTTCAGGTTCACCAGCGTCGTTTCCGGCAGCCCCAGCCGGTCGCCCGCCAGCAGCAGAAACAGCAGCGCCACCCACATAACCAGCGTATAAGGGAAGGCGCTCCAGGTGCGGCGGCGCAGCGAGGCCAACAGCAGCAGCGGCAGGCAGGCAGCGGCCAGCCACACAAATTCAACTTCCCAACCCACCCGCAGGTAGCTGTCAGGGAAGGCATTATACCCGGCAATGCGGCTGCTGACCGTTGCTGGCGCGGCCGTTGTCGTCCACAACTGCTCGGCGCGCGGTGTGACGAGCAGCAGCGCCAGGAGCGCAGCCGCGGCCAGGTAACGGCCGTTGCGCCCCTTACTCAGCAGCCAAATCACTCCCACCAACGGGACATAAAACAAAAAGACACGCACATGCACCAAAAACAATCCTGCGGCCAGCAGCCCTACCACCCACCAATAGCGGCGCCAGGCGCGGCCGCCGCGCAGCAGCAGCCAGGTTAGCGCCAACAGCAGCGGCATGATCAGCATCGCCGTCAGCTGGGTAAAGCGGCCCCAGGTGGCATAGTACGCAGGAAAGAAAAAGGGAATTGCCACCAGGAACGCCGCCAACGTCCCGGCCCACGGGCGGCGCGTCACCAGCCAGACGGCCGTATACACCGTCAGCGGCAGCAGCGCATTCAACAACTGCCCCAGGTAAAGCAGCGTATCGGGTAACGGCCAGGCGGTCATCAGCCCCAGGCTTGCCGGCAGCGTATGAAAACCAAAATGATACGGAAAATTGTCAATGGGCAGCAAGGACCAATAATCAGACGGCGTTTGCCCTTTGGCGACCATGATGCTCGTAATCAGCGCGTGGCGGCTGGCATCTACCCAGGGGGGGATGTTAATGTCGCGCACGGCCAGCAGGCGCAGCGTCAGTCCAAAGCAGAGGATGAGGAGGAGGACATGGGGATGGGACGATGAGACGACCGGGCGACGTTGACGGCGCAGCCAGAGGATGAGCAGGATCAGCCAGCCGGCTACAAACAGCAGCCAGAGAGACCAGCCGCGCCAACGGCCGCCCAGCAGCGTCAGCGCATACCAGATGAGGGGCCAGACAGCCGCACCGAGCGCATAGGATGCCCCCCACCAGGCGGCCATATCCCACTGCGGCCACCGGCCGCGCGGCAGGAACAGCAACAAGCCGCCGGGCAGCGGGATCAACGCCAGCGCCAGCAGCAGATACAGCCCATGTTCGCGCAGAAGTTGGCCCAATACCTTGCCGGCGCCGGTCACGGCAAGCTGATAATGGGTGGTAAAGCGGAGGTCTTGCGCGGCCGTTGTCGGCGTATCCGCGCCTTCCTGGACGGGAATGATCTGTAAACGGCCGTCATCAACCACATCCAGGCTGTAGCCCCAGGCAGAGAGAGGATTGGTCGGGCTGCCGCCCAATTCCAGCGTATAGCGGCGGCCGGCGGAGTCACTTTGCGCCGGAAAGCGAAAACTGTGTACCTGGTTATGCGCCACGCCGCGGCTGTCTACCCATTGTTCGGCAAGGGTGTGGCCGTCATCGTCGTGCAATTTCAGCCAGAAACGGCCGTCTGCGTTCTCATCCCAGCGCACCAGCAGCAGTTCAATTTCGCGCAGGCCATCGCGGTGGGGTACAAAACTTTGCTGCAGGGTGAAGACTCCCGTCGGCGCGGGCAGAGATATATCCAGGCGGCTCTGGCTGCGGTCAACGGCGACGATGGGCGCAAACAAGCTGTCCAGGCTGGTCGGCAGGCGGTTAAGCAGCCCCAGCAGCACAAGCAAAGTTCCCCCCAACAGCCAGCAGGCGGCGCGCCATCTCCGTGCAAATTGGCTCATGGCACTTCGATAGAAGGAATAAAAGCCTGGAAAACCGTTTCCAAAATGTAGGTATCGGCCGACAACTGGTTATGCAACTCGCCGCCAAGCGCATAGAGACGGGTTTCGACGTTGGTCACACCCAGGCGCGCCCAATGGCTGCCATCGCTGAGCATGGGCGTGTTGACCACCTGCCAGGTTTGGGTGTTGGGATTGTACTGCTCGCTAAATGGGATTTCATGGACGTTCGTGATGCCGCCGCCAATGACGTAAAGCTGGTTGAGCAGTACGGTCGCTCCTGCCCCCGCGCGGGGGATGAGCATGTCTGGGCATTCTTGCCATACTTCGGCGAGTGGGTCAAAAATGGCGCACGCGGCCAGCTCTTGCTGCCCATCATAGCCACCGACAACGTACAACTGGCCGGCAATTGCGCCGCCGGTAGCAAAGGCGCGCGGTTGGGGCATGGGGGGCAGTGGTCGCCAACTGTTAAGGTGCGGGTTAAATTCGTAAGCTAAGTCCAGGTACGCCGACCCATTCCAGCCACCGAAGAGGTAAAGCAGCCCGCCCTGTGACAAAACCAGGCCGCCGCCAATGGGTTGGGGTAATGCGGTAGCCAGATACCAGGCGTTGTTGGCCGGGCTGTACACTTCGACGACAGTGGTTGGCTCCCCATTTGCCAGACGGCCGCCCGGTATGTAAATTTCGCCAAAAAGCACCGCGGCAACGGCGTCGCTAACGGCCGTTGGTTTGGGGGCGCCACTGCTCCAGGTATACGAGGTGGTGTCGTAGATGTTGACGGTGTTGACAATGCCGGCGTCTGTCTCGCCGCCAATGCTGTAAATGTCTAAGCCAATGGTCGCAACGGACATACCGGCATAACCGGCAGCCAACGGTCGGCTGATACGCCAACGCGAATCACCAATTGGCATTTCGCTGAACGGTTCTGGCGTGGGGACGGCCGTCACGTTGTCATCCCTGCCAAACAACTGCCAGCCGCCGAACGCCAATAACGTCACGGCCAGCACAACCGCGAGGGTGATGGCAATGGGATGCCATAAAACAGGTGTGGTATGGCCCACTTCTGCAGGAATGTCTGGCGGAATGGGGTCAGGTGCAGGTGTGGAAACGGCCGTTGCTTCTGGTAGCGGCGGCGCGACATCTACGGCCACCGGCGCTGCGTCTTCTGGCGCGGTTGGTTCTTGCATGACAACCGTCACCACCCCATGCTGAATGGCGACCGTTACCGCTTCCGTGCGCGTGGAAACGCCCAATTTCGTGTAAATACGGCGCAGATGTACTTTCACCGTATTCTCACTGATGGACAAGCGGCTGGCAATTTCCTTATTCGTCGCGCCCTGCACCATACAATCCAGGACGTCTATTTCACGGCTGCTAAGTGGTTCACCAAGTTCAGGCATGGGTTAAATGATCAAAAAACTGTCAGTTGCGTGCATTTACTGATTATTGTCAAAAGGCGGCGTGGGCAGGGAGAACGGGGAAGTTCCACTAATGGGCTGCGTCCCGGTGATCGGCAGCGTATCGGTGATAAAAGCGGGCGTAGGCGTGGCTGCCAGGCAGCCGGCGCGCGCGGCCTCAATTTTTTGCCCTAACGCGACGCTGTTGCCCTGCCGCTGTGCTTCGACGTAAAAATCTACCGCCGGGCACCAATCTTGGGCGAAGGCGTATAAGTCAGCATAGGCGATGAGTGATTGGGTTAACAGTTGGCAGGAGGATTGGTAAAACGGGGCCACCAGGCATAAATCCCGAAAATACCCAATGGCAATGGGCCAATTCACGCCGTAAAAACCAATTCCTTGTAGATACCATTCTGCCCAAAGGCGATAATCTTCGGCCTCTTCGGGCAAATTGCCTAATGCTTCGGCCTGGTTCAGATAGAACAAGCCAAGTTCAGCCTGTTCGCCGTCAATCAACGCCATCCCCAGCGCCAGATAGCTGTCATAGAGGAGTTTGTTTGTTTCCTGGCGTTCATAATCAGGAAATTGGCGCTGGAATGACAAAATGGCGGTTATGGCGTCTTGCCACTGCTCTTTCGCTAGCAGCAGGCGGACTCGTTGCAGCTCGACGAGCGGGTCCACAATCAGGCCAGGGGTGGGTGATGGTAAAGGG
>JACSRF010000311.1 GCA_014879875.1 Anaerolinea sp.
CCACCCCATATGGGGTGGCTTTTTTGCGTAGTTCGCCTCTGCTATTTTGCATCCTCTCCTACTCATGTTACCATTCACAGCTATGAAACATCCGGAAACTTTACGGCAAAACAAATGGCAAATTGCGCCGCCTCTCCCGCAAGCCATGCAGCAACAATACAGCCACCTTCACCCCACTCTGCTCCAGGTTCTCTACAATCGGGGTATCATTGAGCCAGCCCATATACAAGCCTTTCTCGAAGGGCGTTACCTGGAAAGTACCGACCCTTTCTTGCTGCCAGACATGGACAAAGCCGTTGCCCGCATTCAGCAAGCCATCACCCGCGAAGAGACAATCTTTGTCTATGGGGATTTTGATGCTGATGGCGTTACGGCCACCGTGCTGCTAACTCAGGCATTGCGCAGCCTGGGCATGAGCCGCCAACAGGCACAGCCTTACATTCCGGATCGCGTGGACGAAGGATATGGTCTAAACGTTGATGCTCTCACCAAACTGCGTACAGAAAAAAACGCAGACCTGGTAATTACTGTGGATTGTGGTATCCGCTCTGTAGCGGAAGTGGTTCATGCCAACGCCATCGGGTTGGATATGATTATCACCGATCACCATAGTCTTGGCCCAAAGCTGCCGCCAGCATTGGCTGTCATTAACCCCAAGCACCCGTCGTCGCGTTACCCGGAAGCAATGCTGGCCGGGGTGGGCATTGCTTATAAACTGACCCAGGCGCTATGCCAGGCCATGCCAGAACGCGCCCAATTTGACGAAACGGAACTGCTTGATCTGGTCGCCATCGGCACGGTGGCCGACCTGGCCCCTTTGTTGGGGGAGAACCGTAAGCTGGTGTTGGATGGACTGGCCGTGTTGAACCAGGCAAAACGCCCCGGGGTGGCGGCATTGGCGCAGGTGTCTGGGGTACGCCCCGGCCAGATAACGGCCGAATCTATCGGTTTTGGCTTAGGCCCACGCATTAACGCTGCCGGCCGCCTCGACCACGCTTATACTGCCGCCCGCCTGCTGGCCGTGAACGATGACCAGACGGCCGTCCAGTTGGCGCATGAACTGAATACCTTAAACAAGCGGCGACAGCAGTTGACGGCTGAGTTAACGGCCGTTGCCGAAGCTCAAATCTCAGCCGACGACGCACCTATCCTCATTGCCAGCGACAGCAGTTTCCTCTCTGGCGTGGTAGGATTGGTTGCCAGTCGTCTTGCCGAGAAAAATTACCGCCCGGCTATTGTCATCGAGCAAGGGGAGGCGGAAAGCCGTGGCTCTTGCCGCTCGATTCCTGAATTTCACGTCACCGAGGCGCTGGACGAAATCAGTGACTTATTGGTACGGCACGGCGGTCATGCACAGGCTGCCGGGTTCACGGTGTGCAATGAAAATTTGCCCGCTTTTATTGCGCGTATCACCGAAATCGCCCAATCCCGACTGGCCGGATTAGACCTGACCCCCACGATGTCCATTGATGCTGAAATTGGCATCAACGACGTGGATTGGGCGCTTTATGAGCATCTGACACAATTAGAGCCAACCGGCTATGCTAATTCCACGCCGGTATTCTTGAGCCGCGGTGTGGAGGTGATCCATCATCGGCGGGTAGGGCAGGATGGCGCCCACTTACAATTGCGACTCAGCAGCGCAGGCGAGGGCGGCGGTAGTTACCGTATTATCCCGGCCATCGCTTTTCGCCAGGGTGACTGGGCTGACTGCTTGCCCCAGTTTGTAGACGTTGTCTACACAATTAACGTTAATGAGTGGAACGGCCGGCGCAACCTGCAACTCATGGTTCAAGATATTAAACCTACTCAGTAACCGCCTGGAAACGAGCGCGAGAAATGGTTTTTGAATGTTTATGCAACAAGTCACATCAGTGTAAGGATAGTATATGAAAGTTTTAGTAACTGGGGCCGCTGGATTTATTGGCAGCCATCTCGCCGAAACGCTTGCCAAACGTGGCGATGACGTTATTGGCATTGATAATTTCAATGACATCGTATACCCATCTGCGCGCAAACGACTCAGCGCGCAGCGGCTGGCCGCGTACCCGAATATCAAGTTGATAGAGACAGATATTCGTGATCGCGAGCATATGTTGGCTATTTTTGCCGCCGAGAAATTCGACGCTGTTGCCCATCTGGCGGCGCTCGCAGGTGTCCGCAATGCGGTGAAGTACCCGGACCTGTACGTAGCCGTAAACCTGAATGGGACGCAGCATTTGCTAGACGCCGCGCGCGCAACCGGGGTGGGTAATTTTGTGTTTGCCTCTACGTCATCGGTGTATGGCAACACGACAGTTATCCCGTTTATTGAGACGGATGTGTGCGATCGGCCGTTGCAGCCCTATGCAGCGGCGAAACGGGCGGCCGAAATGTTGGGGTACACGTACCATTACTTATTTGGCATGAACTTCACCGTTGTGCGCTTCTTCACCGTGTACGGACCTTACGGCCGTCCCGACATGATGGCTTATCTGCTGGCCGACAGCATCACCAAAGGCATCCAGATCCCCTTGTTTGAAGGGGGGCAAATGTACCGTGACTGGACCTTCATCAGTGATACAGTCGCCGGCGTAATCGCCGCTCTGGAACGCCCATTAGGCTATGAAATTATCAATCTGGGACGCGGTGAACCCATTTTGCTGCGCGATTTTGTGACGATGATTGAAACGCTGGCAGGGGCCAGGGCCAATTTAGTCACCCAACCAAAACCGCTCGCCGATTTTGTGCGCAATGAAGCAGACATTACAAAGGCGCGCCGACTGCTCGACTTTGATCCGCAGGTCTCAGTGGCGGAAGGCGTGCAGCAATTTTGGAATTGGTACATAACACAGTAGGCCTAACTTCAGCGGAGAACTGTTGTGGATTTGCCACCCTATCAACTCATCACGACCCCAGCCGAATGGCAAACTTGTTTGCAAACGTTGCAAGCAGCGTCACAACTGGCTATAGACCTGGAAGCCAACAGCATGTTTGCGTATCAGGAGCAGGTTTGCCTGATCCAAATTTCGACCCGTAATCACGATTACATTATTGACCCGACGGCGCCGCTTGATCTCAGCGACCTGGGAAGCATTGTGGCTGACGCTAACGTCGAAAAGGTGCTGCACGCTGCCGAATATGATTTGATCTTACTCAAGCGCCAATATGAGTGGCAGCTCCATAACCTGTTTGATACCATGTGGGCCGCCCGCATTTTGGGGTATACGCAGTATGGTCTGGCAAATTTGCTGCACAAATTGTATGGCGTTAAGCTAAACAAACGGTATCAAAAATCAGATTGGTGTAAGCGGCCGTTGTCGCCGGCGCAGCTAACCTACGCTCAGTATGACACTCGTTTTTTGCTGCAACTGCGCGATGATTTATATACACAATTACAACAAGCGGGACGCCTGGCCGAAGCGCAAGAAACCTTTGCCCAACAAACTGTCGTCAAGCAAAACAATCATGATTTTGATCCCGACAGTTTTTGGTCTTTCACCGGCGTGTATGAACTATCGCCAGGCCAACAAGCCATCCTCAAGGCGCTGAATGTGTACCGGAACGAGGAAGCAAAACGGCGCAACCAACCCCATTTTAAGGTTTTTGGAGAACGCACGCTGGTAGAGTTGGCAAAACGAGCGCCCCATTCACTAGCAGACATGGAGCAGGTTTATGGCATGACTGCCGGACAAGTTCAACGCTACGGCCGTACCCTGCTCGCCATCATTCAGCAAAACAGGCGCGCGCCTGCCCCACCCCCACCGAAACGGCACAAACGGCGCCCAGACGCCGTGCTCAATCGGTACGAAAAGCTGCACACCTGGCGTAAACAGCGTGCGCAACAACGGGGCGTGGAGTCAGACGTGATCATCAGTCGGGAGGCATTGTGGGCAATTGCCCAGGTGGGGCCGAAAACAATGGATGATTTGGCAACCATTGAGGAATTGGGGACGTGGCGCGGCCAGACCTATGGCGCAGAAATTCTCAACCTGCTGCGTAAGCGTTAAAGCGATTTGTTCATCCTTCATACGAGGAGGTTTTTATGCAGATTCAATTTCACGGCGCCGTGCGCACGGTTACAGGCTCACAACATTTGTTAACGGTCAACGGCCGTAATATCCTGCTTGATTGCGGTCTTTACCAGGGATCACGTCAAGAAACCTATGCGCGTAATCAAAACCTGCCTTATGATGCCGCTGCTGTTGACGTACTTGTTTTATCTCATGCACACATTGACCACAGCGGCAACATCCCCAATCTGGTCAAAAACGGATTTCGCGGCGACATCGTTTGCACCTACGCCACCCGCGATTTATGCAGCATCATGCTGCGCGACAGCGCCAAAATTCAGGAATATGACATCGAATTTCTCAACAAAAAGCGCGTTAAAAAGAACCTGCCCCCTCTGGAACCGATTTATAGGATGGCCGATGCTATCGAAAGTTTGAAATACTTCATTGGCATTGGCTACGAACGGCCGTATCGCCTCATGCCCGGCGTCACCCTCACCTTCTATGATGCCGGGCACATCCTCGGCTCCGCTATTGTTGCCCTGGACATCGAAGACGAAGACAGTAAACGGTCGCGGCGGTTGGTTTTTAGCGGCGATCTCGGCCGTCCCAACCGCCCCATCTTGCGCGATCCCACCTTTCTCGACGAGGCTGACATTCTCCTGATCGAAAGCACCTATGGCAATCGCGTCCACGCCGATCTGGACGAAGCCAGCAAAAAGCTAGAGCGAATCATTAACGAGACGTACAAACGGGGCGGGAAAATCATCGTACCCGCGTTTGCTGTCGGCCGTACTCAAGAATTAGTCTACCGTATCCATCAACTCGTCAAATCGGGTGATATTCCGCCAAACATGCCTGTATATGTAGACAGCCCGCTGGCGATAGACGCAACCGGCATTTATCGCCTGCACCCAGAGGCTTATGACGAGGAAATCGCCCAGTTCATCCTGGAAAATCGGCACGGTGACCCATTTGGCTTCGAGATGATGCGCTACACACGCACTACTACCGAATCAAAGGAACTAAATTTCCTGCGTGAACCGGCCATCATTATCAGCGCCAGTGGCATGGCCGAAGCTGGCCGTATTTTGCACCATCTGAAAAACAACGTCGAAGATTCACGCTGCACCATTTTGATTGTCGGCTGGCAAGCCGCAGACACACTCGGTCGTCGCATTGTCGAAAAGACGCCAATTCTCAAAATCTTCGGTGAAGAATATCAACTGAAAGCCAACGTGGCCACGATCAATGGATTCAGCGCCCATGCTGATCGCGCAGAGTTATTAGCATGGACCGGCGCCCTACGCCGACGGCCGTCGCACACCTTCATCGTTCACGGCGAAACAGATGCGTCGGTTTCCCTGGCCAATGCACTACAAGACGAGCAAGGGTTTACCAATGTCGTTGTCCCGGAACTCGGTCAGCAATTCGTGATCTAATTTATCTCTCTGTGAAGCTCCATCTTTAGGAACGAGAATTAAATGATTTGCCCATTTAGATTGGTTCAATCTCCGAAGATTGAACCAATCTTGATCAACTTATTGAAGTGCCATTCCTTAACTCTGTGAATCTTTGTGTTCCTGTTTTGCTTAATGCCGATAATATCTATTGTCAACGAGCGTCCATTTTTGCCGGTCAACATGGATAGCCCGGTTGTATAGACTTTCAGATAATGTTTTGGTGTCCGGAGTCGAGGCTTCAGCCGGGTGCGGGCAAAATCTGGCA
>JACSRF010000290.1 GCA_014879875.1 Anaerolinea sp.
GGACGGCCGTGAGCCAGGCTCCGGCAGCCAGGAAAACAAGGATCAAGGGAAAAAGGGCGCGTCGTGTTGTCATGGCCTGTATTATAGCCGGGCGCGGCGTGAAACGGGATCGGAATTCGATCCCGTTTCACGTTTCATGCACCATCAAACAGCTTGTGCGACCTTGTGGCAGTGCGTTTATTTGCTGATGATGGGCAGATAAGTCAATTTACCGACGAAGGTAAGCCCTTGCGCGCTGTTGTTCAATGTTTCCAGTTCATTGCTGCCCGGATGGATCACGGCCGTACTGCTGAGCGTGCTGAGGGGAACGGCCGTTGACGCAACCTGTAACACCATCGTTAACACAAACGGATCGCCCTTTGCCGCTAAGTGTCCTAATTCCCAGACCAGCGGCGTCGTAGAGATAGGGGGCAAATTGGCGCTGACAAAAGAGAGACCGGCAGGCAGTGTGTAGGTCAGTCGCGCACCCGGTGCAATCGCGCCACCCCGGTTGCCGTAGGTCAGCGTATGCACAACCTGCTCATTGGGCAGCCCATTGCCTCCCCCGGCTTTCACCCATACATCGGGGTGCGCCGCGCCAACAGTTACCTCGTCCAGATACGCCCAGGCCAATGGCGCATTGGCGACTTGATCAAGACGGAATGTGAGGCTGACTGTTTGCCCTGCCCAGGGTGACAGATCGACCGCTTCATGGTTCCATGACAACTTGCTTTCTGTCATGCTCCAGAGTTGGGTTGGGGTGAAACCATCGTCCAATGTCAACGCCAGACAGGATATGGAACCACACTGAATAGCGCCGGCCTGGTAAAGAAAAGAGAGCGTGGGTGTAGACATGGTGAGGGGAATGGTGATCTGTTGGGTCAGGGTGAGGGTATCAGTCGTTGCTGCCCACGTAGGACCGGCATAATATGTGTCGCTATAGGCGTTGCGCCAGAGCATATGTGCATGACCGAACTCATCTATAAGCATCTGCATACTAAAGAACGTACTCGTTTGTGGGCTATGCGCTAATTGTTTTGGCGCTGTCCAATCTCCAGACCTGGTTTGCTGGACGTAATACGCTTCATAACTATCTTGATCTTGATAAACAACATGCGCCAGACCAGAACTATCTATAGTGGCTTGTAAATTCTGGCCTGTAAAACGCAACGACAAGGGGTCTGACCAAATGCCATTGACATTCCGTTTGATGACGTATGGCTGATATTCTGTCCCAAAGATGACATAAAGGTTTCCATTGTCGTCTAAAAACAGGTTGGACAAAAGATAGTGAACTTCATCAGTAAATTTATATGGCGCTGACCACGCGCCGTTTAAGCTGCGTCTGGCATAGTATAGGCTGAAATCACCTGAATAATCCCACACAACATGGGCGATGCCGCCTGTATCTACTATCAGGCTTGGGTAGCTCGAATTGCTGCCAGGTTGTTGGGAAATGTTTTGCGGCGTTGACCAACTGCCACCAACCGGTAGATGTGTGTAGAAGATCTCCGAGCTGGATGACCGGTACGAGTGCCAGACGATATGCACCCCACCCATATTATCCAGGGCCATCGCTTGTTGCATGACACTCGTGTTGAACCCAACGTTTGAGATGTTTTGCACAGGCGACCACGTCCCGTTCACAGCACGTCGCCGATAAAAAAGGTCATTTATATTTTCTTCATGCTGCCAGATGATATGCACGATCCCATCGCCGCTGACGCCCATTTGCAATTCGCCATAATAAGCGCCAATTTCCGATACTACCTGGAGGGTGGACCAACTGCCACCATTTGGCTTCCGAATATAGTAAACGCCATCTGTTGTTTGCCAGGTGAAATGGACTGTTTGCAAGTCGTCAACAGCCAGTTGTAGGGCAAGCACATTGCTCGTTATGTCAGCCGGAATAATCTGACTGGGCAGCCAGTTGCCGGCGACACGTTGGTTATAGATAAGCTGATTGCTGTTTATCCAGGCAGCATGTATGGTCTGGTTGCTGTCCGTGACCATGCGCAACTCGCTTGAACTAAAACCCAGGAAACTGCCGTTAGTAAAAGTTTCTCCTCCCTGGCTGAGCAGAGCGGCGTATGCACCCGTATGCTGTAATGTTGTGGTAATGAATGGCAGCGCGCTACCGCCTGGCAGCCATTCTGGGGCAAAGTCGCCTGTCTCAAAACCGGAATTACCTACCACGTTGTCGTCTGGGGGTAATACGATGGGAAACTGCACGTCGGTTGTGCCGGGGAGTGTAACAGATGGGAGCGCCCCATACCCATTTTTGGCCCAATGGGCTGTGTAGGTGGGAGGATTGGTAGCAAGGTAGCTGGCGTAACGGCCGTTTTCATCCCCATTCACTGTCTGGAAAGCATTGGGGCTTGTTGTCAGCGTGATGCCTTGAATGGGTGTGCCACTGTTATCTTGCACCACCCCACTTATAGATGTGGCATACACGGTGGTTGAGACATCCCCATTACCACCCACCCAGCTTTCGCGGTTTTGGGCGCGATCCACGCCGCGCACCTGAAAATAATACGTTTTCCCGGCAATGGGGTTCTCAAAAGTTATTGGACCCCCGGTGACCGTTGTCCAATCCACCCAACTACCCTGGTCAATGCGATATTGTAATTCATATTCGGCAACACCAGAGCCACCCGGATCGAAACCTGTCCAATCCAGGGTCAGCGGATGATTGCTGCGCGTGAATGGCTGGATGGCGGCAACCGTTGTTTGTGGCGGTTGATTCTCAATGGTCGTCGCCACAATTTTGTTGTCATCCCAGGCTTCCACGTTGCCGGCCCAGTCACGGGCGCGTACTTGAAAGTAATAGGTCTGCCCGCCAATCGCATCTCGATATTCATAGCCGGTACTTGCGATGTTGTCGAAGAGAATAACCCACGCGCCATCTGCACCCATTTTGTAGCGTAGATCGTAGCCCTCAATGCCGGCCGGTCCAACGTCCTGGCCTGACCAGTTCAGGGAGAATTGGTGAATGGATTGCGCCGGTAGAGGGTTGATGGTGGAAGTGGGGGGGATGAGATCGGCCGTTTGGACATCCATATTCCAGTCCCGCCCACTGTGGCTGAGCCGTTCTGTATTGTTTTGTGGCAGGTAATAAGCATCCAGGTAGGCGTCTATCCAATACCAGTTACCCTGATAGTAAGTAAAGTTAATGAGGGTGTAGTTAATCATCCTCCCGTCAGGTGACCAGCTACGCGCCCAGGCGTCTGTTTGGCCAGGTGGATCATAAAGCAACCGTTGGTTGCTGCCGTCAGCATCCATCAACCATAGCTCTTGCCAACCATCGCCGTCCAGGTCCGCATCATAAGCAATCATTGCGCCGTCGGGGGACCAGGTAGGATTCATACTGTAGAGCTGCGCGGAAAGAGGCGTTACGTCGCTGCCATCAGCGTTCATCACATAAATACGATACGCGCCATCACGGTAGGAGGAAAAAGCGATTTTGCTACCATCAGGCGACCAGGTAGGCATGCCGTCAAACCCTTGGTTGTATGTCAGTCGGGTTTGCCCGGACCCATCGGTGTTCATGATATAAACTTCCGCCTGATCATCTCGATAGGACTGGAAGGCGATTTTGCTGCCGTCAAACGACCAGGCGGGATTGACGTTATTACTGCCAGTAGCGGTCAGGCGCGTCAGGTCAGCGCCGTCTATGGTCATACGATATATTTCGTAAGCGCCATGACGATTGGATGCAAAGGCGACGTGGGTGGCGCCGCGATTGAGACGGGGCTGGATGTCGGACGCGCCATGGGCGCCGATAATGACTTCAGTCGGGTCATTATATGCTTTACGCATAATGTCCCAGTTTCCAGATTGATAGTATTGCCATACTCGGCTGCTCCAGTCGTATATATAAGCTGGCGCTGCGTTCATGTGCGCGTCTTGTGGTTGGTCAGAGGTAGTGACCCTTGTTCCTGTCCAGTGAGGAATTTCTTCAATGGAGCGATAAGGGCGAGGCGGGGCCTCTTGTGGGGAAACAGATTGGGTGGTAGCGGCAAACACGGCCGTTACCAACAGCATCAATAAAATCATTCGCACACGCGACTGTCCCATAGCGAGTTCTCCTTTATAAAAATGGGTTTGTATTTAAGCGTACTCCACCGGGTGAAAAACGGGTTGATCCCCGCAGACACGGATGGCTTGTGAATTTGACCACATTATAGCGATTGGTATGCAAAATGGCAGCAAAGAGCCTGTAGAACTCCTGTAGAAGATTGACTATAATTCGCCCCATGACAACAGAACGTACAAACAAAACGGCCGTGTGGATTAATGCCATGCGCCCGCGTACTCTGCCGCTGGCGTTGGCGGCGATTTTGATGGGCGCTTTCCTGGCAGCGGCGGCGGGCGCTTTTCGTGGCGAGGTGGTGGCGCTGGCGGGGCTGACGGCCGTTTTCCTGCAAATTCTCTCTAACCTGGCGAACGATTATGGCGATTCGGTGCATGGCGCGGATCATGGGCAGCGGTTGGGGCCGGCGCGCGCGGTGCAGTCGGGGCAAATTGCGGCGGCGACGATGCGCCGGGCGATGGCGCTGTGCGCGCTGCTGGCAATGGTCAGCGGTGTGGCGCTGTTGTGGCTGGCGTTTGGCGCGGGGCGGCTGCCGTATGTGCTGCTGTTTCTGGTCTTGGGAGCGGGGGCGATTGGCGCAGCGGTGGCCTATACGAATGGCAAACGGCCGTATGGCTACGTCGGTCTGGGCGATTTATTTGTGCTCATCTTTTTTGGTTGGGTGGGGGTGTTAGGCACAGTTTTTTTGCAGACGCTTCGTTTTGACTGGCCGCTCGTTTTGCCGGCGACCGCCTGCGGGCTGCTGGCAGTGGGCGTGCTCAACGTCAACAATATCCGCGACCTGGAATCAGACCGGTTGGCGGGCAAACGCTCCATCCCCGTGCGCCTGGGGCCACAAAAAGCGCGGTTGTACCATTGGCTGCTGCTGGGCGGGGCGGTGATGACGGCCGTCTTGTACGTACTGCTGCGTTACCAATCCCCCTGGCAATTTTTGTTTTTGCTGGCTGTGCCCCTGTTGGTGCGTCATGGCACGGCCGTCGCCCGCACCCACGATCCACGCAAGCTCAACCCCTTGCTCAAGCAGCTCTCGCTCATCACCCTCTTCTTTATCCTCACCTTTGGCTTTGGGCAACTAATCGGATAGCGTACTATCACACTATCCCACTAACTCACGAATCCTCGCCATAAAGTGACTGTCTGCCCAACGGCCGTCGCCATAAGTGTGAAAGCGTTTCGTGCCTTCAATGACAAAGCCAAACTTTTCATACAGGCGCACGGCGGGGGGATTGTCTGTGTTCACCTCCAGGTCTACGCGCTGCAAATTCAGCCAGTTGTCGGCGATGTTCAGAATGGCGGCCATGAGCCGGCTGCCAATACCCATGCCCCAATAATCAGGATGCACCGTCATCCCCAGCCCGGCGGTGTGCGCCATGCGCGGATTCTGGCTTTGAAAGATGGAGATGACGCCGATCGGCCGTTCATTGACCAGACTTACCAGCCGGTGACCGCCCGGAGGCGTTTTCTCCAGCCGTTCGCGGATGGCCGGGAATTCCTGGCTGGGCAGTTGTAAAGTCGTGCGGCAAACGGCAGGGTGCGTCCACAACACGTACATCTGCTCAATGTCGTCAGGGTGCAAGGGGCGGACGACTACCGATTCACTGAGGGTCTGGCGCGGCGGGTAGGGCGGGGG
>JACSRF010000434.1 GCA_014879875.1 Anaerolinea sp.
GAAAACCGTAGCCCGATTTTCCCAAATCGGGCGGGCGATTTGGGAAAATCGCCCTACATTTACAGAGGAAACACCACGCGCCTGGGGCGCACCACGAATAAATGAAATTCTGTAGTCCGAACATCCTTGTTCGGACATCGAACAGGGATGTTCGATTTACACAGGAGCAGTAAACCATGACGCGCACCGAGTTACTTAAAATACAACTGCAACAACGCATCCTCATCCTGGACGGGGCCATGGGTTCCCTCATCCAGACTTACCATTTAGACGAAGCTGATTTTCGCGGACCGCGCTTCGCCGATTGGTCGCAGGATTTGCAAGGCAACAACGACCTGCTCAACCTCACCCAGCCAGAGATCGTCAAGGCCATCCATACCGCCTATCTGGAAGCCGGGGCGGACATCATCGAGACCAACACCTTCAACGCCAACGCCATCTCCCAGGCTGACTATGGCATGAGCCACCTGGCCTACGAAATGAACCTCGCCGCTGCCACCCTCGCCCGCGAAGCCATCGCCGCCTTCACGCCGCACGCAGCGCTGCGCACGCCGCGCTTCGTCGCCGGTTCCCTCGGCCCCACCAACCGCACCCTCTCCCTCTCCCCCGATGTGAATGACCCTGGCTACCGCGCCGTCACCTTCGACGAAATGGCCGCTGCCTACGCCAATGCTGCGCGTGGTCTGATGGACGGCGGCGCGGACATCCTGCTGGTGGAGACGATTTTTGACACGTTGAATGCGAAAGCGGCCGTTTTCGGCATTCAACAAGTGTTTGACGAGAAGGGTTACGAACTGCCGCTGATGATTTCCGGCACGATTACTGACGCCAGCGGCCGTACCCTCTCCGGACAAACGACGGAAGCATTTTGGAACGCCATCCGCCACGCACAGCCGCTGCTTGTCGGGCTGAACTGCGCCCTCGGCGCAGAAGCATTCCGTGACTATATCGGTACGCTGAGCAAAGTCGCCGATGCCTACGTCAGCATTTACCCTAACGCCGGGCTGCCCAATGAATTTGGCGGCTACGACGATACGCCGGAGAGCATGAGCGCGATGCTGCGCGACTATGCAGCCAGCGGTTTTGTGAACGTGGTGGGCGGCTGCTGCGGCACGACGCCGGCGCACATCGCTGCCTTTGCCCAGGCGGTGCAGGGATTACCCCCGCGCCCCATCCCACAAATTCCGCACCAGATGCGCCTGAGTGGGTTGGAGCCGTTCAACATCAGCAAAGAGATCAACTTCGTCAACATCGGCGAGCGCACCAACGTCACCGGCTCGCGCCGCTTTGCGCGGCTGATCCTGGAGGAAAAGTATGAGGAGGCGCTGGCGGTAGCGCGGCAGCAGGTAGAGAGTGGGGCGCAAATCATTGATGTGAATATGGATGAAGGGATGCTTGATTCTAAAGCGGCTATGATGCGCTTCCTGAACTTAATTGCCACCGAGCCAGACATTGCCCGCGTGCCGGTGATGATTGATTCCTCCAGGTGGGAGGTGATTGAGGCGGGGTTGAAATGTGTGCAGGGTAAATCCATCGTCAACTCCATCAGTATGAAGGAAGGGGAAGCGGAATTTATGCACTATGCGCGGCTGGCGCGGCGGTATGGCGCGGCCGTCGTCGTCATGGCCTTTGACGAGCAGGGGCAGGCAGATACATTTGAGCGGAAAACGGCCGTTGCCCAGCGCGCCTATCGCATCCTCACCGAGCAGGCCGGCTTCCCGCCGGAGGACATCATCATTGATCCCAACATCTTCGCCGTCGCCACCGGCATTGAGGAACACAACGAATACGCCCTGGCTTATATGGAGGCGGTACGCTGGATCAAGCAAAATCTGCCTTACGCTCTGGTCAGCGGCGGCGTCAGCAACCTCTCTTTCTCCTTCCGCGGCAACGACCGCGTGCGCGAGGCGATGCACTCCGCCTTCCTCTACCACGCCATCCAGGCCGGCCTGGACATGGCGATTATCAACGCCGGGCAGCTTGGCGTCTACGAAGAAATCCCACCCAAATTGCTAACGGCCGTTGAAGATGTGCTGTTCAACCGTCATCCTGAAGCCACCGAACGGCTCACCGAACTGGCGGAGACGGTGCGCGGGCAGGCCAAAGAGAGGCAGGAAGACCTCGCCTGGCGCGACAAGCCGGTAGAGGAGCGGTTGGCTTATGCGCTGGTGAAAGGCATCAACACCTACATTGTCGCCGACACCGAAGCGGCGCGGCAGCAGGCCGCCCGTACCATAGACGTGATCGAAGGGCCGCTGATGCGCGGCATGAACATCGTCGGCGACCTGTTTGGCGCGGGCAAAATGTTCCTCCCGCAGGTGGTGAAGAGCGCGCGCGTGATGAAGCAGGCGGTGGCGCACCTGGTTCCTTACCTGGAAGCGGAACAGGCGGCCAGCGGTGAATCCAGTTCGGCCGGTAAAATTTTGCTGGCGACAGTGAAGGGAGACGTGCATGACATCGGCAAGAACATCGTCGGCGTGGTGCTGCAATGCAACGGCTATGAGGTCATTGATCTGGGGGTGATGGTTCCGGTGAGTAAAATTTTGGAGACGGCGCGGCAAGAGAGGGTAGACATCATCGGCCTGAGCGGCTTGATTACGCCGTCGCTGGAGGAAATGCGCCACGTGGCGGCGGAGATGCAGCGTCAGGGGTTCACGCTGCCGCTGCTCATTGGCGGAGCGACAACGTCGAAGATACATACGGCCGTAAAAATCACCCCCAATTACAGCAACGCCCCCATCGTCCACGTGATAGACGCTTCCCGTGCCGTGGGCGTGGCCGCCAACTTGCTCAGTGGGCACAATGGCTTTGCCGCGGAAGTGGCGGCGGAGTATGCGAAAATTCGGGAGCAACATGCCGGCAAACAGGAGCGGCAGCGGTTACGGCCGTATGCCGACGCCTGCGCCAACGCCGCCAAACTCGATTGGTCGGCCTACGCGCCTCCCGCGCCAGCCTTCACCGGCGCACGTGTTTTTGATCAGTACGACCTGTCTGCGCTGCGCGACCATATTGATTGGACACCCTTCTTCCGCGCCTGGGAGCTGGCGGGTAAATTCCCCCATATTTTGCAAGACGCGGTGGTAGGGGAGACAGCCACACAGCTTT
The DNA here is from genome assembly GCA_014879875.1 of Anaerolinea sp. Taxonomy (GTDB): domain Bacteria; phylum Chloroflexota; class Anaerolineae; order Promineifilales; family Promineifilaceae; genus JACSRF01. Next base: position 3,106 of record JACSRF010000434.1, read on the forward strand.
ACCGCGACGCCCAGGAGATGCTCGATTGCCTCATCGCCGAAAAATGGCTTACGGCGCGGGCGGTCATTGGCTTCTTCCCGGCCAACAGCGTGGGGGATGATGTGTTGTTGTACCGCGCCGAGACGCCGAGGGGCGGAGAAGAGTTGGCGCGTTTCCACTTCTTGCGGCAGCAAATGGAACGGCCGCCGGGCCGCCCCAACCGTTCCCTGGCCGATTACATCGCGCCGCAGGAGAGCGGCCTGACCGATTACCTGGGACTGTTTGCCGTGACGACCGGCATTGGCATTGAGCGCAAACTGGCCGAGTTTGCGGCCGCTTACGACGACTACCACGCCATCTTGCTGAAGGCGCTGGCCGACCGCCTGGCGGAAGCGTTCGCCGAGGAGATGCACCAACGGGTACGCCGCGAGTTCTGGGGCTACGCGCCAGATGAAGCGCTGGGCAATGAGGATCTGATCGCCGAAAAGTACCGGGGCATTCGCCCCGCCCCTGGCTACCCCGCCTGCCCCGACCATACGGAGAAGGGCACGATCTTCCGCCTGCTTGACGCCACCGCCAATACCGGTATGTCGCTGACGGAAAACTTTGCGATGCGGCCGGCGGCTGCGGTCAGCGGCTACTACTTTGCCCATCCACAGGCGCAATATTTCGGCATCGGCCGTGTTGACCGCGACCAGGTAGCGGATTATGCAGCGCGCAAGGGGTGGGGTGAAGAAACGGCCGTGAACTGGCTGGCGGCCGTGTTGGGGTATGAACCTGCGCAACGGCCGCAAATGACGGGGCAGGTGGACGGTAACGACCTGAAAGACAAAGAGGCATTATCGTCATGAAGATGTCACGATTAGAAGCAGCGGTGCGCATTGTCCTTGCGTTTAATGAAGCCTTCAACCGCCATGACGTCGCCGGGATGATGCAGCTCATGAGTGACGATTGTCTCTTTGAAAACACGTATCCAGCCCCCGACGGCGCTGTGTATGCAGGGAAGGAAGCAAACACTCAGTTTTGGCAGGCGTTCTTCCGCGACTCGCCCCATGCCCACATCGAGATCGAGGAGATTTTTGGTCTTGGTATGCGGTGCGTCATGCGCTGGAGATATGATTGGGTAGATGGGGCAGGAAAAAAGGGACATGTCCGCGGAGTTGATATATTCCAGGTGAAGAACGGCGTCATTTACGAAAAGCTGTCTTACGTGAAGGGATAGGCGGATCGCCTGTCAGATGTGGATTTGCCACCCATGACCGAATGTGAGCCAAAATATTTTTCTGAACATCTTATAGCTCAATGGCTGCGGCAGCAGCGGCTTTACCTTTCCTGGAAGCCGCTGCCGCCCCGCTCAGACAGGCGAGCCGCTATCAAATTAGCTTCGCCAACGCCGCCAACAGCAGCAGCACATTCTCCGGCCGGCTGTTGTACCCCATCAAGCCAATGCGCCACACCTTGCCCGCCAACTGCCCCAACCCATTGGCAATTTCAATATTGTACTCTTGCAGCAAACGGCCGGTCACCACTTTTGCATCTATCCCGTCCGGCACGCGCACCGTCGTCAGGCTGGGCAGCCGGTACGCCTCCGGCACGTGACAGGTCAGGTCCAATTCCGCCAACCCATCCCACAACAACTGCGCATTGGCGCGGTGGCGCGCCCAACGCGCCTCCAGCCCCTCTTCAGCCACCAGACGCAGCGCCTCGCGCAGGCCATAATTCATGTTGATGGGCGCTGTGTGGTGATAAGTGCGCTCATTGCCCCAATATTTGCTCACCAACGACATATCCAGATACCAGTTGGCGACCTTTGTCCGCCGCCGCTGCAATTTATCCAGCGCGCGCGGTCCGAAGGTGAGCGGTGAAATGCCGGGCGGGCAGCTCAGGCATTTTTGCGAGCCACTATAGGCGGCGTCAATACCCCAATCGTCAATGAACAGGGGCAGCCCGCCCAAACTGGTGACGGTATCCACCAACAGCAAACAGTCGAATTCCTGGCACAACGCCGCTACGCCGTCTAACGGCTGGCACGCGCCGGTGGAGGTTTCCGCATGAACCAGTGCCAGCACGGCCGGCCGGTGCGTTTCCAGTCCGACGCGAATTTCGTCCAGCGTGAACACTTCGCCCCACGGCCGTTCCATAGCCACTACCATCGCCCCATACCGTTCCGCCATATCTACCAGGCGCAGGCCAAAATAACCATTAACGCCCACCAACACGGTATCGCCCGGCTCTACCAGGTTCGCCAGCGTCGCTTCCATTGCCGCGCTGCCCGTGCCGCTCACCGGGATCGTCAACGAGTTGTCCGTCTGCCACGCATAGCGCAGCAGTTCCTGCACCTCGTTCATCAACTGCACAAAAGCGGGGTCCAAATGCCCCACCTGGCGCATGGACAACGCTTGCAGCACGCGCGGGTGTGCGTTGGATGGGCCAGGGCCAAGCAGCAGCCGGGGCGGCATGTCCACCTGCCCCAATTGACGCCGATGCGCCTCATTAATTTGCCACGGTTTATCATTCATGGGTTGCGTCCTTCTTTATCAACCATTCCCTCTAATGTGTAAACGACGTTTTCGTCTTTGCGTGTGTAGGGCAATTTGACAAATTGCCCT
>JACSRF010000298.1 GCA_014879875.1 Anaerolinea sp.
TTCTTCAAATAGGTGTGAATCATCACGGCCGTTTCATAAGGCGCGGCCGGCCCGCTGCTGCGCGGCAGCCGGAAAAATGGGGAGCTGACCGACCAGGTGATGCCGGTGCGGGACATTGGCGCGCGGGTGAAGATTCTGGGGCGGGGCATCCTGGGTGTGTGGGAGTTAAGCCCCCACGACCTGCGCCATACCTGGGCGACGCGGGCGGCTGGACAAACATGCAGACGCCCGGCCGTATTGAGAAGATACATTGAGATTGTTTTTTGTTAGCTAGTAGGCTGGCGATCAAAATAATCGGTCAATTCACGTTCCGCTTGTTCACGGCTCCAGCCATAACGCTCTTGTACCCGGCCGACTAATTTTTCATATTCACCGTTGATGACATCGAGATCATCATTGGTGAGCTTGCCCCATTGCTTTTGAATCTCGCCGCGGAATTGTTTCCAGTTTCCTTTCAAAATATCACTGTTCATTTGTTGTACCTCCGAAATTTCTTATAGGTTTCCCCACCCTCTCTTGATGCACTCCAAGAGTAAAAAGACGAGGGTGAGGAAACTACCGATAAAAATACTACACTTTCAGTATAAGGGTCTGGCGTTTCTATACCCATGTGCAATTGTACAGAAGGCAGATAGATGAAAGGTACATCTGCGAGGTTTGCACGGTCGGGGTTTTAGGCCATTGCCTTCTCATTGATGCCAGTTTTAAAGATGCTGCCCTCAGCAAGTCTGGTCAGTTTTTTGTCTATATCGCCTTCTTCATTCAGGGTTTGTTGCAGCAGGTCAGCCACCTCACCGTAACCCAATTTGTTGGCAAAGGTGCGGGCACAACCGTAACCAGCCATCTCATAATGCTCTACCCGTTGCGCAGCAGCAATGAGAGCTGCATCCCGTACGGCCGTGTCTGCCACAGCCCGGATTGCTTCATTACCCTCTTTAATGAGACCTTTCATCGCCACACACTCATCCCCTGTTTTGTGGATCCCCAAATCAGCGAAGATGTTTTCCAGACGGTTTACATGTTGATGCGTTTGTTGCAGATGCTCGCCAAACGCATTCTGTAGCTCCGAGGAAGTGGCTGCATTCACCATCTTCGGCAGCGCCGCGGCCAACTGCTGTTCAGCGCTGTACAAGTCATTTAGCTCGTGAACCAACAAATCTTGCAAAGAATTTAAATGGTGCATTTTGTACCTCCGTTCATTTACTGGACCTGGCGCTTTTTGTGTTTTCTTGGAAAAATCCCGGCGGTGAAATCTTTACACGCGCCCATTTTTCAAGTTTCGTCAGACTCCAGTGCTTTTAGGAACGTGCCTTCTCATTGTAAAAGTAAAAGCAAACCCAAGACACAGAGGTGTTGCTCTTACCATTTACTCTAACGGGTTTGTTTCTTTCATCCATGTACCAGTATCTAAAAAATAGATATAGTTCCGATACATTTCGAGGCTAATCATCTTTTTTTGACCCAACGGCCGTTTTCGTTTTTCTCATATGTGTTCTTAACAGCCGCCCAGGCCACTTTGTGCGCAGTTTCTTCACGGGTGTCATCCCCATGCCGATCAGACGCATCGGCATATTGGTCCCAGGCGCTGTTGAAAGCAGCCTGGTAAATTTCCTGGGCATGTTTTGGTAAATTGTCCCGCACGGAATCTGGTAGGTCAGATAAGTTTTTGTAAGGCATTTTTTGCTCCTTGCTATTTAATTTATCTTCTTACCTGTTTGTCTATTTGCCCCTGTTTAGCTGGCCTGATTTTCTATTTTGTTGGACGATGCCCGCCATGAGGGATACCAGAAAAACAACGAAAAAAAACAAAAACAAAATTCGGGCAATTTCCGCCAAACCTTCTGAAAAGCTCAAGTTACTAAACCCCCAAAAAGCAGCTAACAAAGCCGCTACTAAAAATAGAGATGCCAATCTTAACATAATGAGCCACACTCCTTTTTGATTTATCTCCTGGCTCGTCCCAGGTACCTACATCCACGAGAAAAATGCGGCAGATACCCGCATCCGTTCTATCACATACATTACCCGGCACTCTGCCTATTAAACAAGTATGAGGATATAGAAATGCGATATAAAAAAGATACATTTTTTGAAAATGTATCCGAACTGTATCTTTGATCTATACCCACCTCCATAGGCAACTCTTTTTCTTTTAATTATGATCAAGTTTAGGTGTGCGGGAGCATTCTAAAGTGGAAGAGCAGGAGATAAACCTAATGTTAAACAGAATTCTTGTCTTATTGGATGGGTCGACCCTGGCGCAATGCGTTTTGCCCCATGCCCGCGCCTTCGCGGCGGCATTTGCGGCCGATGTGACACTGTTAAGGGTTCTGGAGTTAAACAATAAGGAAGCTCAGTCTCAGGTTGATCCGGTTAACTGGTATTTGCGCAAAGTAGAAGCGCAGTCCTATTTAAGCGGTTTGCTACATGAATGGCCGCCGGCTGAGGCGTCCCCGAATATAGTATTGGACGAAGGAACGGCCGTTGATCGCATCGTCGCATATGTGGAAACCAACGAGCCTGATATTGTTATGTTAAGCACTCATGGCCAAAGCGGACTGTCAACCAGCAGCATCAGCAGTGTCGCCCACAAAATCATCCATCTCCTGCCCGCCTCCTTTGTCCTGGTACGCGCCAGGCAGGCATTGGAAAAAGACAGCGAAACAATTCACTATAAACGTATTATGGTGCCGCTGGACGGTTCGCGGCGGGCTGAATGCGTTTTGCCTTTCGCCAACAGGTTGGCAGCCGCCCATGAAGCCGAATTAGTACTGGTTCATGTGGTACCACAGACAGAAATGATTCAGAGGCGGCCCTTTTCGCCAGAAGAAGCCCAATTATGCGAGCAGCTGCAAGAACGTAACAAAACCGAAGCGGCTCTTTATTTGCGCCAATTAGCCGACCCGTCGGAGCAGTCTATAACCACTCATTTGTTGACCGACGCCCAGGTGCCGGACGCGCTCATTAACTTTGCAGACTCTGAACAGATCGATCTGGTGATCCTGTGCGCCCACGGTTATTCGGGAGGCAAGCATCGCCTGTATGGCTCTCTTATCACCAATTTTATCCATTACAGTTCTGCGGCCTTGTTTGTGATCCAAGATTTACCCGCCGATCAAATAAAGTCATCCAAAAGAAACCTGGCTTCTACCAATACGATGGTTGGCCTCAATCAGAAAATTGCTTATGCCCAACCCGAAGACTGGACTCCCGATTAATACTTATAACCCACACCAACCAGATGCTCCCATGCCTGAAAATTTCAAATTTTCTTCTTTAGAAAGCACCGCCCAACAAGTGGCCGAAAGGCAGCAGAAAGTTTTTGTCGGGCAAACGCCCCGTTACCTTTTGCGCCGTTTGCCGGAGCAAGCCAAACTGCTAGAGGACAGCTATCAGGCTTATAGAGACGCCTCTCAAGTAGAACTGGTCTTTTCTGCCGCCGCCGAGTGGATGCTGGACAATTTCTATGTTGTCCAGCAAGTTCTGCGGCAGGTGAAAAAAGATTTAACGCCCGCCTATTATGATGATTTGCCGAAACTGATCATGGACGAGGCGGATGAACATCATCAGTTTCCGCGCGTCTATGCCCTGACGCGCCACTACATCTTGCAAGAACAGTGCCAGGTTCAGATAGACAACCTGCACCAATTTCTACAGGCGTATCAGGCAGTGACTCCCTTAACGATGGGTGAAGTATGGGCGCTGCCCATTATGCTGCGCATTTCTCTGCTGGCCTGCCTGGCTCAAGCCAATGGCCGTATCACGCAGCTGCTGCCGGCTGCGGATGAACTCCGACCCGCCCTACGCTTTACCTCCCCGGCTGAGGAGCATGATAAAGACATTGTCGCCAGCGCCATTACGAGCCTGCGCCTCCTGGCTACGATGGATTGGCAAACATTTTTTGAGCAGGTCAATCTAGCCGAACAAACCCTACGTCAAGATCCCGCTCACCTGTATGGCCGTATGACCTTCGTCTCCCGAGACCAATACCGCAAAATTGTAGAAAAATATGCGAAAGCCACCGGACATTCAGAAATAATGGTGGCGCAAACGGCCGTTAACCTGGCCCTGGCATCTGGTCAACCGCTCACAACCTCAGACGAGGATCCCTGGGCCGGGCTGGACCTCGACCCTCACTTCCACGTAGGTTTTTATCTGGCCGGGACAGGCAAGGGACAATTAGAACAAGCGCTTGGCTACCAGCCCACAGGCGCTGCCCGCCTGCGCCGCCTGATAAAACGCCATCCCCTGGCTTTTTACCTGAGCGGCGCGCTGTTTTTCACCCTGCTGTTTTTAGCCCTGCTGCTGTCTTATACGGTCGCCGCCGCCGGTACCTGGTGGCAGCTTTTGCTGGTTTGCATTGTGGGCCTGATACCGATAACGGCCGTTGCCATCAGCTTGGTTAATTGGCTCATTACGCTCCTCATCCCGCCCCAAAAATTACCCAAACTCAACTTTGAAGAAGGTGTGCCCGCCTCCTGCCGCACGATGGTCGTTATTCCCGTCCTGCTAACCCATGCAGAAGAAATTCAATCCCTGATCGGGCAATTAGAACAGCACTACCTGCGCAATCCGGATCCCCATTTAGGCTTTGCGCTGCTCAGCGATTTTGGCGACGCGCCCCAGGCCGAAATGCCCGCCGACGCCTCATTGAAGCAGTTGGCGCAAGCAGGCATAGAGGCGCTTAACCAACGCTATGAACACCAGCCCTTCTACCTCTTCCACCGCCAGCGCCGCTATAACCCCAGCGAAGATGTCTGGATGGGCTGGGAACGCAAACGCGGCAAACTCCAGGAATTTAACCAACTGCTGCGCGGCGCTGACCATACGTCCTTTGACATTCAATATGGCGATCTCAGCCGTCTGCCCTTGATCCAATATGTCATCACCCTGGACGCCGATACGATTCTGCCCGCCGATGCCGCCCAACGCCTCATTGGCGCCATTGCCCATCCGTTGAACAGAGCCACCTGCGACCCCAATACCGGCCGGGTGGCAAGCGGCTACACCATCTTGCAGCCGCGCACCGAAATTCAACCCACCAGCGTCGGCCAGTCGCTTTTCAGCCGTGTCTTTGCCGGTGATATCGGCCTGGATTTATATACCCTGGCGGTGTCCGACGTATACCAGGATCTGTTTGGCGAAGGCATCTTTGTGGGCAAAGGCATCTATGATGTAGACGCCTTTGAGTGCAGTTTAGCCCATCGTGTTCCCGAAAACAGTTTGCTCAGCCATGACTTGTTTGAAGGGATACAGGGTCGAGCCGGGTTAGTGACGGACATCGTTTTATATGAAGATTATCCGTCTCATTATCTGGTTTTTGTAAACCGTGCCCATCGCTGGATACGCGGAGACTGGCAGCTTTTGCCCTGGTTGTGGTTCACTGTACCCGCCGCCAACGGCCGTATCGCCAACGATCTTTCTGCTCTCGACCGCTGGAAAATTTTTGATAATTTGCGCCGTAGTCTGGTGGCTCCTTTCCTCTTTTTCTTTTTCATCATTGGCTGGCTGCTGCTGCCCGGTTCTCCGGTTGTCTGGACCCTCGTGGGGCTGCTGCTGCCCGGCGTGGCTCTGTTAACGGCTGCGTTTATGGCGCTCAGCCGCTTCGTGAGAGGTGGTTCCTGGCGTGAAGTGCAAGCCCCTGTGCGCCACAGCGGTCTGCGCTGGCTGCTGCAAATAGCCTTTTTGCCGTACGAGGCCCTACTCAATCTGGACGCCATTGTCACCACGCTGGGGCGCCTCATCTTCACCCGCCAGCGCTTATTACAATGGACAACCGCCGCCCGTGTCAGCCATATCTTTGGGGATGAGCAATCCGCCGAAAAAACGGCCGGGCAAATGATCCGGCCTCTCATCCTCGTCACAATTCTTGCTTTAATTATCATCGCCTGGCAGCCGGAAGCGTTGATCGCGGCTGTACCCATCATGATTCTGTGGGTGCTGGCGTCGGAAATAGCCTACCGCGTCAGTTTGCCCTACCATGAAGAAACGGCCGTTCTGACCCCCTTAGAACAACAGCGCCTGCGTACCCTGGCCCGCCGCACCTGGCTCTTCTTTGAAGAATACGTCGGACCCGAAGATCATTGGCTGCCCCCCGACCATTACCAGGAATTTCCGCGCGGCGTAGTCGCCCATCGCACCTCACCCACCAATGTCGGCCTCTACCTGTTAACCGCCTTAGCCGCCTATGATTTCGGTTATATCGGCCTGCTCAATCTCTCCCTGCGCCTCAATAGCACCTTTGACACGCTGGCTAGGCTGGAACGGTACCGCGGCCATTTTCTGAACTGGATAGATACGAGCAGCTTGCAGCACCTGTCGCCGCGCTATGTCTCCACCGTAGACAGCGGCAATTTAGCGGGCTGTCTGCTGGCCCTTAAGCAAGCCTGCCTCTCGATGCAAAATGAACTTGTCTGGCGGCCAATCCGGTGGCAAGGGCTGCTGGATACCCTTTCCCTTTATTATGAAGATGTGGAGATTCTGAGCAGTCACCCGAATGCCCAACATATAAAAGATCAGATATTCCGTATCCAATCCGCCATTCAAACCCGGTCAGAAACGTCATACGAAGATGCCGCCCTGATCTTGTATCTAAGAGAAGAAGCGCTGCCGGAGTTGGAACGTCTTTTACTCGTTCTTGTTGAAGATGGGACCGCTTTGTTTACGTCTGAAATGGCGCAACATTGGCGGCTTTATGTGGGTATGCTTCACCGCAATCTGCAAGGTATGCAGCGAGATGTGGAGTTATTAAGTCCCTGGCTGCTGTTTTTGCACCAGACGCCGGCCTATTTCACCGGCCCGGAAGCGCCGCCGGCTGTGGTGGCAGCGTGGCAGGCGCTGCAAACAGCCCTGCCCCAACATATTCGTTTGGTGGAGTTGTCGGAGGTTTACCGTCATCTGGAAACGGCCGTTTACCACCTGCAAGCAGCCCTGGAAACGGCCGTTCCTTCTGCCCATCTCACCGCCGCCAGCCAGTGGTGCAGTGACTTCAGCAACGCATTGATCAACGCCCGCATGAGCGCCAGCACGCTCCTGACCAGTTATGAAATGCTGGCTCAACAAGCAGACAGCTTTGTGCAAGAGATGGACTACACCTTCCTTTACAATGCCCAACGACACGTTTTTCATATCGGCTACAATCTGGAAAACGGCCGTCTTGATGAGAATTATTATGACCTGCTGGCCTCTGAAGCCCGCATCGCCAGTCTGGTAGCCATTGCCAAACGAGACATACCGCTCAAACATTGGCTGCATCTGGCCCGCCCCCTGACCCAACTGCCCGAAGGCTTAACCCTGCTTTCCTGGAGCGGCACGATGTTTGAATATCTAATGCCGCCCTTGCTGATGAACAGTTTTCAAGGCACGCTGCTTGCCCAAAGCTGTCGTACCATTGTAGCGCGGCAAATCGCTAACGGGCGGCAGCACAGCATGCCCTGGGGCATCTCCGAATCCGGTTTCTACGCCTTCGACAACGCCCTCAACTACCAATACCACGCCTTTGGCGTGGTGGGGACCGGCTTTAAACGCGGCTTATCAGAAGACAGAGTGATCACCCCTTATGCCTCCCTGCTGGCGCTGTCTATTCAACCTCGGGCGGTATTGGCTAATATAGACCACCTGCGGCAGTACCATATGATGGGCATGTATGGCCTTTATGAAGCGCTCGACTTCACGCCTTCGCGACTTGAATCAGGGCAGAAAGCCGCTGTTGTACAATCATACATGGCCCATCACCAGGGCATGATTATGCTGGCTTTGGTTAACACGCTGCAAAACGACAAGATGGTAAAACGCTTTCATGCTGAGCCAACGGTGCAAAGTGTGGAGCTGCTGCTGCAAGAGCAGGTGCCATCGGCTCCTACCCTGCAAAACCCCCATAAAGATGAAGCCCAGCAGGAAACGGCCCTGGTTCCCAGCAGCATGACGGCCGATCCCTGGCAAGTCCCCTTAAACACCTCTTTCCCGCAAGTGCGCTATCTGGGAAACGGCCGTTTAGGATCCCTCATCACCAACGCCGGAGGCGGCCTGCTGCAAACACCCGATCTCACGCTCACCCGCTGGCGGCCAGACGCCACTCAAGACGATTGGGGATTGTGGCTGTATGTTCAAGACCAGGAAAGCGGCGCTTTATGGCACGCCACCCGGCACAGCAACGAAGTGCGTTTCTTCCCGCATATGGTGCAGTTTACCAGCCATCAGCATGGCATTAATTTGCAAACGGCCGTTACCATAGCCCCCGCCGATGACATAGAAATCCGCCATATCCACCTCACCAACCAGAGTGACCAGCCGCGCCGCCTGCGCCTCACCAGCTACGCCGAAGTCGCCCTGGCCGATTTTGCCACAGACAACCGCCATCCTGCCTTTGCCAAATTATTTGTAGAAAGTGAATATCTGCCCGCCGAAAATGCTCTCTTTTTCCGCCGCCGTCCTCGTGCAGCCACAGAAAAGCCGCGCTTGATGGGGCATATGCTGGTCGTTTCCTCTGAACTAACCCGCACAGGAGCCTATGAAAGTGATCGGGCGGCCTTTGTGGGGCGCAACCGTTCTTGGGCACAGCCGGCAGCTTTACAGCCGGGCGGCGCCTGGCTCACCGGCATCACCGGCGCCACCCTGGACCCCATCATGGCCTTGGGGCAAGAGATGACACTGGCTCCTCACAGCTCCGCAGAAGTCGCATTCCTCACCTTCACCGCCCCCTCACGGGCTGAACTTCTGGCGCTGGCGCAGAAATACCAGCAGTGGACGGCCGTTAACGCCGCTTTTAACGAAGCCCGCACCCAGGCGCTTCAAGATCTGGCTCGTTTGGATATAACCACAGACATGCTGATTCAGGCACAGCAGCTCCTTTCCCTACTGCTGTATCCGCACAAGGCCATGCGCGCCCCGGCCGCTGCCATTGCCGCCAACACCCTGGGACAGCCCACCCTCTGGGGCCATGGCGTCTCCGGCGATTTCCCCATCTTACTGTTGGAATTGGCCGATGAAGAAGTCCAGGAACTATTGGTAACCCTGCTGCGGGCACATACTTATTGGCGGCAGCGCGGCCTGCGCATTGATCTCGTCATCTTAAACCGCCAGGCAACCAATTATGGCGAGCCGGTGCAAAATAGTATCAACCGCACCATCCGCCGGCTGGAAAGCGAGCATTTGCTCAACAAACGAGGCGGCATCTTCATCGTGCGCGCAGATCAGATGCACACAGCAGATGAAACCTTGCTGCGCACGGCCGCGCGCGTTATTTTGTCCGATGCGGCCGGTTCCTTATCCGCCCAACTGGCGCCGCTCAACCGGGATGCACTGGCCCTGCCCCCCTTCCAACCTCTGCTGCCCATTGACGAATATGCCGACGCTGCCCCACCCCTACCTCGGCCGCAAGGACTGCTGTTTGACAACAGCTATGGCGGTTTTACGGCCGATGGCCGCGAGTACGCCATTTATTTGCGGCCGAATGAGTCTACCCCGGCTCCCTGGATCAACGTCATCGCCAATGAACGGGTGGGGTTTTTAGCCTCGGAAGCGGGCGGCGGCTATACCTGGGCCGAAAACAGCGGCGAAAACCGGCTGACAGCCTGGCGCAATGACCCCGTCCAGGATATGCCTGCCGAAGTGCTCTACTTGCGTGATGAAGAAACGAGCAATATCTGGACGCCAACGCCGCAGCCCGCCCCGGATGGCGCTCCCTATCTGGTGAACCATGGCGCGGGCTACACCACCTACACCCATCACAGCCAGGGCCTAAAACAACACCTGCGGCTCTATGTGGCCCCCGATGCGCCGCTGAAGATCATCCACCTGCGGCTGGAAAACTGTTCCCCACGGCCGCGCCGCCTGACGGCCACGCTTTATGCCGAGTGGGTCTTGGGACCGTCACGCACGGACACGCAGATGACGATTATTCCTGCTTATCATCAGGCGTATTCCGCCTTACTGGTCCAAAACCCCTACCACACGGAATTTGGCGCAGCGGTCGCCTTTATGAGCGCCAGTAAAATGCCTCATGGGTTGACCACGGATCGCGCGGAATTTATCGGTCGTTTGGGCGATTTGAGCCAACCGGCGGCGTTGGGCCGCCTTGGTTTTAGCGACCGGGTGGAGGCTGGCCTGGACCCCTGTGCCGTAATGCAAATTCATGTGGATTTACCGCCGGACGGCAGCGAGGAGATCTATTTCTTGTTAGGCCAGGGTCAGGATGAAACAGAGGCATTGGCCGTGATCGGCCGTTTTCAGAACGAGGCGGAAGTGGCGGCAGCCTGGAATGCTACCCATGAATTATGGGATGATGTGCTGGGCGCGATTCAAGTGGAAACGCCCGATCCGGCGATGAACATTCTGCTAAATCGCTGGCTGTTATATCAGTCGCTGACCTGCCGCATTTGGGGGCGTTCGGCGCTTTATCAATCGAGCGGGGCGTATGGGTTCCGAGACCAGTTACAAGATGTGATGTGCCTGGTGCACACCCGGCCTGAGATTACCCGGCAGCAGTTGCTGCGGGCGGCGCGGCATCAATTTGAAGCGGGGGATGTGCTGCATTGGTGGCATCCGCCCTCAGGCCGCGGGGTACGCACCCGCATTTCGGACGATCTGGTATGGCTGCCTTATGTGACAGCGTATTATGTGCAGGCTACCGGTGACACGGCCGTTCTTGATGAACCAGTCTCCTTCCTGCTGGGCGACCCCCTGGCCGAGGGTGAAGAAGAACGATACGGCCGTTATGAATCTACCTCTGAAACCTTCAGTTTATATGAACATGGCTGCCGCGCTCTGACCCGCGCCGCCACCGAAGGCAGGCATGGCTTGCCCTTGATGGGTGGCGGTGACTGGAACGATGGCATGAACCGGGTAGGTATTGAAGGGAAAGGTGAAAGCATCTGGTTAGGCTGGTTCATCGCTTCTGCCTTGCAGGCGTTTTCCCACCTCTGCCGCCAGCGTGGCGACGAAAGACGGTCTGCCCAATTTGTGCAGCAGGCGGAAATGTACCGGCAGGCCCTTGAAATACACGGCTGGGATGGAGAATGGTACCGGCGGGCTTATTATGACGACGGCACGCCGCTGGGTTCCAATATTAATGATGAGTGCCGCCTGGACGCCATTGCCCAATCTTGGGGGGTATTGACCGGGCTGGCCCGGCCGGAACGCGCCCGGCAGGCGATGCAAGCGGTGGAGGAACATCTGGTCAGGGAAGAGGAGCGGCTGCTGTTGTTGTTTACGCCGCCGTTTAACAAGACGCCTAAAGACCCTGGTTATATTAAAGGGTATTTGCCCGGCATTCGCGAAAATGGGGGTCAATACACCCATGCCGCCCTGTGGTCTATTTGGGCTTTTGCCCATTTAGGAGAGGGGGAGAAGGCGGAGGCGTTGTACCGCCTGATCAACCCCATCTACCGGGCCGACACGGCCGCCAAAGCAGCCCAATATAAGGTAGAGCCTTATGTCATTTCGGCAGATGTGTATGGCGTGCCGCCGCATGAAGGGCGGGGTGGCTGGACGTGGTATACCGGTTCCAGCAGTTGGATGTATCGTCTGGGGATTGAAGGTATTTTGGGCTTAAGTCGTGAAGGAGAAATGCTGTGTTTGCAGCCAAGAATTCCGGCTTCCTGGCCTGGTTTTAAGATGGTGTATCGCTACGGCCGTACGCTTTATCATATCACGGTGGCAAGAAATGGCAGGGGTGAGAGCCATCTCATGTTGGACGGCAAACCGTTGGCCGAGAATAGGATACCGCTGGTGGATAACGGCCGTTCTCATGATGTGGTGCTGCATCTCCCGGCAAAGAACGCTCTCTTGTAGTTCTGGATATATGTACAAAGCTGTGCTCGGAATGACACCTGAATAGATGCCAAAAATGGGCCAATCTCAAAGATTGGCCCATTTTTCAAGTTGTTCACACACTTTCGTGTTCTGATGATTTATACAGCCAGGTTCAAACTAGACTGCTGCTGAATTTTTAAGATCGATGCTGCCTCGTGGCGATTATTTACATCCAGTTTCTTCAAAATGTTATGGACATGATTTTTCACAGTACCACATTCTATAAAGAGTTGGTTGGCAATTTCCTGATTTGTAAAACCTTTATCTAGCAGGTGCAGCACTTCTTCTTCGCGGGAAGTTAATTCATCCAATTGGGCTTCTCGCGCTTCCATGTAGCCGTAAGGTGTATCTAATTTCGCCAGATAACTCACCCGTTTCATCAAGGCAGCAGCCACAGAAGGCGAGATAATCGCTTTTTCTTGATGCGCGGCCTTTAATTTTTTTATGGTGTCTTCAATGGATTCGTTTTGCAGAATATAGCCAGATGCACCCGCTTCTAAATAACGCAGGATTGACTCAGCGCGCTCATCCACGCCCAATACCAGGATTTTTGTGTGGGGATGAGTCATACCGATGTCAGCTAACAGGTCAATCGCGGTTGCACTACCCATTTCTGTGCCTAATATCACCACATTGCCATGCGGCAGGAGAAAATGAAGCTCTTCTGCGGTTGTGGCGCACCCCACCACATAAACATCTTTTTCAATATCCAGGGTAGTCCGTAATGAATCGCACACTAAGCGGGAAGGATGAGCAAGCAAAACACGGATCATTTTTAACTCTCCTTTCTTTAATATGAGCAAGATCGCGCAACAGTGGGGTTTTTCAGTGGGTTTTGTTTTCAGGGAACGTTTGACAGTCAAACTGGATTCTATGGCTAAATGAACAGGGAGATTTTATTTTGAGATGCAATTTCGCAAACGTTTAGTAAATTGTATTAGGTGTAAGCTAAATCATATATCTAGCGCTTCGTGGTTGCATCGGTCAGTCAGGTAGTAATTAAATCCCCCAGTTGGGGGATATATAGGCGGTTAAGGGTACAGTCGAGATACAAAAAAGTCCTATTTTGAAACGTCCAATCTACGTGTTGTCATCCTGGAGATGATTGAACACTTTGGTTAGATTCACTTAATATTTAACCAAAAGTCAACAGAACCTAGTATGAAGGAAAACGGCCGTTTGCTCTATGGGTAGAGAACCTACTATCTGATAGGGAATTACCCTACCTTAAGGCTAAAAATTAGAGTAAGAAGGGGGGTTGGGTAACAAGAAAAGGTAGAGGGTAACGCTTATCTACAAAGAGAGTTCGCCTTTGCTGGCGGCCCGAATGGCCGGAACAAGCTCTTGGTTTGCCTGCTGTTTCAAGATGAAACCTGAAGCGCCATTTTTGCGGGCTTGCTGCAACAGGACACTGTCATGGTACATGGAAAGAATGATAACCCGCGCGGAAGTAGCCAAAGCCTGGATTTCACCAGCGGCCCGGATACCATCTAATTCTGGCATGGAGATATCCATTACAATCACATCAGGCTCTGTCGTTTTAGCTAGCTGGACTGCCTTACGGCCGTTTTCGGCTGTCCCTATCACCTGCATATCTAGTTCCACTGACAGCAGGGCCATGATGCTTTTACGCACCATCTCATGGTCGTCAATGACTAAAATTCGAATAACAGATTTTGACATAACAATAAATAAAATTTTCCTTCGTAACAAAAGAAAGCCGCCTATCACCTGGCTTCTTTATAAAGATAATAAAGATATTATTCCATAGACAGCTTCCGCGCCGTATAGGGGAAAACCCTACTATGGGCGCACAACACGCCCGATTCATCAAAATATCAGCCCTTGTTTGATAGCTTCGCGAATCAGGGAAGCCAGATCATTTACCTGTAACTTCGACATGACATTAGCCCGATGTTTCTCTACTGTCTTGACGCTGATGCTCATGATATCGGCCATGTCGTTGTTGGTATGGCCTTCCGCTACCAGTTGCAGCACTTCGCGTTCACGAGGGGTCAGCAAATCTGCCACACGTTCTGCTGAAGCATCCGATGGTGATAACAGCATGGTCATCACCGTATCAGAAATGGTGGGGCTGAGGAACATTTTGCCCTGACTGACCGAGCGCACGGCCAGCAGCAGTTCTTCGGTGACGGCATCTTTTAGCAGGTAGCCCTTAACGCCCCGGCGCAAAAGCTGCTGGATCATGGTGGTGTCGGCGTGCATGGAAAGGATGATGATCTGCGTGGGCAGGTTCATCTCTAGAATACGCTCGGCAGCTTGCGCGCCGTCTAAACGCGGCATGGAAAGGTCCATGACCACAACTTCTGGTTTGTGTATTTCTGTAAATTGGATGGCTTCTTCGCCGGTAGCGGCTTCGGCTATGACCTGCACATCGCCGCTTTGTTCTAACAAGGCGCGAATACCCTGGCGTACCAGATTATGATCTTCCGCAATGATGACACGAATCATGATTCCTCCGCCCCAATGGGCACAACGGCCGTTAATTGGCTGCCTTGTCCTGGTATGGATGCGATGTGTAAACGGCCGTTTACCATTTCCAGGCGCTCTATCATCCCTACCAACCCCGCCCCTTGCGCTGGCAGCGACTCTTCAAAATCAGGAGGCGAAAACCCCTCGCCATTATCTTCAATCACCAACGTGATCATATCCGAATCCAGGCTTAACCTCACCGCTACCAGGGTTGCCTGAGCATGTTTGGCCGCATTGGTCAACGCCTCTTGGGCAAAGCGATACAACGACAAAGCCGGCAGCGCCGCCAGATTGGGCAGATCAACCCCTTTATAACTCACCTGTAGGCTTGTATGTGTCTGAAAATCCTGACAAAGCCCGGCGAGGGCGGCATCCAGACCATACGCATCCAGGCCTGGTGGACGCAAATTGTGCGCGAGCAGCCGCAAATTATTCATGGTCTTATCCACAAGGACAAGCACATCGCCCAGGTTCTCTTTGATCTCAATCATCTCTTCCGGCAGCAGAGAACGGATCAAATCCAGGCTTATTTTGAGAGAGGTTAACGATTGCCCCGACTCATCATGCAGCTCACGCGCGATGCGGGCGCGTTCCTTTTCTTGGGCTTCTACGACGCGACGCGCCATGTGGCGCATTCGTTCACGCTGCTTTTCCGCTTTCTGGCGAGCCTGCTGCTGGGCGGCATAAAGCCGCGCATTCTCAATGGCCATGCCGGCCTGTATGCCCAAAATCGTCAATAAACGTTCATCATCGGGGGTAAAGGCAGACGGCGTGGCGCACTGCACACTGATGGTACCGATGCGGCTTTGGCGGCTTTCCACAGGGGCCACCAGTAATGAGTGGGCATTGATGCTGGCATCTATCGTTAAACGCCGTGGATCGGTCTGCATGTCGGGGATGTTGATCACGCCGCCATTGGCTATCACGTAACCCGCGATGCCTTCCCCCAAGTTCATCGAGTAGGCAGCGACGTCAATTTCTATCCCGGCGCTGGCGGCTAATTCTAAGGTGTTTGTTTTGGTTTGCAGCAGATGGATAACGGCCCAATCGGCCTCAGGGATGATGCTTTGCACCTTGTCGACAATGAGTTGCAGGAGTTCGTCCAGGTCTAACGTTTCTATTAAGGCATTGCTGATGGCGGTTATGGCGTCACTTTCCATTAAGCGGCGCTGCAATTGTTCATACTGGCGGGCTTTGCCAATGGCGATGGCGGTCCAGGACGCCACCGTTTCCAGCAAATGCATATCTTCTTCATCAAAAGTATCCGTCTCTTGATGAATCGCCTCTAATACGCCAATGGCTTCATCCAGCCAGCGCACGGGAACTGCGATTATCGTTTGCGGCCGATAGTCAGTCAGTCTTTCAAGTATGGGTGATAACTGGCGGATAGAAGACTCTCCTTTCATAAGAAGGGATCGCCCACACCGCCATACTTCACCGGCTATCCCAGAGCCGAAAGGCAAACGCTCGCCGCGCATATCAGGGATATTTTCCTGATCCATGGCGACTATTTCGAGCATATCTTCGTTTTGCAAAAATAGGATAAGCGCCTCGGCCTTGATTAACGGCCGTCCCAGTGATAACACTCGTTCATAAATTAATTCTAAATCTAAGGTGGCAGAAACTGTCTGCCCAATTTCCATCAAAGCAGATAGGGTGCGCACAGTCTGCGCCAGGGTTAGCTCTGTCTCTTTTTGTTCGGTCATGTCCTGGGCTGTGCCATATACTTTGACAATTTGACCTGCATGATCATAAATGGGACGGCCTCGAGCATGGAGTACACGCACGGAGCCGTCAGGGCGGATAATGCGGTGGAAATAGTCAAAGGAACGGCCGTTTTCGTAGACGTTGGCTACTTTTTGTTGTGTATACGCCGTATCGTCAGGATGAACGCAAGCCAGGAAATCGTCGTAGGTGGTGGGGGAGTTGTCCGGAGGCAGCCCATAAATACGGTAGAGTTCAGGCGACCAGGACATTTTGTCGCGCAGGATATCCCATTCCCAATGGCCGACGTGGGCTGTCCTCTGCGCTTCGGCTAATTGGGTTTCCCTGTCGCGTAACCGCTCTAAGGTCTTCTGGCGCCGCATTGCCAACCCCAGCAAGGCGCCCACATGCGTGATGACAGCGATGATGTCCAGGTCAGGCGCGCCTGATGCAGGAGAGAAAAATTCAAGAACGGCCGTTACCCGCCCCTCCACTATCACTGGAAAAGCAAAATAAGCACGAATACCCCCCTCTTCAACCGGCAGCTTCCGCCTAAACATCATTTCATTGTGGACATCCAAAATAGAAACAGCTATGCCGCTTTCCCAAACCTGTCCCAAAGTACCTTGCCCGCGTTGGAACTTTATGGCTTCGCTCAACTGGCGGAAAGGGAAAAATACAACCGGGTCCGCCATGTACCAGATACGGCTGGAAACAAGCTCGTCAGCGGCCTCTGACCAGACATACACATGCCCTAAAGGCCAGCGCATAAAGCGGCAAATGTAAGCCAAAACATCCGTGAAGGCGGTATCGACGCTTTCTGCCTGGTTAACGGCGAGGGAAATATCTTGCAGCAGCAGCACCAGGGGATGCGTGTCGGATTGGGGCGCGATTGTTTCGGATGGATTGGTTTCTTCTGTCATCTACTTCCTTTTTTGCTGTAACCAGATCGTCAAACAATATCCAATAAATATGTTTTCAGAGAGGGAGGATGGGGCCGGCTGCGGAGGTTATCTCGTTGAAAAGTGACAGTGATAAACATTTTATCTTGTTTGCTGGCTAGAGAAAAGACAAAAAATGCTGCTCTCCATTTTCTGACGCTGCTGTCAGCCTGGCCTGACAAATTCATGCCCGATTCTGGTGAAATTCTTTAGCACCCACCCTAACCCGGAGAATCGGATTGAACGCATCTGGGAAGCGATAAGTGCATTATTCCCTAATGGGGTGCCAGATCATTTAGAGCTATAATAAGGTTAGAACCCTAACGCAAGGTTAGGGCCATCACGCAGGCTTGCGTTATTTGCGACTTGAATTCCCATATGAAACCCCTTGTTCTTAGATATAGCCAATCTGTATCTTGGCTCTATACCCAGTCATATGGGATCTGCTTTCTACTTTGCGTATGATTGAAAAGTAGAATCAAAAAATTTTATTGCATTTGCAAAGGAGGCAAATATGTTAGTTAATATAATTTTGTGGGTCATTTTGGGTGGCATCGCTGGCTGGATTGCCAGTATGATTATGGGGCGCGACGCCCAAATGGGCGCTCTGGCTAATATCATTGTGGGTATTGTTGGCGCAGTCATTGGTGGGTTCCTGGCTGGCTTGTTAGGCCTTCCAGGTACGACAGGGTTCAATGTTTGGACGCTGTTGGTAGCGGTTGCCGGCGCCATAATCCTGCTCTTTCTTGCCGGTCTCATTCGCCGGGGCGCCTAAGCTTAATTAGAGGCCCCCACAAAAAAACCTCCGTACTGATTGTGCGGAGGTATCTTTGTGTCACATAGGAATGTATTCAGATTAGAGCCGAGCCTGAAGACGCCCAGTTGGCATTTTTAGGCTATCGTGCCGCATAAACTACAAGGATGGTCTCCTGATGATCAATGAAACAAGCAACACGCAAATTATATTTACGCAAAATGTCAGCAAAGCCTTTGATGGCGTACCTGCGGTAGAGAAACTCAATTTAGATATTCCTCCCGGCGTTATTTTTGGCTTTATTGGTCCTAGTGGTTGCGGTAAAACGACCAGCGTGCGCCTTCTTTTAGGGATATACACGGCGGACAGCGGGAAAATTGAAGTGCTGGATCGTACTCCTAAAAAATTTGGCCGGCGCGAACGCGTTCAGATTGGGTATATGCCCCAGCAGTTCGTTCTCTATCCGGAACTAACTGTGTGGGAAAACCTGAATTTTGCCGCCTCTTTGTATGGAGTTCCCCTGCGGCGTAAAAAGCGGCTGCAAGAGCTGTTGGAACTGGTGGAATTGACCGGGCAGGAAAGTAAAAAGGTGCACAATCTGTCCGGCGGGATGCAGCGCCGGCTCAGTTTGGCCGCTTCTATTGTGCATAATCCTCAACTTTTGTTTTTGGATGAGCCGACAGCCGGTATTGATCCGGTACTGCGCCGTAAATTTTGGGATTACTTCCAAAAGCTCAAGGAAGAGGGACATACACTTTTTATCACGACTCAATATGTAAGTGAAGCGGTTCACTGTGATTATGTGGGCTTAATGGTCAACGGCCGTTTACTGATGGTAGAAACGCCTGACAATTTGCGCCGCCGTGCTTTGGGCGGGGATATCATTCACTTATACACCAGCAGTTTTCTCACTGAAGGCCAGTTCAACGAACTGCGCCGCCAGCCATTTGTTTTGGAAGGCAAAGTCAGCCGCCTGCGCAACCAGGGCGTGGAAATTGTGGTGGATGAGGCCAGCACGATCTTGCCGCTGCTGCTGAATTGGTGCCAGGAAGAGCAAATTCCGGTGGAATCGGCCAGCGAATATGTGCCGGTGTTTGACGATGTCTTTGTGGAGTTGATCAACCAGGAAACGGCTGCTGAAGTAGAAAGAGTGGCTGAAGAAACGGCCGTTTCCGTAGAAAGTGCGGTTGTGGAAGAAACGGCCGTTAAAGAGGCAGCAGATGGTTAAACAAATAATTCAGGCCTTTTGGCAGACGATCATCCGTATCTTCGCCTTTATCGGCAAAGAAATACGCATCATTTTGCACCAGCCCCGGCTCGTTTTTTCCCTTATTCTCGGCCCATTTTTTATCTTGCTTCTCTTTGGCGTCGGCTATCAAAATACGCCGCGCACCCTGGATACGTTGTTTGTGGTGCCTGAAGGCAGCCCGTTAGAAGGCTCTATCGAACAATACATGGCCTCTTTCCAGGGCCGCATCACATTTGCCGGTATCACGCACGATGCCGCCGAAGCGGATAGACGCCTGCGCGAACAGGAGGTAGATCTGGTAGTTGTTACGCCAGGCAATCCGACGGTTGATTGGGAAAACGATCAACAGGCCGCCTTTTCGCTCTACCATTATGAAATCGATCCGATGGAAGAAGTGTATATCCAGGTGCTGGGACAGCGTTATATTGAAGAGATAAACCGGCAGGTGCTGTTAACGGCCGTTACCCAAAGCCAGCAAGAAGCTCAACTCTGGCATGAAGATCTGATTCAGGCTAAGGCTCATGCCGCCACGGCTCGGGAAGCGTTTGCCACTGGAGACCGGCTTCGCGCCCAAAGTTCAGCCGAAGCCCTCAAACAAGACGTAGACTTGCTGACATTGGCTCTCGGCTCTGGTCTGGCTATCACCGCCGGTCTGGAAGAAGCCAGCGGGCAGGCCAACACCACCTCTGCCCTCCTGACACAGTTGGAAACGCTGCAAGGCCAGACCGATGAGATGGTGGAGGCTACTGCTGCGGACAGCAGCTTAGAGGAAGGCGAGGCCATTGTGGCCGAAGTGGAAGCCTCTCTGGAAGAAATGGATGAGATGCTGCAAAGATTCCAGGAAATGGATGCGGTCGTGCTGGTGGCTCCTTTTCGCAGCGAATCTTTAAGCATCACCCAGGTGCAGCTTGACCCGATGCACTTTTACGTGCCGGCCGTGATTGCCCTGCTGTTACAGCATCTGGCGATTACCCTGGCCGGGCTGAGCATCATTCGTGAAAAACTAAGCGGCGCGATGGAACTGTTCCGAGCCGCCCCCGTCACGGCCTTTGAGATGCTGCTGGGTAAATACATCAGCTATCTGCTGCTGACCGGTGTCATGGCGGCCGTACTTACCCTCCTGATTATTTTCGTTTTGCGCGTGCCCCAATTGGGATTATGGCAGAACTATGTTTTGGTCATTTTGGGGGTGCTGCTGGCTTCGTTGGGCATCGGCTTTCACATCTCGCTTTCGGCGCGCAGTGACAGCCAGGCCATCCAATATGGCATGTTGATGTTGTTGGCGGCCATCTTTTTTAGCGGCTTTTTCTTGCCACTTTACCGCCTGTCGGCCCCGGTGCGGCTTGTTTCCTGGATGCTGCCTGCCACTTACAGCACGGCTTTGCTGCAAGATGTGATGCTGCGCGGCCAGCCGCCGCAGCTGTTATTAATCGTGGCGGTGTTTGTTTTTGCCGCCATTCTATTTTTACTGGCCTGGGTCCGGCTGGGCCGCCAGATGGTTAAGGAGTAACCGGCATGAAGCATGTGGAAGTTCCGGATATCCCGGCGCGTCAATTGGTGTTGTGGACGTTGGGAGTAACGGCCGTTATCGTCTGTTTTTGGCTGTTATTTCACTTCCAAACTGTCGTGCTGCTCCTGTTAACAGCCATGATCTTGAGTACCGCCGTGCTTCCTGCCGTTCGCTGGCTGGAAAAACATAACATTGCCAAACCCGCCGGTATTCTCATTGTCTTTGGCCTGTTCGGTTTGCTGGTGGGTGTACTCCTGTGGTTAACCCTGCCTCTACTGGCCGCGCAAGGGGCAATGATTGGTCAGAGTTTAGACGAGGGTTATCAGTTTTTACGCCAGAGCTTGCAAAGACTGCCTAACATTTTTCTACGCCGTCTGCTCATCGTTTTGCCCCTGGACCTGTCCACCTTCGCTATTGATCTTGAGGTCAACGGCGTCAATGGCGACTTAACCGAAACGCTCATGCAAAGCCGACGCCTGCTTATGAGCGTTTTTCACCTGATTGCCATCGGTCTCTTAACATTTTACTGGACATTGGAAGGAGAACGCCTGAAACAGGCCGCATTTCTCATCGTTCCTTTGCCGAAGCGGAATGTTATTCGAGAATTCGTGCAGGATATAGAGACAAAAGTAAGCAGTTACCTGCTGGGGCAAGGAATGCTGTGCCTGATTATTGGCGGACTGGCCTTTATCGCTTACATGCTGATCGGCCTGCCCAATGCCTTGCTGCTGGCGATTTTTGCCGGTTTGCTGGAAGCGGTACCGATTTTGGGGCCGTTTTTAGGCGCTGTGCCCGCCATTATAGTCGGCCTATCCGTTTCTCCTTTGACTGCGTTATGGGTTATTTTGGCTTCAATTGTCATTCAACAGTTGGAAAACATTCTCCTGGTGCCGCGGGTGATGAATCGAACAATTGGGGTACGGCCGTTTGTGACGCTGCTGGCTTTGTTGGTTTTCGGCTCTTTGTTTGGCGTGTTGGGGGCCTTGATTGCCCTGCCGCTGGCGGCCGTTATTCAGCTTCTGTTGGATCGCTTTTTGTTAGGGCAAGGCAGTTTAGAACAGGCGGAAAACAGTCGTAACCAGTTGAGTGTGCTGCGTTACCAGACAAACCAACTGGCGCAAGATGTGCGCAGCCAGATACGCCATAAACTAGATGTGCCTTCAGCGGCCACGGATGAGCTTGAGGATGAAGTGGAAGCGATTGCCCTCGATTTAGAAAGATTTTTGGCCGCCGAGGCCGGAGACATGTCATGAAACGCATCATGAAACATACGGCTGTGGTGTTGGCCACTTTAGGCGCGCTGTACATTTTGTGGCAGTTTAAGATGCTGCTGCTCTTGTTTGTTTTGTCCTTGTTTGTGGCAGCAGCCATCCGCCCCTATGTGGATAGGTTGGTGGCGCGGGGAATGCGGAAGGGTTTGGCGCAGTTGTTGTTGTATGTGGTGGGGATTGGTGGTTTTTTGCTGCTGCTGCTGCTGGTAGGGGATCTGCTGCTGCTGGAACTCAACAACGCGGCCAACCAGGCGGTGGTGCGGTACGAGTCGTTTCATCGCCATTGGCAGGCGGGGGCAACCTGGCAGCAAACGGCCGTTGCGTTACTGCCGCCGCCCTTTTCTCTTGCTGACGATCCGGGGACTGAATTCGGGCAAATGCTGCCTACGATTGTGACGCTAACTCAGAATTTGGTGGGAGCGATTGGCGGGCTGCTGCTGCTGTTGGTCTTGAGCGTGTACTGGAGCGTGGATCAACACCGGTTTGAACGATTATGGCTGTCGCTGCTGCCGGCCAAACAACGAGCCTTTGCGCGGGATAGCTGGCGAGATATGGAAACGGCCGTTAGCAGCTATCTGCGCAGTCAATTTATAAAAAGTTTTTTACTGGCTCTGTTTTTAGGCGCGGGCGCGGTTCTGGCGGGGGTAAGATTCCCGTTGTTATTTGCATTTTTTGCGGCGTTGGCGGCGTTTGTACCTTTATTTGGCGGGTTGATGACGGCCGTTGCGGCCTTCTTTTTAGGGAGTATGGAGAGCCAGTGGGTGGGGATAGGTCTGGCTGTTTATACGCTGTTCCTTTTTTGGGGGCTGGAACTGTTTATTGAACCGCGTATCTGGCAGCGCAAGCGGCGCAGTTTTTTGCTTACAGTTTTGGTGATTGTTCCTTTGTTTGAGGCGTTTGGTGTGTGGGGACTGATCGTGGCTCCGCCTCTGGCGGCGGTGCTTGAAACCCTCATTGGACAAACGTATCAGGCGTATAGAACACAACGAGAAACGGCCGTGCAGCTCGTTGATTTGGAAACCCGCTATCAGCAAATAGCGCAAAAAGTAGCGCAGGCTGAAAATGGACAGATCCCACCCGAATTAAAAAACCTGACGCAAAGATTGGCCTATCTGTTGTCCACTTCTCGTCATGTCAAACGTGTCGGTGAGTAAGCGAGAATGGGACGCAACGGCCAGAAGATATGCGCGGGTCTATACCTTTATCTATATCTCTTTCTTATACCACTGCCTATTCAGCACAACGGCGTTTCCCATAAAATATGAGTATGGAACGTTCCGATTCTATTTATCAAGAGGTCAAAATGACTAACAAATCAACCAATCTCGCCAAAAGAAGCCAGCCGATAACCAATCGGCAAAATTACCTGGTGGATAAAGTTGTCTTGCTCGTTGGCAACGATATGACTGTTATGCAATCTATCATCATCCAACTCGCCCAAAAGGGAGCTGACGTGGCGCTCATTTGTCGAAAGTTGCCCCGCGAAACCTTACGCTATCTGAGAGAAAGTGTGGAATCTGTGGGGCGGCGATTGCTAGTCATAGAGGAATCAGAGCGCAATTCCACCTCAGCGGAATGGTTGATTCAAACTGTCATCTCGCACCTGGGTCGCCTCGATATTTTTATAGACTTGTCGGCGTTCAAAAGAAAATTATCCACAGTGGAAAGTGAAAAGGAACAAACGAAAGAATGGTTTCCCTCAAACTGGTCGCTCATGCAGGCAGCCCTTCAAGAGATTGTTCACACATAATTCGATTCACACGGCTTTCCAGAAACCTCAACAAACTTTCGCACCATGATAACGGCCATAGGTGATGTCTTGATGACATGGATAACATACGAACATGCTCAGGACAAGTCTTGAAGATTGAACCAATCTGTAGGGTAGAGGTGAGGACATGAACAAGTTTGTTTTTCCGATAGGTGCTCAAGTTTATTGCCGGGATGGTAAATTCGGCAAGTTGGTGAAAGTTGTTGTGGAACCAGAAACGCAGTGCGTAAAAGGCTTGATTGTAGAAAAAGGCTTTCTGTCTAAACGATGTCGCGTATTTCCTGTTTCTCTTGTTTCATCAGCCGCAGCCGACGCAGTTCACCTGCTGCTTACAAACGACGAGTGGGCGAATTATTCCGCGTATAAAGAAGAGGAATTTGAGGTATTGCCAACGTCGTGGGAGCAACGGCCGTTACCTGGACCAGAAATACCAACTATCAAAACGGCCGTTTATAGCCTTGACCCCTACGCAATAGATGACGACGTCGTCCTCACCGAGCGCAGTAACGTTAGCGCAATTTGGAGGTAACAAACACATGGACAAATTTAGTTTTAGATTTAACGCCGAAGTACACGGAAGTGATAAACAATTGGGCCATCTGGCCAAAGTGGTTATCAATCCCGAAACCTGGCAGTTGACCAACCTGATAATAGAAAGCGGCTTTCTATTTAAGCGAGCCAAAGTGATCCCCATCACCAAAGTAGAAGGCGCTGCGGCTCAGGCAATCTATCTGGCGGTTAACAACAGCGATCTGAATGACTACCCTGATTACCAGGAAATAGTCGTCGAAAAGGGGGCGCCAGAGTGGCAACGGCCGTTAACCAACCCCGATATCCAGATTCCGGAACCTCGCTATTCGTTAGTCGGGGTTCCAGAAATGCCGGTTGTACAAGAAAAAGTACGTACCGGCGTGTCTGACGAATTAGTGTTGCTGGATAACAATATACCAGTTAGCGGATTGGAAGGTCATATTGGCCATCTCAACTGCATCATCACTGCTGAAAATTTCCAGATCGGCCAATTCGTCGTCACTCAAGGCAAACTATTGCCTAAACAAATCCTGATACCGATTAACCTGATCGAAAAAATTAGCGAATATGGCATTCACATCCTGGCCACCAACGATGAGATCGGCGAATTCCCCGAATTTGTGACGCTTAATGATGAGACCATGCGGTCCGTAGGAGGGATGCAATGACTTTGTTAGGATTTCTGACGCTTATTGTGATTGCCGCTATCTGTGGCGCTTTAGGCCAGGCCATTGCCGGTTTTTCACGTGGCGGTTGTCTGATAGCGGCTGTTGTTGGTTTTATCGGCGCCTACCTGGGCATGTGGCTGGGGCGGCAGTTGGGCCTACCCGAAATACTGCCGGTTACAATTGATGGTGAAACCTTTCCTATCGTCTGGTCAATCATCGGCTCGGCGATTTTTAGCGCCTTACTCGGCCTGTTGTCTAACCGGCGCGGCCGGTTCAGTTAGGCAGTAGACAAAAGGAGTTAGTAATCGTTCAGAAATAACGTGGGTGGCGTGATCAGGAGACCGACCACAGCAAATCGCTAAGTTAA
>JACSRF010000153.1 GCA_014879875.1 Anaerolinea sp.
TATGCAGGCGCCGCGTATGGCGGTGAGCCCACACAGGTGACGCTGGATACCGCTGGCGCCTCGATTCCGATCCACTGGTCCTCGCCGGCGGCCGGAAACGCATCATGCGGCACCGCCCAGCCCACCCCCGCCGAATGGGAGCGCCGCTACTTACGCCACCTGGTCCACCTCTGCGGTTACCCGCCCTCCATGGCCCTGGTAGACATCAAAGAAGCGGGTATGGGCGGGCAGAAGCTGGCGCTGGAGCGTATTTTTACTTCGTTAGATGTGCCGGCGACAGGTGACCGCGCGGTCGCTGGCCATCCCGACCCCAACCACGTCGCCCTGCATTACGACCAACTCGACCCCGCCCAAAGCGAACGCTTGCAGCGCGAACCCGCCCTCGCTGCCCTCAGCCGCCCCGAAAACAGCCGCCTGGTCATCCTCGGCGCGCCCGGCTCCGGCAAATCTACCCTCGTCAACTACCTCACCCTTTGCCTGGCCGGCGACCGGCTCGTCGGTGACTACGGCGAAAATGTGGCCGTCACCCAGGACCATTTGCGCCAGCACCAATGGGGTCTCGGCGCACACCGTTTGCGGCCGGTGCGCGTCATTTTGCGCGAATACGCCGCGCGCGGCCTCTCGCAGCGGCAAAGCATCTGGCAGTACGTCGCCGCCGACCTGGGGCGCGACGCCGTGAGCCTGGGTGGCTACGCGCCCCACCTGTACCAGCAGTTGCAAGCCACAGGCGGCATCTTACTACTCGACGGCCTGGACGAAGTGGACAAAGCGGCCGATGTGCGCGATCCGCTGAAACGGCACATCGAGCAGTTCGCGCGCGACTTCCCCAGAGTGCGCGTCGTCGTCACCAGCCGCCCTTACGCCTATGGCAGCGGCTGGGAACTGAGCGGCTTCCAGGTCACGCGCCTGCTGCCCTTTAGCGATGAGCAAATCAAAGCCTTCGTTGAGCAGTGGTATACCGTCATGGGGCAGCAAGATGGCACGCTGGGGCCGGAGAAGGCCAAAAGCTACGGCGAAGGGCTGGTGCGCCAGGTGGAAAACAACCGCAATTTACGCGAACTGGCGCGCCATCCTCTGCTGCTGACGATGATGGTCTACATCCACCGCGGGCGCGAGGGGGGCGCGCTGCCGCAGCGCCGCGAAGAACTGTACGAATTGAGCGTGATCCTGCTGCTGGATTTGTGGCGGCGTTCCAAGGCTATGCCCGACCAGGAGACGCAGACCCTGGCCGACGTTCTCGGCATGGATACCGCGCAACTGCGTAATGCCCTGGCCGAAGTCGCTTTTGTCGCCCACCGTGACCAGCCAGACCAGGAACAAACGGCCGACATCCCCGGCGAAGTGCTGGCCGGCAAACTGCATAAATACAAGGGCGCAGCAGCGCGCGTCAGTACCAACGACATCATCGAGTACGTGCGTGACCGCGCCGGGCTGCTGGAGAGCCACGGCCGTAACGCCGACAACAGCGACGACGTCTACCGCTTCCCGCACCGCACCTTCCAGGAATACCTGGCCGGGCTGCATCTGCTCAAGCAGCGTTTTCCTTACGACCTGGCGCAATTGGCGCGCCAGGACTCCTCCCGCTGGCGCGAAAGCTTGCTGCTGGCCGCGGCCAACATCGGCAAAACGCTGCCCTCCTCAGTCTGGACATTGGCCGCCGCTCTCTGCCAGGGCGACCCGGCTGGCGGCGTTGGCGAGGAAGCGCTGTGGGGCGCATTCCTCGCCGGGCAGGCGCTGCTGGAAACAGAACTGACCGCCCCCGACGCGGCGCAAATTGAAACCGAGCAGCAAACGCGCGCGCGCCTGCTCGCCTGGCACAAAACCATCCTGACCAACGGCCTGCTGCCCCCCCGCGACCGCGCCCTGGCCGGGCAGGCCCTGGCCGCCCTCGGCGACGACCGCCCCGGCGTGCTGCGCTGCGACGAAATGCTATTGTGTACCGTGCCCGGCGGCCCCTTCTGGCTGGAAAACTGGGATAACCGCGGCCGGGGCGACTGGTACCACGGGCTGGATAAACTATACTGGATCGCCCAATATCCCGTCACCGCCGCCCAATTCCGCGAATTTGTGCAAGACAGCGGTTTTGAACCGAGTTACGGCAGAGGTTCCCTACATTTGCCGGACAACTGGCCGGCCGTCTGGATTAACTGGTACGACGCCCTGGCCTTTACGGAATGGCTGGATGAACGCTGGCGCAGCAGGGGCTGGCTGCCGGCCGGCTACCGGGTGACGCTGCCCAACGAAGCGGAATGGGAAAAAGCGGCGCGCGGCGGGCAGCAAATCCCGCAAACGGCGCAAATTACTTCCCCCGACCGCTTGTTGAGCTTGCCGCAACAAGCGCCGCCTATGGTGACCAACCATCTAACCAGCCGCCAATATCCCTGGGGCGACGAACCAGAACAAGAGGCGCTGACCCCGCAAGAGACGCGCTACCGCGCCAACAACCAAGAGGCAGGCATCGGCGCACCCTGCGCCGTGGGCAGCTTCCCCGCCGGCGCCAGCCCCTGCGGCTGCCTGGACTTGAGCGGCCAGGTGTGGGAATGGACGCGCAGCATGTATGGCAAAAAATACCCCTACCCACCGCGGCCAGAATATGAGATAATTAGCGCGCGCAACAGAGAAGATATGGTGATGCGTGGCGGCTCATTTTATCAAAATCAGAACGGTTGTTCGGCCCGCGACAGGCTCTACCCCGGCTGCGACTTCTACGACCACAGCGGGGTGCGGGTGGTGGTGTCCCCATTTCTCACCGCTGATCGCTGATCCCTCTGATCTCTGACTCTCTGATCTGCGGGCGGCGCAGCCGCCCCCCTGATCTCTGGGGGGCGTGGGGGGCTGCCCCCCACCCTATCTCGCGCGCAGCGCGATCAAATTTTGCAGGTTGGCGAATTGTTCACCGCACAAATCGGCAACCCGAAGAGCGGATAGATGAATACCACTTACCAAATCACAACGGATCAGGATGACATTATTATTCGTTTCCCACGCCGTCTATTAGACGAGGCGGAATTGGTACGGCTGCTTGATTACATGGAAATGGAATCTATTCGTCGGCGCAGCCAGCTCTCGGCCGATGAAGCCCTAAGCCTGGCAGTGCGTATTAAGCAAGGCGCCTGGCAGCAGGTCAAAACCCTGTTTACGGAGTAATTTGTGCCTGAGCGACAGCCGATCGTGATTGACACCAACATTCTTTTCTCTGCACTGCTGCGCAGCGAATCCCATTTTACACGCACCATTTTGGGGTCAGGTGAAACCTTTTTCATTTGTGAATCAGCAATTGTCGAGCTATTCAAACATAAAGAGCGCATTGTGCAAATCAGTCGGCTGACGGAGACAGAAGTGATTCGCCTGTTCTACATCTTGCTACGTCACGTGACGATTGCTAAAGAAGATCTGATCGAT
Source organism: Anaerolinea sp. (assembly GCA_014879875.1). Classification (GTDB taxonomy): domain Bacteria; phylum Chloroflexota; class Anaerolineae; order Promineifilales; family Promineifilaceae; genus JACSRF01. The sequence continues at coordinate 3,403 of JACSRF010000153.1, forward strand.
CCCGCTATTCGTCACAAAGCGTATGAACTGTGCCTTGGTATTGACGAAGCAGACACGCCTCATGTTGCACTTGCGCTCCACTTGAATGGACTGTTGTGGACAGGCGATAAAACGTTACGACAGGGATTGGAAAAACAAGGATTCGACCGTTTTTTCGATCATACACACGCTTCCAGGTAGCTTATGACGCAATCCGAAATGCCCATCTTCAGCAAAACCTTTGACCTGCTCACCTGGCTGCTGCCGATGACCAACTATTTCCCGCGCGCGCACCGCCACAGCTTCACGCAGCGCCTGCTCGCCACCGCCTTCGACCTGCGCGAACGGCTGGAAGAAGCGAACGTCGCGCGCGGCCCCGAACGCCAGGCCAAATTAAAGGAAGCAGACATCGCCCTGTCCAAACTGCGCCTCTACCTGCGCCTGGCGGAACGCTGGCATTGGCTCAACCCCGGCCAATACCAGCACGCGGCGGCCATGGTCGCCGAAGTGGGACGGCTGCTGGGCGGCTGGCAAAAGATCAGTAATCGGTAATCCGTGAACGGTGAGCAGTCGTTTGCCCTGTACGGCGGTAGAGGGCAAACGACTGCCTACCGGCAGCGACTGTCTATAGGCAGTGGGGCAAAACCCAGACACGGTTGTTCGGCCCGCGACAGGAACAACCCCGACAACAACTTCAACGACAACAACGGGGTGCGGGTGGTGGTGTCCACACTTCTCCATGGGACGGCTCCCCCTAACGGGTCGGTGTCCCTACCAGAAATGCGCGGTTGGTACGCCTGCTGCGCCGCGGTGAGAAATGGCGGGGTTTTGTCCTGGCCGCGCCTGTGAGCAGGCTTCTGTGAGCAGGCCGGGCAAATAACAACGGCCGCGCTGCCTCGGTTCGTCCCTGTGGCGCGGCCATTTTTCTTGTAGGGGCGAGGCAAGCGGGTACAATTTTCATGTGACAAACGGCCTTGTCTCCGCTTGCCTCGCCCTGGCTGCTTATTTAATCCGCGTTCCTTAACGGTGGCGGCTGGATAATGGCCCGCGTCAGCAGCGCCTTACGCAATCCCACCGTATTGCCAAAGCGCGCATAATTCACCCACCCGCGCACCGACGCATGCACCACATCCAACCCAATTTCCCCCGCCGTATATTGCCGCAGCAGGCCATGAAATTTGCGCCGGTAAGCGATCCCCTTGCGCCGTTTTAAGCGCATCTTATCCGGGAAGATGTGAAAACCCAAAAAGGGTATGCCCTCTGCCACCGGGCGCGGCTGCGCGCCAGGGTGCGCCGTCAGCCGTAAATCCGCCAACTTTTCTGTCACTGCGGCCTGCCAATGCCACAACGTCTGCTTCTCATCGGCAAACAGCAGTAAGTCATCCACGTAACGCACGTACCCTTTGCAGCGCAAGCGCCGCTTGATGAACTGGTCGAGCGGGTTCAGGTAGACATTCGCCCAAAACTGGCTGGTGAGATTGCCGATGGGCAACCCGCGCGGGCGCAGCGCCGCCAGCAAGTCGTCTCCCGGAAAGTACACCATCTCATACTGCTCCGTCAGGACATCCTTGCCGCTGTGCAGAATAACGTCTATTAGCCACAAAAGCTGCGCATCGCTGATTTTGTGCGCCAGCAGCCCGCGCAGGATGGCGTGGTCCACGCTGGGGAAAAATTGGCGCACATCCAACTGCAACACGTAGGGGAAGCGGCGGGCAAACTGTTGGCAGCGGGCGCGGGCGCGGTGCGTGCCCTTGCCGACGCGGTTGGCGTAGCTGTCTTCAATGAAGCCGCGCTCAAACAGCGGTTCAATCAGGTTGCACAGGGCATGGTGCACCACGCGGTCATGAAACGGGGCGGCGCTGATCAGGCGGCGCTTGGGATCGTGGATGAAGAAGCTGTGATAGGGGCCGGGGTCGTAGCTTTGCGCTTGCAGTTCGGTTTGCAAGCGCCACAGGTTATCTTCCAGCCGGTACTCAAAAGCGGCCACGTTGGGGTGGCTGCGTTTGCCGCGGCTGGCTTTGCGGTAGGCCAGCAGTAAGTTGTCCCAGGCGTAGAGTTGGGTAAGCGTTGGCGTAGGCATTGGTTTGTTATAAAAGCGTGAGTCGGATTTTGCCGGGTTGACGCCGTGAAACGTGAAACGTGAAACGTGAGCAGAGAGACATCACGTTTCACGCCGCTCATTCCCAAGGTCCCACACCTTCCCACACCACGAACGGCCGTTTCGTGCCGCAAAAGGAGTCACCATGCCCCAACAACCAGACAGCTACCA
>JACSRF010000152.1 GCA_014879875.1 Anaerolinea sp.
CGCTACCGTTAATTATGCCCATGCCTCAACCTCATGCAGGTTGAGGCTTTTTTCGGAAGAGTCATTATTGATTCTGCTGAATCATAGCAGTGAAGGCAACGGCCGTTTCCCCCCCATCTACCACCGTATCGCCTGCAACATCGGCACGAGCATCCAGATCTTCATCCGCACCCCCTTCCCCATACTTGTACTGAGATTGGGCCAATCTTGAAGATTGGCCCAATCTTGATTTCTAGACGTTCACTAAGCTTCAAGACCGGGTTGCGGCGAATATTGGCTTTAAGGCCAGGTACAGCTGGCGGTAAGCGATCGTTGCTGGTAAACGCGCCATCCCGGAACGCCGGGTCAGTAAACAGATTGGTCGTTGCCATCGGCACAACGAGTCCGGTATCGGCCAGCGCCTGCTTGAAATCGCGGATAATTTGGTCGCGTTAGGCCGGGGTGGCGTTAATTTTGTTTTCGGGTTTCGGAGTATACATAGTTATCGGTTCCCACCTTTTTACGGATTGACCCAGGCAACGGCCGTACACCCCGGATAACCGGTGACGACATATTGGTCATACCGCTCATCGGGCGCGATCAGACGCAGGCTGTTCTCGGCCGCCGCCACCAGCCAACGGCCGTCCAGCGACCAGTCCACCAGTTGCCCACTGCGATTCAGCAAAAGGGGCATCCGCCCGTTTGCCACCTGCCACCCTTCCTGACGCGGCACGTGATACAGGTTAACCATGCTGCCAGAGACGGCCGTACTATCGGTCAGATTCGTCAATGTTTGCTGCGCCGCCCAGACGCCATCTGGCGAAAACGCAAAATCTACCAGGACGATCTGCGGCATTGGCTGTTCGTGAAAGGTTAACTCGCCTGTCTGCCAGTTCAGCATCACGTAATAAGTATGCGCTGCGTCATAACCGCGCAGGGTCAGCCACAACAACGCCGGCTGGCCGGGAATGGGCACAACCGTCATCCGCGCCAACGCCGCCTGCGCCTCAGCCGGCAGTACAGCCACCAATTCCTCCATTGTCAACAGGCGCTGCGGCGTAACCATATCCACCTGCCCCAACCACAACTCTGGGACAAAGGGGTTGTCCACTGATGTGTACTGCATCAAAAAACGCACATCGTCTATCCATTGCGCCGTAAACGATCGGTCCGTGCCAACCTCTACCTGGGGGTTGCCCTGCGCATCCCCCAGCCAGACCGTCGCTGCAAAGCGGTCGAAACTGGTATCGTCAGCTCCTGGCTGCCACACCAATGTCCGCTGCCCGTCTGGCGACCAACGGGTGATGCCGGGTAACGGCCGTTCTACACACTCCCCCACCGCGCAATCATTGATGTCAAAATAACTGGCTGCCAGCCCCGTCCAAAAATCATTCCCCAACTCTTGCGTGTACAAAACCACCCGCTCCCCTTGCAGATGCGCCGTGTAAATCTTGCCGTCCAATTGATACGGCCGTTCATACAAAACATACCGCTGTCCACCCCGCCACAACACCGCCTGCCACTTCTCTTGCGTTCCCGAACCGGAGCGCCCTTGCAGCAGCAGCCCGCTGTCATCGGCTAACGGCGTCATCTGCTCCACCGTAAAGCCATCTTCCAACACGCCCACCATCTGCTGCGTCAGGTCGTAGCTATAAACCGCGCCCAGGCAGGCCAGCGTCACCTGCTGCGTCGGCAGCGGGATGGGGGGCGCCGGGAAGCTAGTTACCGCTTGCCGGTACACAAATTGCAACCACAATCCAGACGGTGGCAGGATGGAAGCAACCAAATGGGCATTGCGCACCGTGAACGGTCCCGCCCACTTCTCCACCTCCTCGCCTGGCGTCAACTCCAATGGGCTGGCCAGACCGGTCGTTAAGGCAAACGCCACCAGCGCGTGCGCCTGCGACCACGCATCCTGCTGTAAGGCCGTTGGCAGCGGCGCCTCCCACAAGCGGCGCACCTCTACCAACGCCGCATCCAACGCCACATCCTCCGCCAACAGCAGCGCATAATCGGCGTCGGTCAGCGGCCAATCGCGCGCGCCCACGTCACTGAGCAGTTTATCCAGCAAGGCGCGGTAATAAAGCTGTCCCTGGCAGCAGCGGTAATCAACGATCTCGGTGACAACGGCCGTTAACACCCAATTCGCATACGTCCGCCGCAGCAGCGCATACCCCGTCTCATCCATCGGAAGGCCCACCAGGGTCGGTGTGGGAAGCTGTCGCCAGGTCACGTCTTGCTGCCACAGCACGCGCTCATCTTGCAACACAGCCAGCAGCGCCGGGTTCACGGCAAACTGCACCGTCAGGGCCAACCCATCCGGGCAAGCGAGATCGGGCGTGCGACACAATTCGCCAACGTGCGCATCCAGGTCTGGCAGCAAGCGTTCGATAACGGCCGTATCCCGCGCCGGGAAACGGGCGATAAGATGCGTACCGGTGATCGTCACCATTTCGCCCCAAAATTCAGCATCCGGGGGAGTCAACAGCCAGTTCGTGCGGCCAGACCGGTAAACGGCCGTCTGGCGCAGCGTCACCGGTTGGTCATCGGCGGCGGCGTACTGTTCCTCATAGGTCAATTCGGCCGTCAGGAGATCGGGCGACACTGTTAGTTCGGCAGCCGTAATGGGGCGCAAACTGCCGCCAGCCTGCGCCAGGCCAAACGCCGGGCGCGCCAGGAATACCCCCTCTTGCACCAATCGCTGCTGCGCGTCCACCCAATCCGGGGACCGCCCCGACAACCCGGTGATGAACAGTTCTAAATCCTGACGATGGGCGGCGTCGCGCAGCAAATTATGCACGGCCAACACCTCCATCTCAATGGCGGACGTGGCGCTCACAAGCCGCTGATTAAAGCCGCGCGCCAGCAACACGCCACCACCGGCCGCCAGCAGCAGCAAGAGCAACAGTAACCCATACCGGCGACGGCGCGGCGCAACGGCCGTCGCCAACGTCGCTACATCCCCCTCCCAGCCTTCATCCTCATCGGAGCGCCATTCAAAATTCTTCGACATACCCTACCACCGCCCCTCGCCCACCGACCACCAATTACTGACTCCCTCCCCACACCGCCTGATCACACATCATCCGTTCTGGGGCAAACCGGCGTTCATAGGCCGCGTCGAGCGCGAACAGGCGCACATCGCCATCATGGGCCAACGCCAGCCATTGCCCATCCGCCGACCAGGCCGATGGCCTGATCATGCCGAACACGGCCGTTCCCAACTGGTAGTAGCGCGTGCTGTCCTGCGCCAGGTCATGCAGTTGCAGTATCCAGCCCTGTTCCTGATCGGCAAAACTGAGCAGCGCCAGCCAACGGCCGTCTGGCGACAAAACAGCCTGCGCCATACTGCTAACCTCCCGGTGCGCCCACGACAGGCGAACCGTCACGTCGCCGCTCTCCTGGTGGTAGGCCAGCAAGTGGGCATCGCCTATACCGACATTCGCCAACACCAACAGCAACATGCCGGCATCTTGCGGGTTAACGCTGATAAATTGCAACTGCCAATCATCCGGCGCAGCAACCTGCGCCAATGCCAATACCTCATCTAACAGCAGCGCCGTTGTGGGCGCGCTGTCCGCCCCGGCAATGGCGACCACCGCGCGCGCTTCCAGGTAAGCAATGGTGTCATTGTCCAACCAAAAGGGATACTGCCCCGTCCCCACCATCTCTACCTGCTGCCCCTGCGCAGCGGCGCGAAACAGCAGCACGTCTGCGCCGCTGCCCGCCGGGCTGCCCACCAGAATGGTTTGCTGCCCATCGGGCGACCAGATCGGCCGTCCCAGTAAAGAGGACAACGCACATTCCCCTGTATTCCGGCAGGCGTCGAGATTAAGCAAGGCATAGGGAGTAGAGGCGCGTCCGCCAACCAAGAAGACGGCATTGGCCCCATCCGGGCTGAGCGCCAGGGGCAGCGTAGCCACGCTCGTAGCCACGCTCATCATCCCTGGCTGGCGATCTATCAAGCGTTCACGTCCATCTTGCCAGAGGAACGTGCTGGCAAAGGGCAGCGTGCCGGCGCCGATTTCGCCAATTAACACGGCATCATGGTTCATCAGCGGTTGCAGCACGGCCGCCTCCCGCCCCAAAGCCCGCACCAATTCCAGGTCGTCATCGGCCACATCGTACCGGTAGAGCAAGGCATCGGCGGCGGCGTCTGGACGGCAGACCAGCCATAACGCTTGCTGCGACCAGGGGATGGGCGGGGACGTCTGCGCGGCGGGGGAACGGCCGTACAAATAACGCCGCCAATCCCGTTCCAACGCCACAAGGCTGGGGTACGCCTCTTCCGCCGGCATAGACACCAACGCGCGCTGCATCGTCGCCGGCGTCACCTGCCCCACTTGCTGTAAAAATTCCACCATCAGGTACAACGCCTGCCTGTCCTCGTCCAGGTCTAAAGGGGCATTGCGCCAGGTCTGGTAAACGGCCGTTATCTGTGACCCTGCTAGAGATTCATAGGCGACGGCCGTTACCGGCCACGGCTTCAAGCCCAACTGCGCCAACTGCGCGTCGAGCAGCGCCTGGAACAACGCCGCGCCGTCACAGCACTGCCAGCCCACCTGTTCGGCGATGACCGCCGACGCCACCCGCGCCGCATAACCGCGATAGATGGCCTGATACCCCGCCTCGTCCAACGGCCGCCCCAACAGCGAAGGCGTGGGCAAGGTCAACGTGTGCTCCCCCAGGCGCGCCGGAAAGCTGTACCAGCCCAGGTCGCGCATTCGCGGCAGGGTCATGGTGGCGCCCGCCGGAAGCTGGTTAGACTCGAAAACGGCCGCCGGGTTGGCGCTGAGCGCGACGTTAACGTGCAGCCCGGCAGGGCAGGTCAGGTCGGCCAGGCGCGTACACAATTCATGGATTTTTGCTTCCAGGTCGGTCGCCAACCGGTTGGCAATGGCCCTGTCCCGCTGTGGATAGGTGAGGGTGAGCCGCGCCCCTTTGCTAGTCTCTGTTTCGCCCCAAAACTCCTGGTCGGCCGGGGAGATGAGCCAGCGGTCGGGGCCAAGGCGGTAAACGGCCGTGTGCTGCAAGAAGATGGTCTGGCTGAGGCTGTTGCCCACGTCCAGCGCGTATTGGTGCGTGGCGGTGACGATGGCGGTGGTCAAATCAGGGCTGATGGTGACGGCCGTGATCGTCTCCCCGGCGTCTTGCGGCAGCCATTGCAGCCCAAAACCAGGGCGGTCATAAAAAAGACCGTTGGCGATCACCCGTTCCTGCGCCCCGGCCCAGGCCGCATTGCGCCCGGACAAAAAGGTGACGAACAAATCCCGGTCACCATCCAGCGCCGACTGGTACACAACGCCATAACTATCACGGATATCCGCTTCCAGGGCGTAAGAGACTTCTTCCACGCGCTGCGATAACCGTTGGGTAATGAGGGTAACGGCCGTGCCCAGCCCCATCACCAGGATCAACGCCAACAGTAGCCAGCGCCGCCACCGGTGTGGCGTAGGGGGTAACGGCCGTCGCGCGCGCCGCGCCGGCTTCACTTCCTCATCCCACCCAACTTCTTCTTCAGAATACCAATCGAAGTTTGACATGATATAAGCATTCATCCCCCTGACTACTAGAGTTGAGGGGCTAAACAATTGTTAGGGTTCGCTCGTTAATAACTATTGAATTTTCGTATCTACTCAGGTGCAAGGCACTGGCCGCAAGAG
>JACSRF010000151.1 GCA_014879875.1 Anaerolinea sp.
TGATCGCCATGCCCGGACTGGGCGATCGGCATGGCCCGGAATCTGTGATCGCTTTCGCCGGAATACGCATTCTTAAGCCTTTTTCACTGCCATGCGTCGCCAGAACTTATAAAAATAAGGGAAACCCCCAGTAATCAAGAGGGCAGCCCCGCCGTAGATTATTGTTGAATAATCAGGGAAATTTGCTGCCAGCATCCGCACAAAAATCGCGACGGCAATTATGACGAAAGCCAGAAAGAACATGATAAGGATTCGGACTAAACCACTTGAGGTATTCATAGTGCACCAATTGACAAACAGGTCTAAAAACCCGCATTGACTCAAAAATAATCTGACTTTGAGCAATTCCATTGCCTCGGATTACATCGCTATAGTCGGCGCTGACACATGTGCATGTTGTATAATTGTTCCATGTCCACACCAATTTTAGCCACCAAGCTTTATGTCCCCCCACCTCGGCCTAAAATTGTCCTTCGCCCTCGCCTGATCGAGCGGCTGAACGAGGGTCTACAGCGCAAGCTGACCCTCATCTCCGCCCCCGCCGGCTTTGGCAAAACCACGCTGATTAGCGAATGGGTCACTGGCTGCCAGCGCCTCGAACCAGAGATTTGCGTTGCCTGGCTGTCACTGGACGAAGGCGACAACGACCCCGCGGGCTTTCTGACTTACCTCGTCGCTGCTTTGCAGGCAATTTCGGCCCAACACTCCCCTGTCAGCAATATTGGCGAAGGGGTGTTGGCTGTACTCCAATTACCACAGCCACCGCCAATAGAAACGATTCTAACGGCCGTACTCAACGAAATCACCGCCATCCCGCACAACTTCATCCTCGTCCTTGACGACTACCATGTGATTGATTCTAAACCGGTTGATAATGCCCTCACCTTTCTGGTCGAGCGCCTGCCCCCACAAATGCACCTGGTCATTACCACCCGTGAGGATCCACGACTACCCCTGGCCCGACTACGCGCCCGGGGACAATTGACCGAACTCCGCGCCGCCGACTTGCGTTTTACCCCCGCCGAAGCCGCCGACTTTCTCAACCAGGTGATGAGCCTAAGCCTCTCGGCCGAAAACATCGCTGCCCTTGAAGCCCGCACCGAAGGCTGGATTGCCGGCCTGCAACTGGCTGCAATTTCCATGCAAGGGCATAAAAATGTCGGCAGCTTCGTCAAATCTTTCACCGGCAGCCACCATTTCGTGATGGACTATTTGGTGGAAGAAGTCTTGCACCAGCAGCCGAAAAGCGTGCAGACTTTCTTGTTGTACACATCTATCCTCAACCGCCTGTGTGGCCCCCTTTGTGATGCCGTTCTGCTCGATGCGTCTGCTTCCGGGCCAGAAACCGGCGGTCTCCTGACCGGCGGTCAGGAGACCTTAGAATATCTCGAACGCGCCAATCTGTTCATCGTCCCCCTAGACAACGAACGGCGCTGGTACCGTTATCACCACCTCTTTGCGGATTTGCTGCGGCAGCGACTCTACCAAAACATGGCCCCAGCTACGGGGGGCGCGGCCAGTCGTCTGAACGAATTACACATCCGTGCCAGCCGGTGGTATGAAGACAACGGTCTGGAAATAGAAGCATTTCACCATGCGGCCGCTGCCAATGATATTGAGCGCGCCGAGCGTCTGATGGATGGCAAGGGAATCCCCTTGCATTTTCGTGGCGCGGTCACCGCGATAACAGAGTGGTTTGAATCGCTGCCAACGGCCGTGATGAATGCCAGGCCCTCATTGTGGTGGCGTTATGGCGCGATGTTGCTGGTTATTGGTCAAACAACCGGCGTGCAAGAGAAACTAGATGCGGCCGAAGCTGCCCTACAAGACGCGGAGACGGACAGTCGTCACCTTATCGGCCGCATTGCCGCAGCCAGGGCTGTCCTGGCTCTCACTCGCTACCAGGCAGAAACCATGCTGGCCCAGTCGCGCCGCGCCCTGGAATATCTGCCTCCCACCAACCTCTCGCTCCGTGCCAACGCCTACTGGACGCTGGGAGTTGCCTATCTCTACCAGGGAGAGCGCGCCGCCGCCCACCAGTCCCTTATGGAAGCCACTTCACTCAGCCAGGCGTCTGGGAATATCTTCACCCTCATATTGGCGACCATCGGTCTGGGCAACGTCGCCGAAACAGAAAACCAGCTCTATCTGGCGGCCGAGACCTACCGGCGCGTCTTGCAATGGGCGGGCGACCAACCCCTTCAAATTATCTACGAAGCCCATCTTGGCCTGGCCCGTGTCCTCTATGAATGGAACGACCTGGATGCCGCCGAGCAACACGGCCGTCGGAGCCTCCACCTGGCGCGGCAGTATGATCGAGCAATTGACCGCTTCATTATCTGCGAACTGTTTCTGGCCCGCCTGAAAGTGGCCCAGGGAGATGTGGCCGACGCGGCGGCTATTCTGGCTCAGGCCAATCACGCCGCGCGCCAGCAAAACTTTGTCTATCGTATCCCTGAAGTGGCGGCCGCCCAGGTGATTGTTCTCCTTCATCAGGGTAATCTGGCGACGGCCGCTCATCTGGCCCAGACGCACGAACTACCCCTCAGCCAGGCCCGTGTGTACCTGGCCCAGGGCAACACAGCCGCAGCCCTGGCCGTGCTGGAACTGCGGCGTCAACAGGTGGAGGCCAAGAGCTTACAGGATGAACGGCTCAAGGTGATGGCGCTACAGGCGGTCGCTTACCAGGCGCATGGGGAAAGGGATACGGCCGTGCAACTGCTGGCTGAGACGCTGGCCCTGGCCGAGCCGGGCGGCTTCATCCGACTCTTTGTTGACGAAGGGGCGCCGATGGCTCAACTATTGTCCGCAGCGGCCGTTCAGGGAATAATGCCGGATTATGTCGGCAAGTTGCTGGCTGCATGTGAAGCAGAGGCGCAGAAGGATGAAGCCAACGCTTATCTACCCCCTACCCAATCCCTCATCGAGCCATTGAGCCAGCGCGAGGTAGAAGTATTGCAACTCATTACCCAGGGACTCTCGAATCATGAGATTAGCCAGCGGCTTTTTCTCGCCTTAAGTACGGTTAAAGGGCACAATCAGAATATCTACGGCAAACTACAAGTGCAAAGGCGCACCGAAGCTGTCGCGCGCGCTCGTGAATTGGGCCTGGTGTAGCCTCAACAATCTCAAAACAATACCCCCAAACAATACTTTAGTATCTATAAATTCATATCGCATTGCAGGTACACTACTTGTACATTGGTGGCTTATGGCTGGCTACAACAAGTACATGGTAATGTCAAAAAATCTCGACCTAAAAAGTGAATTAAATGAACCAATGGTCTATGAAATCAGGGTTCAGAGTCATCTAGGTTGTCAATGGGCAGAGTGGTTTGGCGGCCTGACCATCACGCGGCAAGACAATGGTGACACGCTCTTAACCGGCCCGGTGGTTGATCAGGCTGCGCTGCATGGGTTGCTCAAAAAGGTACGAGATTTAGGTATGCCCCTGCTTTCGGTGATACGCCTGGAATCCAGCGAGGCAGATAAGTCAGACAGCGAATCGTAGATTGAGAAAAGCTCAACAATCAACCCTTCAGGAGAAACTCATGAAAGCAATTGTGTACACAGAATATGGACCACCCGATGTGCTTCAGCTTAAAGAAGTAGAAAAGCCGACGCCAAAGGAGAAGCAAATCCTGGTGAAAGTGCATGCGGCATCCGTCAATGCGCTTGACTACCGGCGCTTCGAGAAGCTATCGCTCTTGGGCCGCTTAATGGGTAGGGTGGTAATCAAAGCAATAAATAAGGTGCTTGGCGCTGATGTCGCGGGAACGGTTGAAGCCGTTGGCAGCAATGTTACGGAGTTTAAGCCGGGTGACGAGGTATTCGGGGTAGCGCCTGGTTCGTTTGCCGAGTATGTCGCTAATGGCGCCAGTAAATTCGCTCTGAAACCGGCCAATGTCTCGTTTGCGGAGGCAGCGGCCGTTCCGGTGGCGGCATTCACGGCGTTGCAAGGTCTGCGTGATAAAGGTCACATTCAGGTTGGGCAGAAGGTACTGATTGACGGGGCATCGGGCGGCGTGGGCATATTTGCGGTGCAGATTGCTAAAGCGTATGGGGCTGAGGTAACGGCCGTGTGCAGCACGCGCAACCTGGCTATGGCGCGCTCAATTGGGGCAGACCACGTTATTGATTACAAGCAGGAAGATTTCACCAAAAATGGGCAGCATTATGACCTGATTCTGGCCGTAAACGGACACCATCCGCTTCTGCATTATAGAAGAGCCTTAAGCCCCAATGGAATTTGTGTCGTAGCTGGAGGTGCGATGTCTCAGGTTGTTCGGGCAATGCTTCTGGGGCCACTTGTATCGAAGTTGGGGAACAAAAAGATCGGTTTTCAGGGAATAGCGACAACACCGAAAAACGATCTACTCGTTATCAAAGAGCTGCTTGAGACGGGCAAAATTGCGCCGATTATTGATAGATGTTACCCGCTGCATCAGACTGTTGAAGCCATCAGGTATCTTGTCGAAGAACACGCCCAGGGAAAAGTCGTCATCACGGCGAGAAATAATGACAAAACCTGAGGAAAAGATTTCGGTGAAGCAAAACAGGCGTACTCTTTAATAGAACGATCGCCAATAAGGAGATTGAGTCATGAATCGAAACAGTATGATAATTGAGGCCGATGAATTGCTGAAGAAACTGGATAATGAAAATATTCGAATATATGATGCCACGATCCAGTTTTTCAGAAGCAAATCAGATCCGACCGCCTATGAGCAATATCTGCAAGGCCATATCCCTGGCGCTGCCTTTTTTGATCATCAGAAATTTTCAGACGCCAGCAGTGATTACGACTACACGGTATTGCCTGAAGCGGAGCTGGCTGCCCAAATTGGCAACATCGGCATAGCGGAAGATTCGGAAGTCATTTTATATGCGGTCGGCGTTCTGCCAGCAGCCACCCGTGCCTGGTGGCTGCTCCATTACGCCGGCCATAACAATGTGCGCGTTCTCAATGGCGGGCTGGCTGCCTGGAAGAAGACTGGTGGGATGATCGAACGGGAAGCCCAACAATATGAACCATCCATGTTTAAGGGCCGTTTCAGATCGAACATGTTCGCCAGCAAAGAAGATGTTCGGGCCGCAATGGCCGATGGTGAGGTAGGCACGATTAATACATTGCCCCTTGAAAGTTATGAAGCAGCCCACATAGCCGGCTCATCCTGCCTGCCCTGCCTGGAGTTGATGCAAGATATGGCTGCCTTTTTACCAGATGACCTGCTCGCCTTGCGCCTGAAAGAAAAATTGCCGTACAAACGCATTATTACCTACTGTGGCGGCGGTATAGCGGCCACGGTCAATGCCATGGCTCACTTAATTGTCGGGAATAAAAATGTCTCCGTGTATGATGGTTCCCTGTCTGAATGGGTGGGTGAAGGGCTGCCTACGGTGCGGACGGGAGCAGGCAAATGGGAAATCTGGCGGCAAGAATAGCCGAATTGGAGAAAAAACATGAAAGCGATTGTATACACCAAATACGGACCACCCCATGTTCTTCAACTTAAGGAAGTCGAAAACCCGGCCGTCAAGGATGATAAAGTCGCCATTTTGGTTGAATAGCAGGGCTGTTCAGTTCTGAAAGCATTGCACAATTTAGCTTCCCTGTGGTAGCCTAATGGGCTAAAAAAT
>JACSRF010000409.1 GCA_014879875.1 Anaerolinea sp.
AGGGAGTTGACAGGCCGTGATGCGTGACGAGTGATGCGTGACCAGAGAGACCACACGCATCACTCGTCACTCGTCACGCCGAACCCCATGAAATCCTGTAGAGCCGAAAGGGAGATTTTTGGCCTGGTGATGAATGCGTGTAAACCTCGTATTGCTGGCGCTTTAGTGGGCGATGTTCACCGTGATCCGGCGGCGCAAATTAAATATGGCTTTTTCTTTGTGGCGCTGGCGGAGCATTTCCCACTGGTGGAAATTTATGATGCCAGCTTGCAGGGGGTGTACCGTTACCTGAACGCACTGCAAGCGTTTCATCCCGACCAGCAGCGCTGGCGCGAAAGCTTTTACAAGAATGTAACCGCTTTTCGCTGGCGTTCGCGGCAGACCAGCGCCCATTTTCAGACCATTCAAGAGGAGATTGATTTGATTGTGCAGGTAGGGGTGTTGTTTGATGCCCGCTGGGAGACAGCATCGCCGCCGAGCCTGATTTATACGGATTATACGGCGCATCTGGCAGCGCAACGGCCGTCGGCCGGTCGTTCGCCCTTCTCGACCGTGCAGCGCCAGGAATGGCTGGCTTTGGAGCGCGCTGCTTTTGCCAGAGCCAGCCACATCTGCACCCGCAGTGAATTGGTGCGCACCTCCATCATCGAGGAGTATGGTATGACCCCGGACAAGGTGACGGTCGTGGGCGGCGGCGTCAACTTTGCCCGGCTGCCACAGCCGGCGTCACACCGGGAAACGGCCGTGCCCACCATCCTTTTTATTGGCAAGGAGTTCTACCGGAAGGGGGGCGATCTGCTGCTGGAAGCGTTTGCCCAGGCGCGCCAGGAAGTGCCGGGCGCCCGGCTGAAAATGGTGACGGCCGTGCCCATCCCCGCTGATTTTCCCAAAGAGGGTGTCGAAGTAATCCATGCCACCTGGGATCGCCAGGTCATTGCCGCCCTCTATCGTTCCGCCGACCTGTTTGTGCTGCCTTCGCGGCTGGAAACGTGGGGCGATGTGCTGCTGGAAGCGATGAGCTACGGCCTGCCCTGTATTGGCGTCACCGGGCAGGCGATGGAAGAGATTATTGACCACGAATCTACGGGGCTGGTCGTCCCCGCCGAAGATGTGGCCGCACTGGCAAACAGCCTGGTGCGCCTGCTAACGGATGCCGGGCTGCGCCGCCGGATGGGGCAGCAGGCGCGTTTGAAAGCGGAGAATAATTACCAATGGCCGGATGTGGTGCAGCGTTTGGGCGACTGCATCCAACAAATCATGGAGCGTGATGGACATAAATGGGTCGTCGGTGTTTGAAGCGCCGGTTCAGACACCGGCCATGCACCGGTTGAAAGGTAAACGCTGTCCCTGGATCACCTTGTTAGGCGTGGATGGCAGCGGTAAATCTAGTGTGCTGGCGGAATTGGAGCAGACGTTGGCAACCACAGCCTACACCGGCCTGTTTGTGCTGCACCGCCGCCCGCAACTGGTGTACCGGACGGCCGTCGCCAGCCGCGAAGGCAGCATTGAACATTATGGCAAAGCGCCTCACGGCCGTTTCCGGTCGGCCGTCAAGCTGGCAGCTATGTGGCTGGATTGGCTGCTAGGCTATTTTGTGTTGATTCGGGGACGGCGGGCACAAGGCATTTTGGTGGTAGCAGATCGCCATTCGCTGCTGGATATGCAGGTAGATCCATTGCGCTACCGTTATGGCGGTTCGCCGCGCTGGGTGGAAACGGCCGTGCGCTTCCTCCCGATGCCGGACGCAGTGGTGCTGCTGGATGCGCCAACGGCCGTGTTGCAAAGCCGTAAGCAGGAATTATCCGCCGTCCAGGCCGCCCAACTGCGTCACAACTATCTGCAACTGGTGCAGGCTTATCCTGTTGGTTACATCGTTGATGCCAGTCAACCGTTGGATCGGGTGGTGGCTGATGTGCAGGAATTACTGGCCAAAATGGGCAAATGTAACCTTGTACGTGATGCTCGCGCTTAGGAGGCGTTCTATGTCTGGAAACTCAATCCGAAAATTACTCTTTATTTTCATTTTAGGGGGATTTTTCTGGACTGTTCAATGTCAGGCAACGACGGGGGCAGGCGACGTACAGGCAACCATCAACGCCGAAGAGAGTGACACACGGGTATGGCTGGAGCTGCCAGCCACGGCCGTCAGCGGCCAGCCTTTGCTCGCCCGACTGATGGCCGAAGGTGTGCCCTCTGTCGGTGGTTTTGAAGTGAGACTTCAGTATGACCCGGCCGCCATCATGCTGCTTAACGCCAAAGCCAGCACCGGTTGGGCCGGGGAACGGGCATTGCTCCACGTGGGCGACGTGCCTCAGCCGGATGGCGTACTCCTCGGCAGTGCCAGTTGCCCGGTGGCTGATTGTGCATCCGCTAACTACACCAACGAACCACGCCATGAACCCGCTGCGAACAGCAGTCCCATCGAGTTAGCCGCTTTTGAACTTGAGGTGCGCGGTAGTGACGCGCTGCCGATCATCAGCGACATACTGCTGTTGGACACAGCGGGGAAAGTTTTGTTGGCTGGAGGGCAGTATGAGGCGGACGCCGCCGCCAGCCTGGAACCAGCCATCGAAGCCTTGGACCTGTCTGGGAACGGTGTCGTCAATGATGCCGATGCTTACCTGGTGGTGAGTCTGTGGCGCGAGCTGCGGCGAGACGGCCGTTGCCTGGAAACTGCTGTCATCGCTTACGATGTAAATGGCAGCGGCTGTTTGACAATGGCCGATGTCCAAACCATTCTGGCGGCCTGGGGACAAGGTGCAGGTGTTTCGCCCCCGACTCCCACTGAAATGGAGGCGCCAGAAGCCACCTTTGTTGTCAATTCATCGGGCGATCGGGGAGATATAAATCCTGGCGATGGACAATGCTGGACGATTAATGGCAGATGCACTTTGCGCGCCGCCATTCAGGAAGCCAACGCCCGACCTGGCACAGACAATATCCACTTTAATATTCGCTCGCCGGATGGTTCCTGCCCTGACCTGATTACAATTCAGCCAGCCGGGGGATTGATCATAGACGCGCCTGACAATGCGGGGGTGACGATTGACGGTTATACCCAGTGTAATGCCCAGGCTAACAGTCAATGGGTGAACGGCAATGCCGTGATCAAAATAGAAATAATGGGCAATAGTGAAGTCTCTGTCTACGGGCTGCACATTTTGTCGCCCAATAACGTGGTCAAAGGAGTGGCTGTCTACAATTGGCATCGGCAAATCCAATTGTTAGGCGCCCGTGCCCACGACAACAGCATCGAAGGGAACTTCCTGGGCACTAACGCGGAAAACAGTTTCACCCATTCGGCTCCGTTTGAAGGCGAAGGGCTGCGGCTGGGGCTGGGGGCCAATAATAACGTTATTGGGGGCGCAACGCAGGCGGCCCGCAATATTGTCTCTGGCAATGACCAGGATGGGGTCGGGCTGCAAGGTGATGGGGTAGAGCATAATGTGGTAATCAACAATTACATCGGACTGCGCCAGAATGGCACATCGCGGCTGAGAAATGGGGCGGATGGCGTGGACGTGGCCGAAGGGGTAGCTAACAATCGGATTGGCGGCCTGAATCCGGGAGAGCGCAACATTATCAGTGGCAATAACCGGGATGGCATAGAAATTTCCCATAACCTGGGCACAACGGGTAATCATATTGTGGGTAACTTTATTGGCTTACGGCCGTCAGGCAATCAATCCCTGTATAACGGCAGCCGGGGCATTACCCTTGAAGACCAGGTAACCGGCAACCTTATTTACCGCAATGTCATCGTGGGCAATGGGGGTGATGGGGTGCGGTTCTATACTGTCTTTGATAACCAGTTGTATGACAACTTCATCGGCGTCCGTCCCACGGGAGTGGGGCCGCGAGATGTGGTGCCGGTACCGGGTACGGAAGAAGGTTTGGAAGCAATGCCCAACGGAGCCATACCGGACAATGGCTATGGCCTGAGTGGCGTCTATATGACCGGCGGCAGTCAGGGAAATAGTGTGACACACAACTTCATTGCTTACCACCCAGAGTACGGCATTTTACTGGATAGTAACAAGGGGTATTTAGGGTACGGCACCTGTGAAACGAAGCACAACAGTTTCAGCCGCAATAGTTTGTTCGATAATGAGATGCGGGGCATCCGGTTACGGTCAGGAGTATGTGATGATAACGAGGAGCATTTTCCCAACGAAGGCATAGATGCGCCGCAAATTACTACCGCCACCACTGTCCAGGTGACGGGGGAGACGTGCAATGGTTGTTTGGTGCAGTTGTTCCTGACAGATAAGACAGTGTTGAATGATCCCAATGGTGATAACTGGGGCGAGGGCCAGCAGTACCTGGCACAGGGTTCGGCCAATGGCAGCGGCCACTTTGCTATTTATGTGACGGCCGTGTCCGCAGGAGACATCCTCACTGCCCATGCCACCGACGATAACGGCAACACTTCAGAGTTTGCGCGTAATGTGCAAGCGGTTTATGAGCCGCCTGTTTACCGCATTTATCTTAGTGTGATAGGCAAAGACAGTTAATAATCTTGGCCAAAAGGATTCATTCAAATATGAATACGCAGATATTTTCCAAATTCTCTATTAAGGCAGTCATTATCTTTTTGTTCGTGTTATGTGGATTATTACTGGCGGTGTGGCAGCCGCCGGCCAGGGCACAAACGGGGGTTCGCACGGCCGTAGTCATCACCACCTTGCCCTTAGCGTTGAACACCGAAGCCGATGGTGGGCCGCGGGTCTGGCTGGAAGCGCCAGAAACGGTCAGCCTAAACGAATCCGTCACTGTCCGGTTGATGAGTGAAGAGGTCCCTACCCTGGGCGGCTTTGAAATAAAGCTAACCTACGACCCGGCAAAAGTGGCGCTGCTCACCGCCGCAGCCAGCTCTGGCTGGGCCGGTGAACGGGCGCTGCTGCCTATGGGCACGGTGCGCCTGCCGGATGGGATGATCCTCAGCAGCGCCAGTTGCCCGGTAGCTGACTGCTCCTCCATAGCTTACGCAGATGAACGCCGTGTTGAACCGGATACGGCCGTTGGGCCGGTGGAATTAGCCACTTTTCAGTTTGACTTGCGCGCCAGTGGCGAAGTAAACATAGCTGTGGCCGACGTGCTGCTGGTAGACACGACCGGGCAGGTTTTGTTGGCGAGCGAACGTTACGAAGCTGACCGTGCCCAGATTAGCCAGCCAGCTGCCACCGCCTTAGATTTGTCTGGAAACCAGGTGGTGAATGACGCAGATGCTTACCTGGTGGCGAGTGCGTGGCGGGAGTTGGTGAAGGACGGCCGTTGCCTGGCGCCCACCATCACTGCCTATGACGTAAACGGCAGCGGCTGCCTGAACGTGGCTGATGTACAAACGATTCTGGCTGCCTGGGGGCATTGGATAAGCCCGCCGCCCGCCACGCCGATCCATACGCCGCAGAGTATCTTTATCGTCAATTCGGCCGAAGACCAGAGCGACATGAATCCTGGTGATGGGCAATGCCAGACGGCCGTTGGCAGTTGTACCCTGCGGGCGGCCATCGAAGAAAGCAACGTTTTACCCGGCGCAGACACCATCCACTTTGACATCCGTAACGCGAATGGTTCCTGTCCCGATCTGGTGATCATCAACCCGGCCAACGCACTTAACATTGACGCCGCCGACAACGCAGGTGTCACCATTGACGGTTACACTCAATGCAATGCTTCCGCCAACAGCCAATGGATCAACGGCAATGCTGTCATCAAGATAGAAATACCGGGCGCCAATAGCGTGCATGTTTACGGGCTGCATGTGTTATCACCGAATAATGTGATTAAAGGGCTGGCAGTGTACAACTGGCATCGGCAAATCCAACTCTTGGGCAGCCGCGCCCACCACAACATCATTGAGGGTAACTTCCTGGGTACCAATGCGGCCAATACCTTTACCCAAGTCGCGCCGGGTATTGAAGGAGAGGGCATTCGCCTGGCCCTTGGCGCCAGCGAAAACCTCATCGGCGGTACTACGGCCGCCCAACGTAACATCGTCTCCGGTAATGACCAGGATGGCATAGGGCTGCAAGGGGTTGGTGTGCAGGCCAATATGATTATCAACAACTATGTGGGCCTGCGGCAAAATGGCATAGCTCGCCTACGAAATGGCGCAGACGGTGTAGACGTGGCCGAAGGCGTGGCCAACAACCAGATCGGTGGCCTTAATCCCGGCGAGCGCAATGTCATCAGCGGCAACAACCGGGATGGCGTGGAAATTTCACACGACACCGGCACACAGGGCAATCTCATCGTGGGCAACTTCATTGGCCTGTCTCCGGCAGGCACGGGGACGATATATAATGGTGGTTGGGGCGTCACCTTTGAAGATCAGGTGACAAACAATTCGGTGTACCGCAACGTCATCGTGGGCAATGGCGGTGACGGCGTCCGCTTTTATACGGTGTTTGATAACCAGTTGTATGATAACTTCATTGGCGTTACCCCTACCGGATTAGGGCCGCGGGATGTGATAGTACCCGTGCCAGGCGCCGAAAATGGTCTGGAGGCTATGCCCAACGGCTCGCGGCCAACTAGTGGTTATGGTCTGAGCGGGGTGTACATGACCGGTGGCAGCCAGGGAAACAGCGTCACACATAACATCATTGCTTACCACCCGGAGTATGGCATTTATCTGGATGCTAACAAGGGGTACCTGCCTTACGGCACGTGTGAACCATACTACAATACCTTTAGCCAGAACAGCCTGTTTGACAATGACGCGCAAGGGATTCGGTTAAAGTCAGGGATCTGTGATGATGGCCTGGAATATTTTCCGAACAACGGAATCCAGGCGCCGCAAATCATGGCGGCCACAACGACGCAGGTCACAGGGCATACCTGTAATAGCTGCCAGGTGGAATTGTTCCTGGCCGATAAAACGACGGCGGATAATCCCGGTGGAGACAACTATGGCGAGGGCAAAACGTATCTGGCGCAAGGTACGGCGAATGGCAGTGGCAATTTCACTATCGCCGTTAGCGGGGTGGCAGTGGGAGACATCCTGACGGCCCATACTACTGACAGTGCAGGAAACACTTCGGAATTTGCCCGCAACGTGGCGGTGAGCGCCCCGCCGACGCCGACGAATACAGCTACGTCAATGCCGACCAATACGCCGACCGCGACCAATACGCCGACCGCGACCAATACGCCAACGCCGACCAACACGCCGACACCAACCAATACGCCAACGCCGACCAACACGCCGACCGCGACCAACACGCCGACGCCAACCAACACGCCGACGCCAACCAACACGCCGACGCCAACCAACACGCCGACGCCAACCAACACGCCGACCGCGACCAACACGCCGACGCCAACCAACACGCCGACGCCAACCAACACGCCGACCGCGACCAATACGCTGACGCCGACCAACACGCCGACCGCGACCAACACGCCGACAACTAATACGCCGACAGCGACCAACACGCCGACAACTAATACGCCGACAGCGACCAACACGCCGACAACGAATACGCCGACAGCGACCAACACGCCGATAGCTAATACGCCGACAGCGACCAACACGCCGACAGCGACCAACACGCATACACCTACGCCAACACGGACGCCAACGAGTACCGTTACAGCGTCACCAACAGCTTTACCCCCACCGGTTGGAGGGATGTATTTCACATATTTGCCGCTGGTGCAACGGCCGTAAGCCATCACAAGATGCCGCCGAATAAAATTCGGTGTCTGAGACAAAAAGTCTGCTGAAGCAGACTGGAAACCGAGATGCCGCTCCCTGAGCGTTCGACTGAGATCACGCCGAAGTCCTGTCTGTCGAAGGGGGCGCCGGTTTCGACAAGCTCAACCGGCGGGGGTGAACGGTTACGCCAAATCGCGCTACATTGGCAGTGGCAAAAAACGCCAGCGCCCAATTTCAAAGTATAGGCCAACTTAAAAACCTATCGGCAAGACTGATTGTCAATCAGGGGCAGATAGGTGTGGTAGTCAAGGCCCAGCGTGGCGCTATTAACCGTGACCAGAGCAGGCGTGACGGCCGTGCCCACAAACCCCGTGCGCTGGAAATCATGGCGGGCGGTGGGCCAGGGCATTAAAGAGGGCAAATAGGCAGCCGGTAGATCCCAAACGTAAAGCACCGCCGCCTGGCTGCCCGCTATGATCTCCACCAGGCAATCGCCATCCAGGTCGGCCAGTGTCGGGGCGGCGCGCAAGCCCTGCTTGTCAGACTGACCCTCATGGTCAAGTGTTAGAGGAAAACCGGGCAGTAGTTGGCCGGACGCGCTCAAACCGTATAAGCGGGCCTGGGCATTGGCGCTGCCGTCCGGGCTGTATGTGCCAAAAAGAATATCCAGACGGCCGTCGCCCGTCACATCGCCAATCACCGGTTCGCTGGCAAATAACCGCCGTCCCTGGGCAAAGTTATACTGCCACATCAGGCTGCCATCAGCCCGATACACTCGCATCGTACCATCTAACATACCCACCACAATTTCCAAATGACCATCACCGTCCAGATCAGCCAGGGCTGGCGCCTGTGTAGGAAAGAAGTCATTAAAAATGGGCGCGCCACCCAATTTAGCCACCTGCCAGCCTGGTTCGCGTTGCCCGTTCGCTTGCAGCACCAGCAAACCGCTGTTGGTCACAGCCCGGTTTTGGTTGGGGTCGCGCACTTTGCCGGCAATGACAATTTCAATGTCCCCATCCCCATCCAGATCGCCCATCGAAGGTGCATCTCGGGTGAATTCAAGAAACAAACCCTGCGGATCGTTTGGGTTTACCAGGGATTCCACGGGCCACTCAGGTAGTTGATTGCCCTGAGCATTATAGGCGTGAACAAAGGCATGATCGCGCCCGGTGAGCAGTTCGGCATAACCATCACCATTGAGATCGGCCAGACCCACAAAACCCCAGATTCCGGCCCGGCGATATTGGGTGGGGAAGCCGGGCAGCAAAACGCCATTCCCGGAGAAGGCATACAAGTTATGGGTGGGGTCTTGCGGTGTACCACCGGCTGAGGAGTTGTTGCTGGTACCGGCGACCAATTCCAATAAGCCATCGCCGGTGATGTTGGCCATAGCTACCGTGAGAACCTCTGGTAGCCCACTGCCAAATTGCACATTCCAGGCCATTTCTTGCGGCCAACCGGCGGCTATAGAGCCGTTAGCGTGCCAGACATAAATTTTACCGCGCTGCCCAGGGCTGCTGCCCGTACCCCGTGTACCGGCGGCAATTTCCAGTAAGCCATCACCATCCATATCGCCAACGGCCAGCGGTCCGCTGATGCGCGGCGTACCCTGGCAGCTGCCGCCCGTTTGCAGGGGGAAATTCGGCAAGACGGCGCCGGTGTGGTCCCAGGCCCACACGCAGCCATGGCCGTCTGGCACTAAGATATCTAACTGACCATCTCCATTGATGTCTACGACGGTGGGCGAACCAAAGGTAATCGTACTGCCCGCTTCAAAGCGAGGGAAACCGGGGTGAAGCGGATAGCTTTGGGCGACGGCCGTATGCCCCTCTGTCCGGTTCACTACCCAGGCAAAGGCCATCATCATCATTAAACCCGTAAAGATCTGTTGTTTTCTACGCCACATGGGTTTGGCTCCTCTTTGTAGCGCATCATTTGGCAAACACAGCCCAAATTGAACGCGCATAAAAACCTGTTTTAGCGAAGAAGGGGGAGTGTGTCAGGCGCTAAGGTGGGGTGGGAGAAACGGCCGTGACAGAGTGGTGGATCGCTAATTCGCCTTGACGAATAGGGTTGAGATCTGACTTGCGTAGTGCAAGTAATACCTCTTCATGGGTGTGGCATGGCTCATCATACCAACGGCCGTCATTGTAGAGAATACCTTCCATCAATGTAATGGCTAAAAGGTACTACTACAGCAAGGCGGAAATAAGCAGGCAATTTTAGAGGCTGTTTTGCCAGAGGCCGTGTGGGGCTGGATAGCACGTTTTTCATCCCCCACACTGGCTAATACGATGCGTTAATTATAGTCCAAAGTGATCGGAATGGAAGCATAAAAAAAGCCGGGCTTCCGCTAGAAACCCGGCTTGCCAACAACAGATTTGACAAATCTTTGAAGATTTGTCAAATCTACAGTATTACGCCTTCAAGAAATTGCGCAGCACCGTGTGCAAAATACCACCATTGCGATAGTAGTCCACCTCCACCGGCGTATCAATGCGGCAAATGGTCTGGAAGGTAACGGCCGTGCCATCCCTCTTCAGCGCCTGCACCGTAATCTCCTGACCCGGCTTCACGTCATCGCTCAGGTTCAGCGTGGCGTAAGTCTCCGTGCCATCCAACCCCAACGTCGCCGGCGTTTCGCCCGCCTTGAACTGCAAAGGCAGCACGCCCATGCCCACCAGGTTGCTGCGGTGAATGCGCTCATAGCTCTCCGCAATGACCATCTTCACGCCCAGCAAATAGACGCCCTTCGCCGCCCAATCGCGTGAACTGCCCATGCCATAATCTTTGCCGGTCAAAATGACCAATGGCGTGTCATCCTCTTTATAGCGCAGCGAAGCGTCAAAAATCGTCATCACCTCGCCCGTCGGCAGGTAGATCGTCCACCCCCCCTCCGTGTCAGGAGCCATCTGATTGCGCATCCGCACATTGGCAAACGTGCCGCGCGTCATGATGCGGTCATTGCCACGCCGCGACCCGTAAGAGTTGAAGTAAGGCACGTCCACATCCCGCTCCAGCAGATATTGGCCGGCCGGGCTGCTTTTGGCAATGACGCCCGCCGGGGAGATGTGGTCCGTCGTCACCGAATCGCCCGCCTTCACCAACACACGCGCCTGTTCAATGTTGACAATCGGCTGCACGTTCGGCGTTAGTTCGGTGAAGAACGGCGGTTCCTGAATGTACGTCGAATCTTCATTCCAGGCGTAAATTTCGCCGCCGCCCACCGGAATCTCATTCCATTGCTCATTGCCATCCCACACGTTGCCATACTGCTCGTTGAACATCTGGGGCGTCAGCGATGCGGCGACGGTTTCCCGGATTTCTGCGTTGCTCGGCCAGATGTCGCGTAAATAGACCGGCGCGCCATCTTTGCCGGCGCCAATGGGGTCATTCACCAGGTCAATGTCGGTGGTTCCGGCGAGGGCATAAGCGACAACCAATGGCGGGGAGGCCAGATAGTTGGTCTTGGTCATGGGACTGACGCGCCCTTCAAAGTTGCGGTTGCCGCTGAGCACGGCCGAAGCCACAATGTTCCCCTCCGTAATGGCGTTGGCGACGGGTTCCGGCAGCGGGCCAGAGTTGCCGATGCAAGTGGTGCAGCCAAAGCCAACGATGTGAAAGCCAAGCGCCTCTAACGCCGGCATCAGCCCTGCTTTGTTCAGGTAATCTTCAACAACGCGCGAACCGGGGGCCAGGCTGGTTTTGACGTAAGGGGGTACAGTCAGCCCTTTTGCTACCGCTTTTTGGGCGACCAACCCCGCGCCGAGCATCACGCTGGGGTTGGAGGTGTTGGTGCAGGAGGTGATGGCGGCGATGACGACGGCCCCATGGCCGATTTCTATTTCGTGTCCATTGCGCACAACGGCCGTGCGCCCCAACTCCTCCTCCTTCAACCCCAACCCCTGCGGGCCAACCGGGGCCAACAGCGACTGCCGGAACTGCTGCTTCATGTCGGCGAGGGTGATGCGGTCTTGCGGCCGTTTTGGTCCCGCCAGGCTCGGCGCCACCGTGCCCAAATCCAGCGTCACCATCTCCGTATAGAGCGGATCGGGCATGTCGTCGGTGCGGAACAACCCTTGCGCCTTCATGTACGTTTCCACCAGTTGCAGCAATTCTTCCGGCCGGCCGGTGCTGCGCATATAATTCATCGTCTCCGCATCCACCGGGAAAAAGCCCACCGTCGCCCCATATTCCGGGCACATATTGGCAATGGTCGCCCGGTCTGCCAGCGTGATATTGCTCAGGCCGGGGCCAAAGAATTCGACGAACTTGCCCACCACGCCCTTCTTGCGCAGCATCTCCGTGACCACCAGCACCAGGTCCGTCGCCGTCGCCCCTTCGCGCAGGCTGCCGGTCAGCTTTACGCCAACGACTTCGGGAGTCAGCATGTAAATGGGCTGCCCCAGCATCACCGCTTCCGCCTCAATGCCGCCCACGCCCCAGGCCACCACGCCCAGGCCGTTGATCATCGTCGTGTGCGAATCGGTGCCGACGAGGCTGTCGGGAAAGACGACCGCGCCATCCCCTTCTGGCTTCGTCATGACCACGCTCGCCAGGTACTCCAGGTTGACCTGATGCACAATGCCGGTAGCCGGGGGCACAACGCGGAAGTTCTCGAACGCTTCCTTGCCCCATTTCAGGAACTCGTACCGTTCGCGGTTGCGCACAAATTCACGCTCCACGTTGAAGAAGAGCGCGGCGCGCGAGCCAAACTGGTCTACCTGCACCGAATGGTCAATCACCAGGTCTACCGGCACTTGCGGGTTAATCTTCTTCGGGTCGCCGCCCAGCCGCGCCATCGCCGAACGCAGCGCCGCCAGGTCTACCACGGCCGGGACGCCGGTGAAATCTTGCAAAATGACGCGCCCCGGTTTGAACGGGAGTTCATCTTTCGCCGGGGCGGCGGCGTTCCAGGCGGCCAGCTTTTCCACGTCGGCGGGCATCACTTCATAGCCATCGCAGGTGCGCAGCAGCGCCTCCAACAGCACTTTGATGGAAAAGGGCAGGCGGCTCACGTCGCCATACTGCGCCAATTTATCGAGACGATAATAGTACAAATCCGTGCCGGGCAATTTAGCGCGGGCGTCAAAATGGTTAAAAAGTTTGTTCATGAAATACCTCGATTGAATTATGAATGGGAACAGATGTCACGCACGGCAATGGCCAGGTCGGGCAGCAGTTCAGAAGTCAGTATGTCGTCTTGCTGAAACTGTGCCAACAACGCATAAGCGTGTCCGCGCAAAACGTATACTTCGATGGCGCAGGCGTCGGGATCGGCCAGCCAATATTCGCGCACGCCCGCTTCGGCGTAAAGTTGGAATTTGGTAGTGCGGTCGTATTGCGCTGTACCAGGAGATAGGACTTCAATGACCAGGTCTGGCGCGCCTTCGACGGTTTGTTTTGCCAGGATATGAAGCCGCTCTTGGGTTATGTACAACAAATCTGGCTGCACAGGGCTTGCCAAACGGGGCAGGTTGACATCAACCGGCGCGGGTAATAATTCGCCACCAGGTCGCTTGTCGAAGTATTGCGCCAGGTATTTGATCAGCGCATAAATGATACGCTGGTGTTGAATGGTGGGGGCTGGGGACATGTGTAGTTCTCCGTGAATGACTTCGTAGCGGAAATGGTTATCTGGCAGCCGCGCATAATCGGCATAGGTCCACTCGCCCTGTGGCGGCGGCCAACGATGTTTACGGGTGATAGGTTTGGTAGGTGTTTGCAGGGTCATCGTCTTGTCTCCTGTAGCTTCCTAGACGTGCAGTCTCTATTATAGCGGAAATGGGGAGATGGGAAACGGCCGTATCCCGCGCACTCATGCTATAATCCCTTCATCCTTCACAATTCATCCTTATTAGCGGAGGTTCACATGGTCAATGCAGTTGTCTTATTACAAATCGAACGCGGCCTGATCAACGAAACGGCGCAAGGGCTGGCTGAACTCAAAGGCGTCTCCGAAGTGTACTCTGTCGCCGGGCAGTATGACCTGGTGGTCATCATTCGCGTACCCAACAATGACGCCCTGGCAAAACTGGTCACAGAAGAAATGCACCAGTTTGAAGGCATCATGAACAGCGAAACCTTGATCGCCTTCCGCGCCTATTCGCAGCACGACCTGGAAAGTATGTTTTCAATTGGTATGGAATGAGGGAACGTGGACGGCCGTTTCTCCCCATGCTATAATGCAGGCAATCAGTAAACGGTAATCAGTGAACCGAATACCGATAACCTTAACAAACGGGGATGACAGGTTTCGACGGGGAAGGTTGTTCCTGCACTGCAAGTCGAGCACGCTTTACACCTCGTAAAACTGGAAGCAAAAAATAAGTGCAAACCGCACGACAACCTACAACGCTCTCCCGTTGGCTGCCTAAACCAGCCACAGGGTAGCGGAGAGTCCAAAACGGACTTGCGTCTGCCAGGGTCGTTCGTTGACCGGGTCTGCGTCAGGCGACAGAAATGTCAACGTGCTACGCCGCGATACTCATAGCGGTGGGTAAGTGTCCTTTTGGGGACGATGAGTTAGCCAGCGTCGCACCCAGTTAACCGGGGACGCGCCGGCGAAAAGCAAATAGGTTAGCTAAACTTGTAGACGTGTAGAGGACGAATTTTTCGGACGCGGGTTCGATTCCCGCCATCTCCACTGGTGAAAAACCGGGTTTCTGTGTAGAAACCCGGTTTTTTGTTTGTCGTGTTTGTCGTTTCCCTCTACTCCCCCCTATGATACAATTCGGAACTATCGTTCTACTTATTTTCAACCATGAAAGCCCACTTTTCATCCTTCAGCCTTACACACAGGTGATCCATGCCTCACTTTCAATTACAATCTGACTTTCAGCCCATGGGCGACCAGCCCGAAGCGATTACCCAACTTGTTGCGGGCATTGAGACAGGCCAGCGTTACCAGACCTTGCTAGGGGCCACCGGAACCGGCAAAACCTTCACCATCGCCAATCTCATTCAACAAACACAGCGTCCGACCCTCGTCATCGCCCACAACAAAACCCTGGCGGCACAGCTTTACAGCGAATTCCGCGACTTCTTCCCGCACAACGCCGTCAGCTACTTTGTCAGCTATTACGATTACTACCAACCCGAAGCCTACGTGCCGCGCCACGACCTGTACATCGAAAAAGAGACGCAAATCAACGACGAGATTGACCGCCTGCGCCTGCTCGCCACCGCCAACCTCATGTCTCGCCGTGACGCCATCATCGTTGCCTCCGTCTCCTGCATTTATGGCATTGGCAATCCAGAGGCGTGGGGTAAGGTCACGGTCAAACTCCAACGCGGCATGACTTACCGCCGCGACATTGTGCTGCGCCACCTGGTAGACATCCAGTATGACCGCAACGACCTCGATTTGCGCCGCGGCACTTTCCGCGTGCGCGGCGACACCCTGCAAATCTTCCCCGCCTACGCCGAAACGGCGTACATGGTCGAATTTTGGGGTGATGAGATTGAACGCATCGCCGAATTCGACGCCCTCACCGGGGAAGTGCTGCTGGAACATACCGGCGTGGAAATCTTTCCGGCGCGGCAGTTCATCACCGATGAGGATAAGCTGGGGCAGGCCATCAACAACATTGAAACGGAACTCAGCGAGCGCATCGCCTATTTCAAGGAGCGCAAGATGCTGCTGGAAGCGCAGCGCATTGAACAGCGCACCCTGTATGATCTGGAAATGTTGAAGGAGGTGGGGTATACGTCTGGGGTGGAAAATTACAGCCGGCATCTGGACGGCCGTATCGCCGGCGACCCTCCTTGGACCCTCCTCGATTACTTCCCCGGCGACTACTTGCTGGTGATTGATGAAAGCCACATGACCGTGCCGCAGATACGGGGCATGTACGCCGGCGACCGCAGCCGCAAGCAAACGCTGGTGGACTATGGTTTCCGCCTGCCCAGCGCCATGGACAACCGCCCGCTCAATTTCGACGAATTCGAGCAGCGCATCAATCAGGTCATCTTCACCAGCGCCACCCCCAGCGTCTACGAGATGGAAAAGTCAACCCAGGTGGTACGGCAAGTCATTCGCCCCACCGGCGTCCTCGATCCAGAAGTAGAAGTACGGCCGGTGCGCGGCCAGGTAGATGATTTGTTGGGCGAAATCAAAAAGCGAACGGCCGTCGGCCAGCGCGTTCTCGTCACCACCCTTACCAAGCGCATGGCCGAAGACCTCAGCGATTACCTGTTGGAGATGAGCATCAAGGTACATTACCTGCACTCGGAAATCCACACCATTGAGCGCACCGAGATATTGCGTGACCTGCGCATGGGCGTGTTTGACGTGGTGGTAGGCATCAACCTGCTGCGCGAAGGGCTGGATTTGCCGGAAGTGTCGCTGGTCGCCATTCTGGATGCCGACAAGGAAGGGTTTTTGCGCTCCGGCACGGCGCTGATCCAGACCATTGGCCGCGCCGCCCGCCACATCGAAGGCAAGGTGATCATGTACGCGGACAAAATGACCCCTTCAATGCAGACTGCCCTGAACGAGACGAATCTGCGCCGCGCTAAACAGATGGCCTACAACCAGGAACACGGCATCGAACCGCGCAGCATCATGAAAGCAGTCCACGACCTGACCACGGAAATCGCCGCGCAGCATGCCGAGGCGGAACTGTTGGCCGTCGCCGACAAGAAGGGGGCATACACGACAACGGCCGATCTGCCCAAAGATGAACTGCACAAAATGGTGAAGGAACTGGAGAAGCAGATGAAGCAGGCGGCGCAAAGTTTGGAGTTTGAGAAAGCGGCCGTTTTGCGCGACCAGATCATGGAACTGCGGCAAATCATGGTGCTCAAAGAGGCGGGTGGCAGCGCGGACATGCCGGAGTGGGAAAAGATGCGCCTGCTGGATGAAGCAGGTATCAGCTACGAGCTTGGAGAGTAGCTCAATCTCCAACCAAAGTGATTTTTACCCTATGTCCCAGGAAAAGGTTATATCCGAATGGCACTATGCCATTATTTTTGTCTTTTATGCTTTTTTCCTTCTCTCGCAATTATTTATTGTAAGCCGTGCAATATATGCAGGGCTTCGTAGCCGGAAATGGCCTGATGCGCCTGGTCATGTGATAGTGGCGGAAGTTCGCAAGGTAAAAGGAACTAGCCCCTTATCAAGCATGCGCTATCAAGTCATGCTGGAGTATGAATATGAGGTGGACGGTCAGAAGTTTCGGTCCGGCAATATCTCGATTGGAGATGCAACAATAACCCAACTTCACCAGGGGCTACGTAGTAGGCGTATAGCGGAGAAAATAGTGCAGAGCTATCCGTTTTATAGTTCTGTGAATGTTTATTACGATCCGCAAAACCCGGCTCGCGCTACCCTAAAACCTGGCGTTCGTTCTGGCAATCTAATACTCTGGCTCATCACCTTACTGATCCCGCTGTTAACAGCTGTTATTATTCTGCTCCGTTAACACAAGGGAGGTTGCTTCAAGTATCTCCGCTTTCTTGCTTGTTATGCTATACTTCACGGCTAATCCACTGTGGGGAACGATATGAACCACACAAGGATGATGGAGAAGCGCCATGGAAAACATCCTCAATTCTGACCAAGAAGAACTGCTCAAGCGCACCCGCGATGTGCTCGGCCAACTGCGCGATGTGCTGGCCGACACGGCCGCTCCCCCTTCTGACCGCAACGCCCTCGCCGAATCCATCCGCCAGCTCGACGAACTTTTCCTGCTGGTGCTGGCCGGCGAATTCAACTCCGGCAAATCCTCCTTTATCAATGCCCTCATCGGCCAGCCTTTGCTCGCCGAAGGGGTCACGCCGACCACCAGCCAGATTTACCTGCTGAAATATGGCGACAAAACAGGGCAAAAGCCGGTGGAAAAAGGCGTCTGGGAGCAGACCGCGCCGGTGGAGATTCTCAAGCAGCTTGTCATCGTAGACACGCCGGGGACCAACGCCATCTTGCGCGAACACGAGGCGCTCACGGCCGAATTCATCCCCCGCAGCGATTTAGTGCTGTTCATCACCTCGGCCGATCGGCCGTTCACCGAAAGCGAACGCCACTTCCTCGCCCAAATCCGCGACTGGGGCAAGAAAATCATCCTCATCGTTAATAAAGTGGACATTCTCGCCAGCGACGCAGAAAAAGAACAGGTCATCGCCTTTGTCACCAACTCTGCGCGCAACCTGATCGGCGACGTGCAGGCCGTCTTTGCCGTCTCGGCCAAGCTGGCCAAGGAAGCAAAGGCGGGCAATCCGCGCGTCTGGCCAGCCAGCGGTTTTGAAGCGCTGGAGAAGTTCATCTACGACACGCTGGACGATGACGGCCGTTTCCGGCTCAAACTCCTCAACCCCCTCGGCGTCGGGCACAAACTGGTCAAAAAACAGCTTGGCCAGGTCGAAGCTGACCTGGCCTCGCTGCAAGACGACCGCCAACTGCTCCAGGACATCGAAGGGCAGATGACCTATTACAGCGACGACATGCAGCGCAACTTCAAAGCGCGCCTCAGCGAAATTGACAACCTGCTCTACGAAATGGAAGCGCGCGGCAACGACTTCTTTGACGAGATGATCCGTATCGCGCGCATCCCTGACCTGATTCGCGCCAAACATGTGGAAAATGCCTTTGCCGAAGATGTCGTCGCCGACACGCCGCAGCAAATTGAGCGGCGCGTTGGCGAGTTGGTAGATTGGATGGTGGAGCAGGATTTACGACAGTGGACGGCCGTTGCCGACCACCTGGCAAAACGCAAAGACGAACACAAACAGCGCATCGTCGGTGAGGGCGGTCCACGCGAAGGCACGCTCGCTTATGACCGGCAGCGGCTCGTAGACTCCATCGGCAGCGCCACCCGTCGCGCTGTCGCCAGCTACGACAAAGCGCAAGAAGCAGAACAAATAGCCGAAGCGGCGCGCAATGCCGTCGTCAGTACCGGGCTGGCCGGCGTCGGCGTCGGCGTCGGCGTGGCCATCGCCATCGCCGCCCACGTCGTCTGGATAGACGTGACCGGCATCCTGGCCGGCGTCGCCGCGGCTACCCTGGGCTTGCTCATCCTGCCCGCGCGTCGCCGTAAAGCCAAACAAGAGTTGGCCGCTAAACTCACCGAACTGCGTGGCAAGCTCATGTCCAGCCTGGGCGAGCAGTTTGACCGCGAGATGCGGCGCGGCACGCAGCGCATTGAAGATACCATTGCCCCATTCGGCCGTTTTGTGCGCGCCGAACACGACAAAATCGCACAGCAGCAAGTGATCCTGGCCGAACTGGAAGCGCACGTCATCGGCTTGCAAGCCCAACTGAAAGCCAACAAAGTCATGGGGTAAGGGTCACTTTTTTGACCTTACCGTTCCTCCGCTGTGGCCGGTCTCTGACCGAGCCACCTGACTGGCACGGTCAGGAGACCGGCCACAGCAGGGGGGCTGAACGCTTACCGGCTGTTTATTCCTTACGCCACCCCCGGCCCACGCACCACGCGCCCTGGCGTCGCCCCGGTATGCTCCCCGGCGGCGATGACCGGCGCACCGTTCACCAGCACGTGCTGCACGCCGGTCGCGTACTGATGCGGCCGGGCAAACGTCGCGTGATCCTGAATCGTCGCCGGGTCAAAAACCACCACATCGGCAAAATAGCCAGGCTGCAAACGGCCGCGTCCCCGCAGTTTCAAGTTCGCCGCCGGCAAGGCGCTCATCCGCCGCACCCCCTCCGCCAGCGTCAGCGCCCCTTCGTCGCGCACATATTTGGCAAACACGCGGGCAAAAGCGCCATACGCGCGCGGGTGCGGGTGATAGTTCAGGAAAATGCCCTCCGCCGCCAACGACGCCGAGTCCGAGCAAAAGCTGACCCAGGGCAGGCCTGCTTCGCGGCGCACATTCGCCTCCGACATGCTGAAAAAGACCGTCCCCACGCGGCTGTCATCCTCAATGATCAAATTCAACGCCGCCTCCAATGGGTCCTGCCCGCGCAGCGCCGCCACCTCCGTCAGTGTTTTGCCACACAACGGTTTCAAGGCGTCTGTCTTGAAGGCGGTGAGCAAGATGTTATCGGCCGTCTCCAACTCCATAAACGGATTCTCGCGGTCGTCGCCGGCGTAGCGCAAATCGGCCAACACCCGCGCTCGCGTCTCCGGGTCTCGCAGCCGCGCCACCCAGGCGTCGTGCCCCCCCTCCAGCGCCCAACCGGGCATGATGGCGTCCAGTCCGGTAGATGAAGCGTGGTACGGGTACATATCGGCCGTGATCGTCCAACCCGCTGCCCGTTTCGCCTCCACGCGGCGGATCACCTCCTCCAGCTTGTGCCAGTTGCGTGGCCCGGCCGCCTTCAAATGGTAAATTTCGCCACGAATGCCCGCCTGCTCCACGATGGTAAAAAATTCATCCAGCGCCTCTAAAAAGCGCGCCCCCTCGCTGCGCAAATGGGTGATGTAAAGGCCGTCGTACGCCGCCGCCGCCTGCGCCAGGGCGATCAATTCGGCCGTGTCGGCGTACATATCCGGGGCATAGATGAGGGCGGAGGAGAGGCCGAGCGCCCCTGCGGCCATTGCCTGGCGCACCAATGTTTGCATCTGCGCCAGTTCGGCGGGGGTGGGGCGGCGGTCGTCGAAGCCGAGGACGTAGGCGCGAATGCCCCCCGCGCCCACGAAGGAGGCGACGTTGGGGGAGACGCCGCGCCGTTCTAAGAATTGCAGGTAGCCGTCGAGGGTGTCCCAGGCGATGTCGTACTGGATGTCGCCCTGGCGCGCTTTCATGTAGGCTTTGAGCTTGTCGTTGACCGGCCCCATGGAGAAGCCTTCGCCCAGCACTTCCAGCGTCACCCCCTGGCGGATGTCGGATTGGGAACGGCCGTCGGCGATCAACGACTCATTGGCCCAACACATCATATTGATAAAACCGGGGCTGATGGCCTGGCCGTCGGCGTTGATGGTGCGACGGCCGTTGCCCGTCACCTTTCCCACCGCCGCAATCATGTCCCCTTGAATGGCAACGTCGCCGAAAAACGGCTCACCGCCACTGCCATCCACAATCAACCCGTTGCGAATCAAAATGTCGTAAGTGGTCATAGCTCTCCTGTACGCAGCGCAATTTGGCAAATTGCGTCACCAATTTTCCGTCTTTTGTACTTCATTTGGGGAAATTTTGCATGGAAGCGGGCTGAGGCTGGGGCTTTTCCAAAGTCAGGATTTTTTAACGCAAAGGGTATCATCTTAATAAATGGGGGTGAGAGGAGTGCGCATCCTCAGATGCGCATCTGAGGATGCGCACTCCTGCACGAGATATTGAGAAGATACCGCAAAGGCAAATAAGAAAATCAAGAGGCAATCTGTAGACCCAGATCGGGCTGTGAAATGGCTTGAACGACACCATCTAGAATGAGCTTTGCAGCGTAGTGTCGCGTCAACGCTAAATTGATGGAAATCGCCACTGTAAATCTATCAAAATACGCCTGACAGGACAGTAGGAAGTTGCAGCCGGAATAAGACCTTGTAGCACGGTTATACTTGTCAGTAATAACACTAAGATCGGGTGGCACTCCCATATTAATCGCAAAACCCGAATTGTACTGGATAGGACAATCCGAGAAGAGTGAGGTGTATGATTCATTGATATTTTTGATGCCATTAGCTAACATGCTGACTTAATGTTCCAGACGTAACACACTTGCTTTCCATATGATCCCAACCAGCAACCACCACAAACCATGTAAACTAACAAGGATGCCCCATGCACTCCGTGCAAAAAACCTTTCAAAAAAGGAAAAGTTACGCAAATTGTTCCACCACAGTGGGAGGTATTCCGTAGATACCCACTGTTCTAAAATCCAAACCACGCTTAGGATAGTCAAGATAGTTAGCAGCAACGATAGTACAACGGCTACCGCCAATTCTGGGCCACTATTCGTTCTATCAATTTCGCCAGCCTCGCTCGCGCGAATTGTTGCTGCAATGCTGCCGATAGTAATACCAGATACTGCAAAACCAAACACAAGATAAACAGCTAACAGGAACGATACCAATATTATCTCCAAAGGCAATCGGAGAAAAATACCGATTCCCAGAACAAGGGATTCAACGCTGATAAGCATTGGAAGGAAAACGCTATATAATTTACCTTGCAACAAATTGCTTCCAGTTAAGGGTAAAACGTGCAAGAGGGCGAAATTTCTCCCTTCTTTGGCCACCATCTCTGTGCTCAACGTTGTTACAGCCAAAGGGATATGGACTATGAAGAAAAACGGAATCATAATGTAAATAGTGTCCCGAATGGTGTCCCGCAGTACTGGCTCGTCGACAAAGTAAAGGGGTAATAGCAGTCCGACTAAACCCAGTGGCAGAAACAATGAAAGTAATTGGCGTGGAGACCGTATCCATAAAAGCCACTCTTTGGCAACCAATGTTCGGCAAGGCAACAAGGGTATGTTTCGCGCCCAACGCTCGACAGGGTGTAGATAAATATTTGTTCGTTTTAAGTTGGAAACCGCCTCGTACAGATGACTCGCCCAACCGTAATAGAATGAGCGTTCATATAACCAATAGCATAGCCCAATCAACGTGGTTCCAAATAGCAGCGTTATGATCGGTAATCCGGAAATAAAAGGCATAATGAGACCCTGTGCGAAATCTCTGCTTAACCAGCGTGTCACAAGCATTGTCATGTGAGTACTGATGTTTGCCCCCATTACGGGTAGAATCATGATTGATATCATCAACATAAAGGCAATCAAAACCAACCTATTCAGGTAACGGGGATTGAGGAAACGGACTGCCGATAACACCAACGCCAGACTGATTCCTGTAGATACCAGAGTTAGACCAACCAGTAATCCTGCTGCCCAGAGATAAAATCCAGGCTCTTGATATGTGGATTTTCCGTAAGAAAACAACACGATGATACCGAAAGTGATCGGCAACAATGCTAATTTACCCCCTTCTAGAACTTTAACAGTGAAGATAGCAATGGATGGAATGGGAAACACGCGCAGAAAGTTCAAGTCAGATGTTTGATAGAGAGAATTGAAGTTGTTTCGTAAGCTAAAAACGGCCGTAACCAAGAAGAACAACAGGATAACTAATGCTATCCCTATTTGTACCCCTGCGCTGGCGCCACTTATCTGAGCAAAACGCTGGAGTAAATAGGTGTATCCCCACCAAACAGTGACCAGGCTACCCGCCAAAATTAGTAGCGTCAGTAATTTAGTTGCTGCTGATTTGTAACGCCAATGGTTGTAAACTATCCAGAGCTTGCCACGTAGAAGCGCCCACATTATTAGCGAATTCCTTTGGCAGAGGTAACGAGGTGATTGTCCTTATCACCTGTAGTAAGTTTTAGAAAGATATCCTCTAACGCAGACCCTGGCAAACGTGCTTTTTCTCTTAACTCATTGAGTGTGCCAATGGCGATCAAATGCCCTTCATAAAGAATAGCCAGACGATCACACAAACGTTCAGCCACTTCCAGAATGTGCGTGGAAAAGAAAACAGTTGTGCCCTC
The DNA here is from genome assembly GCA_014879875.1 of Anaerolinea sp. Lineage (GTDB taxonomy): Bacteria > Chloroflexota > Anaerolineae > Promineifilales > Promineifilaceae > JACSRF01. The sequence goes on from JACSRF010000409.1 coordinate 23,111, forward strand.
ATTAGCTCTCCTGCGTAGTAGTTTTTTTACCTGGCTAGCTGAGAAGGGGTCAAGACCATTTGTCGGTTCGTCAAGCAAGAGTAATTGGGGCTGGTGAAGCAACGCGGCGCACATCGCTATTTTTTGCCGCATACCATGCGAGTAACTCTTAATTAATTCATTGCCCCGTTCCGCCAGCTCAACCATCTCTAAAAGCAATTCAGACTGGCTATCAACTTCACGATCAGCCATCTTATGCAAACCACCGCAGAACCGTAAAAATTCATAGCCGGTTAGCTGATCATAGAGAAAAGGACGTTCTGCCAGATAGCCAATTGACTTTTTAACAGCTAGTGGATTTTTGGCAACATCGTGACCAGCTACTATCGCCGTGCCGGCCGTAGGGCGCAACAAGCAGGCTAACATTTGCATGGTCGTAGTTTTGCCAGCGCCATTAGGCCCTAAAAAGCCAAATAGTTCGCCAGGCTGCACAACTAAATCAAGGTCTTCCACTGCGGTTAGATTTCCGTATCGCTTGGTCAAAGCAGACGTTATTATTGCTGGTTGATTATCCAAATTAAATCAATATCCCTCTGGTTTTGTTGTTACTGTTGGTCAGTACCATAGGTACAGTAATTTAGAGTCGGAAGCTTAATCTAAGGCCAGCCTCAATCCTAATCGAGATGGTACATCGTGGGTGCGTATGAGTGGTGCATTGTTAGGGTTCTCCCGCAATTTGTGTGAAAGCACTTCGTTCTACATGATAACGCAGGCGTCACCAGAGAAAACCAGAGCTAAATTTTCAGCAAAAGTGCGCCATAGGCGACATGATCACACAAACTGCGGGAGAACCATTATAGGCCGCATATTGACAATCAAACGGGTCGCGGTGGTGATAGGGTAAATCCGTAATTCGTGCGGTATGTGACACAGAGATGGGCAAGAGGGCAAAGTCATTAGTCAGCAGCTGATCATCCCAAAACGTTGCAAAAGGCATCGGTAGCGTGTACTTGCCCAAACTGGTCTTGATGGCGATCTCCCAAAGGCTTGCCGGGCTAACGAAGACCCGCGCATCTGCGGCAACGATGCTTTCCCGGGCCGTTTCGCTCAATCGAGAATCGTCGAGTACGAACCATAGTAGGGCCTGTGTGTCCAGTAACAGGTTCATGGCATGTATGCCTTGAAGTCATCCAGGTGCTCGTCGTCTTCAAACAATATCTTAAGGATTCCTTTGGCACTGCCGGGCTGTCGCCGTTTTTGGGGCGACCTGGCCTGCTCTGGAAGCAGCACAAGCAGGCGAACAGATTTCCCATAGGCGTGTTGAAACTCCTCTGGTAAAAAAATGCGCCCGTTTTTGTCAATCCAGGTTTCAAATTCTAGAGCTTGCATGAGTTCCTCTTTTTGGGCATTCTCAACTCTTGTCATACTGACGAGGGTCATCACATACTGCTGATAAACATTGTTATTATACCCGAAACATTGCTGCTCATGACGAGGATTGACGGCCGTTCCCCCCCCAACACCTACGCCACGAGAAGATAGTGAAAAAGTAGACGGCCGTTTCCCTTCAACTTCTTCGCCATTCCCTAACCTGGACAAGCCAGAAAAGAATTTAACGCAAAGACACAAAGAGACAAAGAAGAAAATCCTTTGCCCCTTTGCGTTAAAAATTCTTGTACATCATGCAAACATCTCATTGGAAAGGTACTAAAGACCTGGCCGGCTTGTTTGAGCGAAAATTACCACGCCTTTGACGGCAGCAGCGAATGTGCAATACGAAATGCACTTGGACAGTGCATCAATCATGGAAAGAAATAGTACAAAAAAGACTAAGTAATCGTTCAGAAATAACGTGGGTGGCGTGATCAGGAGACCGACCACAGCAAATCGCTAAGTTA